>JAJZQO010000059.1 GCA_021847575.1 Bacillota bacterium | reverse complement strand
ATGAGACTTCCCTGCACAAACGAGGGAATGACCGTGGTACGGGCATTGCCCACGTAGACGTAGTCCGCGGCGGTCGTCAGGAGGCTCTGATGACCGACGATCGCGCGATCCGTCGCCAGCGCCCGTAGTCTGGGACTCCCGACCTGCTGCGCGCTGTAAGCCACCGTGAGCACTTGATTGGCATAGAAGAGGAGCCCCAGGATCCAAAGACAGGCGATCAGCGGAGCTACCAGCACCGGCCTGATCGAGAACTGGTGCCGCGCCCGTCGCGCGACCAGAAGCCCCTCCACCGTTGCGGGGTAAAGGACAGCCAGGTAGGCGGACGGGTACTGGAAGATGCCGCTGAACATGTTGATGTCGAGAGAGAGCCACCCGACCGAGATTGCAAGAGCAAGCGCGGGCCAGAGCTTTGGGCGCAGGATGGGCAGGAACAGGAGCGGCAGCACGAGCTGCATGAGATCGATCCACTTCGCGGGCCAAAACAGTGAGAGGAGAACGGCCACCATCTTGTCGGCCATGCCGGTTGCGTTGCCGAAGAGGCTGCGCTGCATAAAGGCGACGTGCCCCGGTGAGAGCAGCGGCAGAAGCCAGACCACCTCGATCGTGGAGACTGCAAGTCCCGCAAGCCCCAGCACCAGCGTTACCTTCTGAGCACGTCCGAACTCCGTCGAAAGCCCGATGTAGAAGGCGCTGACGGCAGCCACGATGAACCCGGCCGCTTCGCGCACAGCCAACGTCAGGACGGCGAAGAGAATCGCCCACGCAAGCCGCCCGCGCAGCAGGTTGAGCAGCATCGCGAGTCCGAACAGGCCCGCGAAGATGTCCCAGTGGAAGCCTCCGACGGCATCGCTTGCCGGAGGGTACAGCACGATAAGAACAGCGGCCGCCCAGAACCAGGCGCCGTCGAGATGGCGCTCGACGGCGTACCTCAGGGCCAGGGCGACGACGCCGGCAAATGCGGCCGCCTGGGCAAGGATGAGCAACCACGGCGAAGGCCAGATGCGAAAGAGCAGGGCAAGCGGGTACATATAGGTCTCGAGGTCGTCGGAGAGGTACGGATGTCCCGGAATCGCGCCCACGACAGGGTTCAGGTGGCCCAAGGCGATCAGATGCGCGGCCTGCCAGTAGAAGCCGAAGTCGAACGCACCCAGTCCCCCGCCGGCAAAGGTCACGGCGGCCGCCAGAAACGCGCCCAACCCAGCCATGATGGACACCATCGCGATCGATTCGCTCCGTCGAGCCTGGGTCGCTGCGTGGCACAAGCCACCGGGTGCCGGCAAGTTGACGATCACCTCGCGCTGGGTCGTACCGGTCACGGGGGTGCCGCTCCAATCATCTTCCATCATCGCAGAGAAGCGACCCGTTTCAATCCCCATCTTCCGGCGAACAGCCGGTTGGCTGGGACGTTCTGGCGCGGCAGGCGCCCGCGTCAGAACGGATGCGAGCACCCCTGGCCTTGGGACAAGGCCAGGTAAGCACTCCGGCGTAGCGAAGGCTGGAAGCGGCGGCGCCAGGCCGCCGCATCTCTCGGGCCTGCGGCCTGTGCCTGAAAGTGAAAAGCAGTGGATGATGGCATGGTGCGCCAGGTGCGCAGTGGCAGACGGCAGTGATGCAGCCGCCTACTCTTGCGGCGATGCCCCCCGCCATCACCTGGGGGTTGTAACTGCGCGGAATCATCTAGGCCATGCCAACACCCTGCAGGGCGATGGCAGGCTGAGTCGCACGGCGCCCGGCCCGCAGCCGCCTGACCATTACACGTATGACCCGCTCGATCCCGTACCGACCGTGGGCGGCAGCCTGCTGATGCCGAGTCGCTATCGGCCCGGCCCCCTCGACCAGCGGCCGAACGAACAGCGGCAGGACGTGCTCTGCTACACGAGCGACCCTTTCTCGGAGCCGTACACGGTGATCGGGCCGGTGTCGGCCGAGCTTGTGGTCTCTTCGTCGGCGCCGGACACGGACTTCGTAGCGAGGCTGGTGGACGTATATCCGGACGGGCGGGCCATGACCCTCACGGATGGCATCGTGCGCACCCGTTGGCGAGAGACCTACGCCCTGCCCGGGGAGATCCACCCGGCACCGCCAAAGCTCCTTGAGCCGGGTGAGGTGGTCCGGCTCACCATCGCTCTCTGGGCGACAGGCGTCAGCTTCCTGCCTGGCCACCGGTTGCGTCTCGAGGTGACGAGCAGCTCGTTCCCGCGCTGGGATCGCAACCTCAATACCGGGGAGGACGAGTTCCTCATGAGCGTCACACCGCAGAAGGCTGAGCAGACGATCTTCCACGACGCGGATCACCCAAGCTCCATCGTCCTGCCGCACGTTCCGGCCTGACACGGGCTGAGGGCGCCGTTCCTGCCATGGCGGCGCCCTGCTTGTGCCCGCAACTGCTGTAAGCGGGATTGGCGGCTACAGCAGTTTGCGGGGCTGTACATCGCCAAATGGCGCGGGGACTTCGCTGTCCTGTCGGGCGGCCGGATCCCGAGGTCTTCGCGCGGCCCCCGGCCCGTTCCCGCCTGTGGGGGCGGTGGCTACCGGCCAGCGTATCGTGACCTCGGTACCCTTTCCCGCGCCCGTAGCGAGATCGACCGATCCGCCCCTGGATGCGACGAGCACGCGCGCAAGCGCCAGCCCCAGGCCCAGGCCGCCTTGGCCATCACCGCTGTAGAAGCGCTCGAACGCATGCGCCGCCACTTCGGGAGTCATGCCGACGCCCCGGTCCCGCACCCAGACTGAGGCCATGTCGTGCTCCTGGCGCCAGCCCACCTCGACACTGGTGCCTGGCGGGTTGTGCCGTTCCGCGTTGTCGACCAGGAGCCCGAGCACCTGCTGGACCTCGGCGGCCGGAGCCGCCACCCAGAGGCCTTGCGGACCCTCCTCCAGCTTGTGTCCGCGGGCGGCGCGCCGCAGGGTCGGCGCAAGCTCCGACAGGGCATCGCTTTCCCTTGTGTCGAGGTTGCGGATGCGCGCCGCGAGGCGGGCGGCTTCGCGTTGCGCGAGGACCGCGGCTTCCTTGGCCTCGTCGCGCTTCAGCCGACCGCTGCTGAGCAGTTCGAGCGTGCCGAGCACGGTGGAGAGCGGTGTGCGCAAATCGTGCAGCGTCATCTCGCGCAAGGCCCTTTCGCGCTGCTCCGAAGCCTCCAGTGCGCCGAACATCTGGCCGAGGCGGTCCAGCATGCGCTGCAGGGACATGGCCAGGTCCCGGATTTCGCGGACGCCATGGTCCTGCGGCAGGTGGGTCTCGAGGTCTCCCGTCTCGCTGATGCGTGCCGCCTCCGCCGACAGGGAGGAGAGGGGCGCCGCAAGGCTGCGCGCGATGCCCACGGCCACGGTCGCCGCCAGCAGGACCGCCGCCAGGGTGACAACCGCCAGCACGCCCTCGAGCGCACCGACGGGGCGCGCCACAGTGTCCATGGCGACTTGTTCGAGAAAGAGGCCTCCCGGAATCAGGACCACATCGCGCAAAACGCCGCGCTGCCGGCTCACGCCGAGAGGCGGACTCTCTCCCGGCGTGGCGCCGAAGCTGGCGATGCGCCTTCCACTCGGGTCGTAGACCGCGACGGATCCGCCGAAGGCGCGGCCGTCCCGTACGCCCCCCGTGCGGAGATAGAAGCGGGCGTCCGACTGCACGGCATTCACGAGCTGCAACTCGAGATTCTGCTCGAGCACGCTGTGTAGAAAGTAGGCGGCGCCGAAGTCCACCAGGAGAAGCGACGCTCCCACGAGCGCCACCATGGCGAGCAGCAACCGACGGCTGAGGCTCTGCAGACCGGGTCTAGGCTTCGCCATGATCGTCTAGACGGTAGCCGAAACCGCGCATGGTGTGAATGAGACGAGGTCCGTGGACCTCGAGCTTGCGGCGCAGGTAGCTGATGTAGACGTCGAGCACGCCGCTTTCGACCTCGGTATCGTAACCCCAGACGCGCTCGAGGATCTGATCGCGCGTCAGGACACGCCGTGGGTTGCGCATGAACAAGCAGAGGAGGTCGTATTCGCGGCGGGTAAGCTCGAGCGGCTGACCGGCGCGCAGAGCCTCCTGGCGCTCCAGGTGCACCTCGATATCGGCGAACGTCAGCACCGGAAGGCGATCGGTTGGAACTGGGTGACGGGCCACCGCGCGCATGCGCATGACGAGCTCCTCAAAGGCAAAGGGCTTCCCGACGTAGTCGTCCGCGCCGAGTTCGAAGCCGTGCACCCGATCTGGCACCGAACCGCGCGCGGTGAGCATGATGACGAAGACGCCACGGTCCTTGAGGCGAGGCACAAGCGCGAAGCCCGACCCGTCGGGCAGGTTCACATCGACAAGGGCCAGCTGGAAGGCGGTGCGTCCGATGAGAGCGATCGCGCTGGCCATCGTGTCGCATGGGGTCGGGTCGAAACCCTCCGCTTCGAGGCCGAGGCGCAGCGTCGCCGCGAGAGACGGATCGTCCTCTACCACTAGGACACGCATGGCCACCGCATCTCCTTGGCAGAAAAAATCGTACCGGGTGGAGACAGACCTGAATGCCGTTCGCAAGCGAAATGCAGGCGACAAGATTGTGGAGTTTGCACCTTGTAAACGAGTTACAGTGCACTTAGATCTGCTAAGGCGTGGCGCTTGAAAGGCAAATGGCGAGGCCAGCCTGGCTAGGCCCGTCCCAGCCGAAACCGGGCTCCTCCAGCTCTCTGACCCTCCCGACTTCGGTCGTCCGTGCCTGCGTGCAGTTCGCCGCGGTAAACAGGTCGCCACCGGGGAGGGGACCCCGGTCGTTTGCAGAAGACGTTGTCAGAACCCTAGACAAGCAGGTGGAGGCACCAAGCGATGAACGTCTTGCGGGTGGATGCCGAGGGATCTCTTGTACATGCCGAGCAGGCGCGGCCTGAGCCGCAAGCCTCGGAACTGCTGGTCGAGGTCGCGTACGCCGGCGTGAACTTCGCCGACCTCGGGACAAAGGACGGGGTTCCCGGCAGCGAGGTGTCCGGCGTCGTAGCGGCGGTCGGCGAAGGCGTGAGCGGGTTCGCGGTCGGGGACCCGGTCGTTGGCATGCGCGCGGTGGGCGGTTATGCCGCGTACACGCGGCTGCCCGCTGCCCTGGCCACAAAGCTTCCCGCGGCCGTCCCCCTGGACACGGCGGCCTCGGTCTATACGCAGGGCCTTACAGCCTACCATCTCCTGCATACCGCAGGCCGGGTGAGCAGCGGCGAGCGCGTGCTGATCCTCGCGGGAGCCGGGGGGGTCGGCAGCCTCGCCATCCAGTGGGCCCGGCAGGAACAGGCTGGCATCATCGCCGTCGCCAGCACACCTGAGAAGCGCAGGCACGCGTCTTCGCTCGGAGCCGACAAGGCTATCGGCTATGAAGAAGTGCCCGCTCTTGGCGAGCAGGCGGTGGACCTCGTTCTGGACAGCGTCGGCGGCCAGAGTTTCGGCGACGCCCTGAAGGTGCTCGCGACCTACGGTCGCATCGTCGTCTATGGACAGGCGGCAGGGTCGCGACCGGAGCTCCAGGTCGGGCAATTGATCGGGCGTTGCCAGTCCGTGACCGGCTTCTCCATCAGTTTGCTGGGCCTCACAGCGCCCGAACGGTTCCGCCATGGCGTATCCGCCCTGCTGCAGGCGCTTGCCGGAGGAACCCTCCACCCCGTGGTCGAGCACGTATACCCTTGGCGGGAAGCCGGGGAGGCCTGGTCCCGCCTGCGTTCGCGTCAGTCGGTCGGCAAGCTTCTGCTGGCGTTCAAGTAGGGCGAGGCACGCAATTTCCGGCGCGCCGCCAGCACGGACATCCGCAACTTCCGGCGGCTACTCACAGGGTGGCCGCCGCCCTTTTGATGCCCCTGCCCTGGGGGCCTGGCCCGGGCGGCGGTTTCCGGTGTAGATCGCACGGCGCCTTCAGGCCCGAACATCCCTGCCGCCGTGCGGCATGCCTTCGCCTCGACCGAAGAAATGGTTGAAAAGGAGTGCGTTCCCCGTCTGCAGGATGGCCGCGAGCAGCACGGGCAGACCGGCGAACTGGAGGGCCCCCAGAAGGTAGCCGCCAATCGACGGGCTCACCGCGTTGGTCACATTAAAGGGCAGGTTGGTCGCGGAACTGACGCGACTTCGCTCACCCTGATCCACAAAATCCAGCACAAGCGATTGGCGTGCCGGATCGCCGACCTTCTGGAACGCCATCCGGACGAGGAACAGGGCGCTCGCAACCATGAACGTCGGGGACAGCGCGACAAGCGCCGTGAATACCGCGGCGATGAGTCGCGTCCAGACGACGGCGTTCACCCGGCCGAGGCGTCGCGCCAAGGGTGCCGAGGCCAGGAAGAGGAGGGCCGTCACGATGTTCGCAATCGTGTAGAGGGCCGCGAGTTCCCAAGACGTAACGTGGAACCGGACCACGAGCCAGTAGGTGAAGAACGGGCCGAGAAAGCCGGTGCCGAGTCCGTTCAGGGCGTTCGTCAGGGAAAGCTTCCCTACTATGCCGCGCGCGTGCGGCGAGAGCCGCTCGGGCTTTGCCTTCCGGTCTCTCGCGTGCTCGCGCACCGGCAGGACGAAGATCCCCGCCAGGAGCTGCGCGGCGGCCGCGATCATGATCGTGATCGTGATGCCTTGCCCAAGCGTCACGCCGACGATGCCCAAGGCAGAGGGAAGCCCGGCCGTGAGTGAGCCCGCCGCACCCGCGATGGCGCCAAAGAAGCTGAGTCGCCCGAGAGCCTCGGTCTGTCTTGCGCTGCCCGCCACTTCCGCGACGAGCGGCTGCTCCACAGGCGCGAAGGGCCCGGACGCGCCGCCGGAACCGACATCGCCCCCGCGGCCCAGTGCACCGATGAACGCGATCAACGCGAGGGGCAGGAAGCTGTGCACGAGCGCGACGCTGGCCGCCGCCAGCCCCGAGAGCAGAGCCATGCCCGCGAGCACCGGGCGCCGTCCGATGCGGTCCCCCAAAAATCCCGCCAGAACCAGCTGAGCGGCCGCACCCGCCGACGCGGCCGACAGGATTAGGCCGGATGACGTGCCGCCGAGACGGAGATTCGCCACGACGAGCGGGAAGATCACGCCGAACATCGAGGTGCTGACGCTACGGGCCACGCGCGCGGCGACAAGGTAGCGGAGTGCACGCATCCCCGCTCCCGCGCGTGGCTTCAAGGAACCCCGCCTGGAGCGCCCGGCCGGCCGCTCCCGTGCCCAGGGGCGCGTTGCGGGTGAATGCCCTCGCGATGGGAGCGCGTGCACTCCCGTGGGTGGTCGGCGGCGCTCATGCCGGGGAAGGGAGGACAGGACGTTTTCAGCGGCGTCTCCTCCGGCGGCGTTCGTCTGTTGCACGAACCTGCCTGGGCGGGAGCCTCCGCCCCATGCCCCTTGGCGACACGGCAGGTTTATCTGCCTTGTTCGGTTCACGCAATGCCGTCACCTTGTACGCAGTATGCAAAAGTCGTCTAAGGCCATGCGCACAGTTGCTGCCCGCCACTCATGCCCAGCCTGTCGTGCAAGGGGTACCGGCGACCATTGCAGGAAACCATCGCGCAAGGCGGCAGATTTCAGAACTTTTTAAGGCCCTCCCGGATGATACGGGTAGGGTATCGCCAAGGAGGAATCGTCTGTGGGAGTCAAGAGAATGCATCCGGGTACCTGGGTCCTCGGCGTCGGCACGGCGGCTTTGCTGTTGTGTGGCACGGCCGTGACCGCCAGCGCGGCGCCGCATCAGAACTTCGCCGCCCGCTACGGCGCGAATGCGACGACAGAGGCGAACCTCCTGCAGCAGGCGCAGGCCGGGACCGGCTCGAGCACCACAGTCGCGGCGTACGGAACGACTGTGCAAACGATCAACACGCAGATCGCGACGCTCTACACCTCCGAGCAGGCGCTCGCTGCCGCCAAGGCCGGCATCCCCGCACAGACCGCGAGCGCGAAGGCAAAGCTCCAGGCGCAGAAGCGTACCCTCACACACGAGATCACCGACGCAAAGGCGAAGCTCAAGAAGGACCACAAGAAGAACTCGCCCGCGGCGCACGAGCTCACGCTCAAGGTGAAGGCCTGGACCGCCCAACTCCGCACGGTCAACTTCGGACTCACGCACCCGCTGGTCGCCCTCGGCATGTGGAAGACCCACCCGTACGCCGGCGGACTCGTCGCCCTGCAGACCTCGATCCTCGACCTGCAGAAGGCGGCCATCCACTACACGCAGCTCTGGATCGCCGCGGAGACCGCCGCGAGCACGACCCCGACCACGGGTAGCGCCGCCACGATCACCGGTCTCGCCTACGCCGTATCGAGCATCACCGCGCCGCCTGCGGGCTCCGCGGCGGTAGTGGACGCCGTGAGCGTCGCGCCGGTCGTCAATGACGCCCAGGGCAATGTCCTCCCCGACTCCGGCACCTACACCATCGCCGGCCCGACCGGGGCAACCGGCGTGGCCATCGACGCCGCGTCTGGCCAGGTAACGGTGAATTCGGGAGCCACGGTGGGCACCTATGTCGTCACCTACACCCAGGCAGGCGTCTCGGAATCGGTCAACCTGACGGTCGCCCAATAGGTCTCGCGGCGAACCGTGGGCACCGTAGGTTAGTATAGGATCGAGTCCTAAAGCCCCGCGGCTTGGCGGAGCGGCACCGAAATGCAAGGTGCCTGTTGCCGCCAGGCCGCTTGGGCGGATCAAGGTGGTCGGTTACCATGGGCAAGTCTCCTATGAGGCGCGCGATTCCGCTCACATGCGTCACGGCTGTGCTGAGCTTCGGCATGTACGCCGTTCCGGCAGGCATTGCCCGGGCGGAGACCAGCGCCGCCTTCACCGCGCACTATGAGCACCTCGCGCAGGTGGAAACGCAGCTCGAGGCCAGGGCGCAGGCACTGACGCCCGCGCAGAGCGAGCACGGCGCCACCGTGGCGCGGGCTGTCCAGGCGATGAATACTAACATCACGTCACTCTATACCGCTGAGCAGGCCCTGTTGGCCGCCGGCGCGCGGCCCCTGCCGCCAGGGCGCATGCAACAGGAGATCCTGCCGGCCCTGCGCCAGGCCAAGGCGGCGATCGCAACCGAGATCCAGGCATGCACGAACACGCCGAAGCGCAACCCTGCCCTGAAGGCTCGCCTCGCGAGCCTGATCGCTTCAGCGCGAGGCGCGCAGCTCCAGATCGCCAAGGACGTCACCATGGCAACCGCGGCGATCAAGCGCCCGGCCTTCCGCAGGTCGCCCAGGCTGGAGAGCGACCTCATCCAGCGAACCATCACCCGGCTGCAGACCACGGCCATCTCCCTGATGAACGCCTGGCTGCTTCTTGCCGACACTGCCTGGGTCCAGAGCCACCCCGCGAACATCACGAGCCTCGCCTACACGAGTGCCGCGATCGCTCTACCGGCCAAGCACCAGCCACCGGTGGCAGACCCGGTGGGCGCTCAGCCGCAGGTCAAGGACGCAAGCGGCCAGGTTCTGCCCAACACGGGCACCTACCGCCTGCAGGGCCCGCCAGGTGCGCACGGGGTCACCATCGACCGTGTCACGGGCACCGTCACGGTCCACCCGCATGCGACGACCGGCCAGTATACCGTCACGTACTCCCAGGGGCGTGCCAAGGAGCAGGTCATCCTGCAGGTCACACCGTAGAGAAGCCATAGACAAGCGCTCTGCGCGAAGCCAGGTGATGGCATCGGTGCGCGTCCTTCTGATCGACGACGAAGTGCCAATGACCCGGGCGCTGTCGCAGTTCCTGAAACAGCAGCAGTATACCGTCGACTGCGCCGGCGACGGCGTGGAGGGGCTCGACATGGCCAGGGCGGGGATCTACGACCTGCTGCTGGTCGATGTCATGCTGCCAGGGCTTTCCGGCACGGAGATCGTCCGTACGTTGCGGGAGGAGGGCGACACGACCCCCACCCTGATGCTGACGGCGCGAGGAACCGAGGAGGACAAGGTGCTCGGCCTCGACAGCGGGGCGGATGACTACGTCGTGAAGCCGTTCGGCACGAAGGAGCTCCTCGCGCGCATACGCGCGCTCACGCGTCGCGTCGGTGACCTCACCGGGGTGCAGACGCTCGAGGCGGGCGGCTACTCGCTCGACCTCGTCCAAAGGGTCGTATCCTGCTCGGGCGAGCTCGTCCCCTTGACGCACAAGGAGTTCCAGTTGATGGAGCTCTTCATGCGCCATCGCGGCCAGGTTCTCTCGCGGTCCTTCATCTTCGATCGCGTCTGGGGCTACGACTCGGAGGTCGACAGCAACGTCGTGGATACCTACATCCATCTGCTGCGCCGCAAGCTTGGTCGCGGTCTGGGCGGAGATGCCCGCCGCGCCTCCGACATCCAGACCGTCCACGGCATGGGTTACATGTTTCAGCCAGGTTCCCAGACGCCGAAGGAAGCGACATGACGGGAAGGGGGCCGGCCACCCGGTCCCGCGGGTCGGCGCGCGGCGGCCAGGCCACCGTGAGCCACTGGCGGCTCTTCCGCGGCTTGCGCCTCAACCTCGCGTTCCTGCTCGCGGCGCTCTTCTTTGTGTTCTACCTGCTCACCGCAGTCCTGATCTACGGGCTGACGGCGCAGTTGACCCAGGACAACGTTGACGCCATCCTGCGCGACACGACGAGGCCCCTGGCGGCCCGCGTGCTCCGGGACCTCGACCGCGGCGTCTTCCCGTCCCAGTTCGTCGCACTGGCCAAGCTTTCCGACATGTACCCTAAAGTCTCCGCCATCGTGCTGCGCGACGCCCAGGGCAACGTCATCGCCAGTACGGCTCCGCTCGTTACCAGGACCCTCCCCTATCAGATGGGCGGCGGTTCGGAGCTTCTGGCGACGGATCTTGTCCGCCAAAGCGGCTGGTACCGCGTGCTGACATTGCGCCTGCAAAGTCCCTACAAGCAGACCATCGGCTACATGCAAATGGCCCTCAACGTCGATCGCGACCTGACGGCGCAAAGGCGTCTCGCCAAGGTCCTCTTCGTCGTGGGAGGGCTTGGCATCGGTCTGGCGGCTGGCGCAGGCTTCTTCCTCTCGCGGCTGTCCTTGCGGCCTGCCGTGCGAGCATGGCAGCAACAGGAGCAGTTCGTGGCAGACGCGTCCCACGAGCTGCGGACGCCTCTCGCCGTGATGCGCGTCAACCTGGACCTCGTGCAGAGCCGCCCCGATGCGACGGTGGAGGAGAACGGCCAGTGGTTGCAGGCGATCGAGGACGAGATCCTGCGGTTGCACCGGCTTTCGGACCAACTCCTCGCGTTGGCGAGGACCAACGCATCCGCACCGGCGTCGCGCCTGCAGCCGCTAGACCTGGCCCACGTCGTGCGCAAGGCGGTGGACGCCTTCCGGCCGGCGGTAGAGGCAAAGGGTCTTGAGATCCGGATGGAACTGCCCGGGCCTGACGACGAGGGCGATCTGCGCGTGCTGGGCGATTCGGATGCCCTCTACCAGGTCGTCGCGATCCTGCTCGACAACGCGGTCAAGTACACGCCCGCCGGCCGGGTCGAGGTCAGCCTCGTGCGGCACAGGCACGAGGTCCGGCTACGGGTGCGCGACACGGGCATCGGCATCGAGACGCAACATCTCGGACGCATCTTCGACCGCTTCTACCGCACCGATTCCGCCCGCGCCAAAGGGAGCGGCGGCGCGGGGCTGGGCCTTGCCATCGCCCAGAGCATCGTTCGGGCACACCGCGGCAGCATCGGCGTCGACAGCGTGCCCGGCGAAGGTACGACGTTCACGGTGGCCCTGCCTGTGACAGCACGCGCTGTGTGAGGAGCCGGGCCCAGGTGAGACCTGCTTGCATCTTGGGTCGGCACCGCAGCTGCGCTTTCTTCTCCCCGGAGCTACGCCCCCGCCCGTCGATGCCGGGATCCTGCGCTCTGCCCGCGTCGGCGCACGACAAACCGCCAGAAGAACCAGCCGGCAACGGACAAGGCCGCGTAGATCGCAGCCCAGGACAGGCCTCGCACCATGCCGCGAGTGACCACTTGTGTGATCACAAGGCCGCTCAGCAGCGCGAGGAACGCGTAGTAGAGGTTCCATAGGAACGGGAAGAAGACGGCGTCGTGCAGGCGCTCGAAGGGCGCCCGCTGCCACCAGCCAAGACCTAGCCAGAAAAGCAATACCGTCCACGCGATGAACCACCCGATCATGGCCAGGACATCGCCAATTGGCCAGCCGTAGAACCCTTGCTGGAACGGGGACAGGCCCGGCAGGGACTGCGCAAGGCTGCCGATCCACGGCGCGATGAACTTGAACGTGGTCACGGTGACGCTCTGACCACCCGGCAGCGTCATTGGCTGCTTGCCCTGAACCATGAAAAGCTGGCCCAGGAGGCTCTGGCCGAGCGCAGGCAGGCCAGCCCAGATGGCCGTGGCGATGCCACTCAAGACCGAATCCATGGCGGCGCCCATGGCAAGCGCGGTGGCGAACAGGCTGAGCTGGCCGGAGGCGTCAAAGAGGCCGCGCAAGAGGATGGCGCCGGCCAGGCTCTGATTTCCGCTCAGCCCTGCCATGAGCAACGTGCCGGCCGTACCCAGGACCACCTCCAGGAGGATGCTCGCCGCACCGAAGATCGCCTTGGCGAGGAACACCTCGCGTCTGCGCAGAGGGCCCTCGAGGCTGTAGAAGAGACCGCCGGCGAAGCGATCGTAGGCGAAAAGGGCAAGGCCCATGATGGCTGCGACGAAGAGGTCGAACGACCCGAATCCCAGTGCCTGGGTGAATCCTTGGAGATTGGAGTTCATCATGGCCCGAAGGGTGGTATGGTTTGCCGCGAGCACCCAATGGGCTATGTGCATCTCGCTCCACAGGTTCAGCAGCAATAATCCCCAGGGCGCGAGCAGCAGCAGGGTGCCCAGCAGGTAGATCGTGCGGTCGACATGCAGCTCGCGGTAGCGCGCCGCAGGGGAAACGGCGAATCTTCGGCGGCTACTCGACGTTCCAGTTGAGCTGGGCACGTGTGTAGCCCTCCTTTCCCAACACGGCGCGGAACACTTCCGTCAGGTCCAGATCCAGCGGCTCCACGAGGACGGCCCCGAGCTGCCGACAGCGCTCCGCGACCGGCTCGACGGGGCCCTCGATCGTGACCAGGCCCACTTTGCCCTGCCGCTCGACGCGCACCACACATGGGTCCCGATCGATCTCCACAGGCCACTCGCCGGGGATCACCACCTGGAGACGGTGCATGCTCGCCTTGATCGCGTCGAGCTCGCCCTGGACGATGAGGCGCCCTTGGTGGAGCACCGCCAGACTGTCGGCCAGCCGCTCCACATCCTCGATGTGGTGGGTTGCGATGACGACCGTGGTCCCCTCCGCGGCGGCCATGTCGATGACGAGCTGGAGGACCTGGGTCTTGACGAGAACGTCAAGACCGTTGGTCGGCTCGTCGAGCAGAAGGAGGTCTGGTCGGGCGGCCAGGGCAACCGCGATCTGCAGGCTGGTGCGCTGCCCAGTCGAGAGCTCCCGCACCATCCGTCCGTACTCAAGGCCAAGCCCCTCAAACATCCTCGCTCCGCGCACGGCGTCCCAGCGCGGGTAGGCCAGGCTGGCGTAGCGGACCCACTCGCCGACCCTGAAGAGAGGCGCCATCGCCCGCTCGCTCGCCACATAGTGGACGCGCTCGCGCAGCCACGCGTTTTCGAGGGTCAAGCGCTCGCCCAGAATGTCGATGCTGCCCGCATCCGGTCCGAGCAGACCGAGCGCGAGGCGCAGGAGTGTGGTTTTGCCGGCTCCGTTCGGTCCGATGAGCCCGCAAATCCGGCCCGCCGGAACCGACCATGCGATATCGTGCAGCACGGGACGTCCCCGGAACCGCTTCTCGACTCCCTCCATACGCAAGGCGGTGGTCATGCCTGCGCTTGCCTCCTCTCCTGACGCCACTCCCTGAGAGTGACCTGGAACAGCTCGAGCAGCTCCTCCTCATTCATCTGAAGATGGTGCGCCTCGATCAGCAGTTCGCGGATGCGTGCCGCTACGGCCCGTACACGGGCGTCACGATCCGGGCAGGGACGGGACGTGGCGATGAACGTGCCACGCCCCCGCAAGACTTCGATTACGCGATCGCGTTCAAGCTCCTGGTAGGCGCGCGCAACCGTGTTGTGGTTGATGGTCAGCTGGGAAGCCAGCTCGCGTACCGCAGGCATGCGGTCGCCCGGTTCCAACATTCCCTTCGCAACAGCCTCCTTGACCGCGTCGACCACCTGTTGATACACAGGCTTGGGCGAGCGCGGGTCGATCGGCAGCCACATGCGCGAGCCCCCTCCGCCTATGTGTACCAGTGGTACCGGTACACGCGGACATCATAGCCCTGCCTGCGTCCACTGGCAAGGCCCCTCCCGCGCCTGACGCTGCTGTCTGGGCAAAGATCACTCCTGAGAAGATCATCCGCATCGCGCTGCTGGCTGCGGGGATCATGGCATCAGTACATCGTGATATACTGATTTGGGTGATGCCTTCGCATGGAAAGTCTGGCTCGACTCTATAAGGCGCTTGGCGACCTGACGCGCCTAAAGCTGATCCGTCTCCTTGCCGAGGACGAGTTTTGCGTCTGCGAGCTTGCGGAAATCCTGCCATGCAGCCAGTCTGGCGTCTCGCAGCATCTCGCGAAGCTCAAGGCCGCCGGTCTCGTGCGCGAGCGCCGGGACGGTCATTGGACTTACTACCGGCTGGCTGCGCAAAGCGGGCTGCCGGCCCAATTGGCGTCAGCGCTCGACGAGTTTCTGCAGCGGCCCCTCGGGAGCGATCCGGACATGGCCCAGGAGGCGGAGCGCCTCGCCCGGCTGGACAGGGCGCACCTCTGCCGGGCGCCAGGCAGGACCGCCGCTCGGCGCGGTGCCGCTGATTTCCTCCCAACCATCCAGCCCTGACCCAAAGGAGCTTGACCATGCCAGCACTGCGCGTCCTCTTCCTGTGCACCGGGAACTCCTGTCGCAGCCAGATGGCTGAGGGGTTCGCCCGCGCGCTGCAGCCGGGTCGGATCGCCGCCTACTCTGCGGGCACACGGCCCTCCGAGGTCCATCCTCTGACCAGGCAAGTGATGCGGGAAGCGGGCGTAGACATCTCCGAACAGCATGCGAAGTCGGTCGACCGGTTTCTGGCCGAACCGTTCGATTGGGTCATCACCCTGTGCGGCGAGGCGGACGAATCCTGCCCCGTTTTCCCTGGGGCCACGCAGCGGGTGCACGCCGGCTTCGACGACCCTTCGCGAGCGAGCGGCTCCCCGGACGAGGTGCTGGCGGAGTTCCGCCGCGTCCGCGATGAGATTCGGACCTTTGTCGCAAGCCTGCCCGGATCGATCGATCCATACGTCGGCAAAAGCCAACCCTGGAGGCTGCCGTGAAGAAGAGCGGGGCAACCCGGGCCCCTTCGCCAACCCGACTTGGCACGTTGGATCGCTTTCTCACGCTTTGGATCTTCCTCGCGATGGCCGTGGGAGTGGCCATCGGCTCTCTCGCGCCTGGCGTGGTCAAGGTGATCACGGAGGCTCAGGTGGGTACGACGTCCGTGCCTATCGCGGCAGGATTGATCCTGATGATGTACCCGCCCTTGGCCAAGGTCCGGTACGAGGCCCTTGGGCGAGTGTTCCGCAACTATGCGGTGCTGGCGCTGTCCCTTGTCCAGAACTGGGTGATCGGACCCATCTTGATGTTTGCGCTTGCCGTCTTGTTCCTGCGCGGTCAGCCGGCGTACATGGCGGGTCTGATCATGGTGGGGCTTGCGCGCTGCATCGCCATGGTCATCGTCTGGAACGAGCTCGCGCAGGGAGACCGCGAATACGCGGCAGGGCTCGTCGCGTTCAATTCGGTGTTCCAGATCGTCTTCTACGCCGCATACGCCTACTTCTTCCTGACCGTCCTGCCCCGCTGGCTCGGGCTGGAGGGCGTCATCGTCCATATCGCCATGAGCCAGGTCGCCCAGAGCGTGTTGATCTACCTGGGCATCCCTTTTGCGGCCGGCATTCTTACGCGCCTGGTGCTGGTGCGCAGACGCGGCCTCGCGTGGTACGACACGGAGTTCGTGCCTAGGATCAGCCCGATCACGCTCGTCGCGCTCTTGTTCACGATCGTGGTGATGTTCTCTCTGAAGGGCGGCGCCATCGTGAGCCTGCCCCTCGCCGTCTTGCGCATCGCCTTGCCGCTCGCCATCTACTTCGTGCTGATGTTCGGGGTCTCGTTCTTCACCGGCGTGCGTATAGGCGCGGACTATGCACAGGTCGCCACACTGTCCTTCACAGCGGCAAGCAACAACTTCGAACTGGCGATCGCCGTCACGGTGGCCGTCTTCGGCATCAGTTCCGGAGCGGCGTTCGCCGCCGTGATCGGGCCCCTCGTCGAGGTGCCCGTTCTGATCTCGCTTGTGAGCGTGGCGCTGTGGCTACGGCGCCGGTACTTTGGCGCTGCTTCTGTGAGCCAGTGACGGAAACGTAAGAACGTACCGCGTCCCCTCGCTTGGTGGACAGGCAGTAAAACAGCCACCCCCGGACACCGTCTGGAGGTGGCTACCTGCAAACCTCTTGGTTGCGTGAGTTTCTGGAGCTGGTGGTCAGACTCGAACTGACGACCTGCGCATTACGAGTGCGCTGCTCTACCAACTGAGCTACACCAGCAAAACTGGAGCGGGAGACGGGATTCGAACCCGCGACCCTCGGCTTGGGA
>JAJZQO010000132.1 GCA_021847575.1 Bacillota bacterium | reverse complement strand
CGCCCAGACGAAGCCGTTCAGGTCCACGAGCGCGATGATCGAGATGGTTTCATGGCGCCGGCGGAACTTCTCGAGCAGAGCGACGGCCTCGACGTCGATCAGCGCGTCCCAGCCGCATAGATATTTGGGCGGGTCGAAGCGCGACACCTTGCGCACATCGAAGAGCCGCCCGAGCCCGGCGATGTCCGTTGGGGAGCGCAGCTCCTGGTAGCTCGTGAGGGCGAGCGACGCCTCGGGCACCTGCGCGAGCAGGTCCTCCGCCTCGCGGGCCGTCTGCTCGAGCTCCGCCACGAGGGACTGAATGGGGGAATTGGCCCTGTCGCCCGCGACCGTGCGCGCGATATCCCCGGCCATGGCCCGCAGGATATCCGATTCGGCGACCAGGGCCTTCATCTCCACGCGCAGCTCCTCGACCTGGCCAGCCGCGCCTTCGGCCCTGCGCGCGTTGTCCGCGCTGACTTGGGCCAGCTCGCGCACCTGATCCCCGACCTGCCTGACGCCGCCGGTGACCTGTTCCGCGATCGCGGCGTTCTCCTGCGAAACGGCGGCCACCGAACCGATCTGCGCCGATGCCTCGTGCATCTGGTCCTTGACGGACGCAAACGCCTGAGACAGGCCCTCGACGCTGCCCTGCACGTCGGTGACCTGCGAGACCATCGCGTCGAGGGTCGTCTCGGCCTCCCCGGCCGATGTCGCGACGTCGTTGGCGCTGCGGCTGATCTCGTCGACAACGCCGCGCACCTTGGCCACGGCGTCGTTGATCGCCTTGATGCGCTGGTCGGTCTCCTTGACCCGTGTCTTCGAGCGGTCCGCGAGGGTGCGGATCGACTGCGCCACGACAGAAAAGCCTCGGCCCGCCTCGCCGGCGCGCGCCGCCTCGATCGAGGCGTTCAACGACAGGAGGTTCGTCTCGTTGGCGATGTCGAGGATGCTCTCGGAAAACTCGTGGATGCCCTTCGCCGCATGCGCCAGAGTCTCGAGCTGCTCGTGCACGCGCTCCATGGCGGCGGCGAAACCTGCGGCGCCGCGCAGCACACCGGCGATCGCGTCCTGTCCGAGCCGCAGGCGCGAGGTGCCCTCGCCGAGCTCGCCGACGATGTTCTCGGCCGTTTCCCCCGCCCGCGTGCCGGCGTGGGCGGCCTTCTCGATCAGGCTGAGAGCCGTCGATGTGGCGTTCGCCTGCTCGGCCGCGCCGAGTGCGACCTGCTGGAAGGACGCCGACAGCGCCTGCAGGCTCGCGTCGACCTGGCGGCTGACGCGCGGGCTGTCTTGCAGCTGGCTGACTATCTGGCCGGTGGCCTCCGCCATCTCGCTCAGGTCCGACGACATCTTCAAGGAGGCCCGGTTCATCTTTTCCATGGCGGCGGCGATGGAGCGGGAGGTGTAGATGATGTTCCTGTCCACCGCGTTGACCGGCTCTTCGGCAGGGGACACGGGCTGCTGCGGCTGCGGCCTGCGCAAGATGGCCACCATAATTCCTACCCTTCGGAGTCGCTTCCTCCAATTGGCATATTACACCCAAATGTTCGGCCGGATGGAGACTATGGCAAGGGCAATGCTGCATCGGCTGGCGCGTGTGCCGGATGGCCCGCACAAAATGGTGTCATGCGGGGCAATTGGCCAATTCCTTTGCGTGGACCCTATCAGTCCGCCTTCGGCGACGCGCCTGCGAGCCGACGCTCGAGCGTCTCGATCCTGTCGAGCAGGACCTTGATGCCGCCTTCCGTGTGGATGTCGAGGCGGTCCAGGATCGCCTCCGTGTCCTTGAAGGTGTTCTCCGCGCGCGCGTCCGCGGCCATGCTCTGCACGTTCTGGCCGACGATGATGACCGACAGGAGCACGAGCTGGAGGAAGGTCTGGGCGATCCAGGCGACCGGGCCCTCGCCGCCGGGCTTGAGCGCCGCGGGCAGCCCCAGGAAGGCGATGATTGCGAACACGTACGCGCACCACATCGTGCCGACGACGTTGGTCACGAAGATCGCGATCTTCGCGTTGAGGCCGTTCGCCTCGCTCATGGCGCGGCTGATCGCGCCAAAGCTGGGATGCAGGGCGCGGTGCAGATGATCCCGGTGCAGGTACGGTGCGCGCTCCACCATGTCTCGCTCCTTTGACCGGCGCCAGCCGGAAACGAGCCGTCCGTCGGCTGGCCACGGGTTATCCGGCTGTATTCGTGGCGCCGCGGCAGGTTCCTTGTCGCAGCGCGCCGAGCCGGGCGGCCGACAGGGCGGCTGGCGTTCGAGGTTAGCCCGCGGGCGCCAGGGGAACCGTGTCGAGCGTCAGCAACTGCACAGCAGCAGGTACCTGCGGCACTCTCAAAGAGGGAAACGCCTTGTGGCAGGCCAATGGTTCCAGCCGGCAGCGGCTTGCCCGCTGGCCAAGGAGGTTGCGCCTTGTCGAAACACCCGGCTCTGGCTCTTGCGGCGCTGATCGCGGCTGTTCCGCTCTTTGCCGCATGTGGCGGCGCCGCTGCGTCGAGGCAGGATCCCCCGGCCAGGCCGCAGGCCGTCACGGGTTTCACGCTGCGCCGGGTCGCGACGCTGCCGCAACCCGCCGAGGGCCTCGCGGCCGTGGCCGCAGGCGGCGATGTGACCATCTTCGGCGGCCTCGGTCCCCAAGGCTCCCTGACAGCGATCTACCGCCTGGCAGGCGGCAGGCTCGCGCCCGCGGGGCAACTGCCCCTGCCCATCCACGATCTCGCAGCGGCGCCGCTGCCCTATGGCGGCCTGCTCGTGGCCGGCGGCGGCCAGGTGGCGAGCTTCGATGGGATCTATCTCTACCGCGGCGGGAGGCTGCAGACCCTCGGCACCCTGCCGACGCCGCGCTCAGATCTTGCCGCCGTGCCCTTGGCGGGGGACGTCTACCTGTTCGGCGGCTACACCGGCCAGAGCTTCCTGCAAACCATTCTGCGCGTCGACGCGCAGGGGCGCGTCGCAACCGTGGGTCGGCTGCCGCTCGGTCTGCGCTATACGGGCGCCGCCGCCCTGGCGGGGCGTGTCTACCTCTTC
>JAJZQO010000058.1 GCA_021847575.1 Bacillota bacterium | reverse complement strand
ACTCGGCCTACAGCTTCCTGCACGCCGATGTGGAGTATCTGCGCGAGAGATTCCGCGGGGCCGAGAACGAGGCCAGGCGCGCCGCGGCGGAGGGCCTCTACTTCGCCTCGTACGACCACGTGCTGCACTGCTCGCACCTCTTCAACCTGCTCGAGGCCAGGGGCGCGGTCGCGCCGGCGCAGCGCACGGAGTACATCGCGCGCATCCGCGAGGGCGCGCGGCGCGTAGCCGAGCTCTACCTCAAGGATCGCGAGGCGCAGGGCTATCCCCTGATGGGGAGGGTTGCGCGATGGAGCTGATCGTCGAACTCGGCTTCCCGGAGCTGCCGTCCGGCACGATCGCGCCGGCGGCGCAGGAGCTCCTCGACGGGCTCGTGGCCGCGGCGGAGGCGGCCGGGCTGCTCGGCGACGAAAGGACCCTGCACGTGTACTCGACGCCGCGCCGGCTCGCCGCCTTCATCGGCGGCCTCGGGCCGCGGCAACCCGACCGCATCGTGGAGGTGCGCGGGCCGTCGCTCGCCGCCGCGCTGGGCACAGACGGGGAGTACACCCAGGCCGCGCTCGGTTTCGCCCGCAGCCAGGGCATCCCGCCCGAACAGCTCGAGCGGCGCGAGACGCCGCAGGGGGCCTACCTCTTCGCGCGCCGCGAGGTGCCTGGCAAGCCCGCGACGGAGATCTTGGCGGCGGCTGTGGCGGACGTGGCGGGCTCGCTCCACTTTCCGCGCACGATGCGCTGGGCGAAGGGCGCGCCCCGCCTGCCCAGGCCGCTCGGCTGGCTCCTCGCGCTGCTGGACGGCGAGGTGCTGGCGGTCTCGATCGGTCCGGTCGCGGCGAGCGATGTCACCTACGCCCATCGCGTGCTGGCGCCGGGCTCCCTGCCGGTGGGCGGCCATTCGGACTACCCTGAAGTGTTGCGGCGCGGCTTTGTCGAGCCCGACCGGGCCCGGCGGATGCAGCAGATCAAGGCGGGCGTCGCGGCGGCCGCCGCCGCGGAGGGGCTCGTCGCGGAGATGCCTGAGGCCCTGCTCGAGGAGGTGACGGACCTCTGCGAGTGGCCGCGGGCCTTCGTCGGCCGCTTCGCGCCCGAATACCTCGACGTGCCCGATCC
This sequence comes from Bacillota bacterium, assembly GCA_021847575.1. GTDB lineage: Bacteria > Bacillota > Sulfobacillia > JAJZYS01 > JAJYTV01 > JAJZQO01. The sequence goes on along the minus strand of JAJZQO010000058.1, from coordinate 15,636 downwards.
TGTGCTCGTGGCCACGATGGTCCACCACCAGCGCTTCTTCCCGCTGCGCGACAGCGAGGGGCGCCTCGCGGCGCGCTTCGCGGCCGTGCGCAACGGCGGCGAGGAGGACACGGTGCGCCGCGGCAACGAGACGGTGCTTGCCGCACGGCTGGCCGACGCCCTCTTCTTCTTCCGCGAGGACCTGAAGACGCCGTTCGCGCGGCGCCGGGACGAACTGAAAGGCATCGTCTACGCTCCGGGCCTGGGCAGCCTGTACGAGCGCAGCGAGCGCCTCGAGGCGCTCGCGCGGTCCCTTGGGCAGGCCGCGGGCCGCGGCGACCTCGCGCCGGTGCTCGGCCGCGCCGCCGCTCTATCGCTTTGCGACCGCGCGACGGCGCTCGTGCGGGAGCTGCCCGAGCTCGAGGGGACGATGGGCGGCGCGTATGCCGCCCGGAGCGGCGAGCCGGCGGAGGTCTGCCAGGCGATCGCCTCGCGGGTGCGCCCGCGCGGCGGCGACGACGAGCTGCCCGCGGACGACGCCGGGCGCATTCTTGCGCTTGCGGACCGCCTCGACCAGCTTGTGGGATTCCTCGCGCTCGGCAAGGCGCCGACGGGATCGCAGGACCCCTTCGGCCTCAGGCGCGCCGCGATCGGCGCCCTGCGCCTGTGGGAGCTGCTGCCCGACCTGCCCCTGACGCCTGCCCTGGCTGACGCGGCCAAGGGATATGCGGACCTGCTGGGCGACAAGGCGCTGGCGGCCGTGGACGCGGTCCGGCCGTTCCTTGCGGCGCGCCTCGCGGCCCGCGCGCAGGAGACGGGACACGATCCCCGCATCGCCCAGGCCGTGCTCGCGAGCGGCATCGAGTATCCCTCCGACGTGATGCGCCGCATCGAGGCCCTCGAGGCGGCGGCCGGCGCCGATGTCTGGCCGAGGCTCGTGCAGGCGGCGCGGCGTGCCAAGAACCTTGCCAGCGAGGGCAGCACGGACGGCGCCGAGGGTGCGGAGGCGGAGCTGCTGCGGGAGATCCGCAGGCTCGAGGCGGAGGGCGGGGACCTGCTTGCCCGCCGCGACTACGCCGGCTACCTGCGCCGCGCGTCCGAGCTGTTCGAGCCGCTCGACCGCTTCTTCGCGGCGGTCATGGTGATGGCGGAGGACCCCGAGGTGCGCGGGCGCCGCCAGGCGCTGCTTTACAGGGCGCACACGGCCCTTTCCCAGGTGGCGGAGATCGCCGCGCTCAGCGCGGCCGACTGAAGGAGGTGGGCCCTCTGGCGGTGAATAGCGGCTCCGGCGGTCCGGCGGCCCTGGTCGTAGTCATCTCGGACGCGCTCGGCGAAACGGCCGAGCTCGTGGCGCAGGCGGCGTCGAGCCAGTTCCCCGGCCATCCGATCGAGGTGCGGCGCTACCCCCACGTGACGACGGAAGGCGAGTTCCTGCAGGTGATGCAGGGACTGCAGCGTCCGCCGAGCGCCGTCGTGTTCACGATCATCCTGCCGGAACTCCGCGCGCTGATCGTGCGCCATTGCGAGGCGGCCGGCCTGCCCTACGCGGACGTGATGGGCCCGGTGCTGGACGGCCTGCAGCAGGCGCTCGCCGCCGCCCCCAGCCGCACGCCAGGCCTGGTGCACCAGCTCGACGCGCGCTACTTCCGCCGCGTCGAGGCGGTCGAGTTCGCGGTGCGCTACGACGACGGCAAGGATCCGGCCGGCATCCTGCGGGCCGATGTCGTGCTGCTCGGCGTGTCGCGCACCTCGAAGACCCCAACCTCGATGTACCTGGCGCACCGCCAGATCAAGGTGGCCAACGTGCCCATCGTGCCCGAGGCGGACCTGCCCGACGAGCTCTACCAGATCACGCCGCGCAAGATCATCGGCCTCACGATCAACCCCGAGAACCTGCTCCAGATCCGCACAGAGCGCCTGAGAAGCCTGGGCCTCGGCGCGGGCTCGCGCTACGCCGACCTCGGCCGCATCCTCGAGGAGCTCGAGCATGCCGACCGGGTCTACAAGCGGCTCGGCTGCACGGTGATCGACGTCTCGCAGCGCGCGGTCGAGGAGACCGCGAACTACATCCTCGAGATCCTGGGGAGGTCTTGACGGTGACGGAGAAGCTCGTGTTCCGCTTCGAAGAGGGATCGAAGGACGACCGTGCGCGTCTCGGCGGCAAGGGTGCCAACCTTGCGGAGATGACGAAGGTGGGCCTGCCGGTGCCTCCCGGCTTCACGGTCTCGGCGCAGGCCTGCAACATCTACAATTCTCTCGGCCAGATCCTTCCGGATGGTCTCGAGGACACGATCTGGAGCGAGGTGGCGGCCCTCGAGCAGCGCCTGGGCAAGCGCTTCGGCGACCAGGAGAACCCCCTCCTCGTCTCGGTGCGCTCCGGCGCCGCCGTCTCCATGCCAGGCATGATGGACACGATCCTGAACCTCGGCCTCAACCCCGAGACCACCGAGGCGCTCGGGCGCAAGGCAGGCAGGCGCTTCGCCCTGGACTGCCACCGCCGCTTCATCCAGATGTTCGGCAATGTCGTCCTGCGCATGGAGCACAGCGCCTTCGAGACGATCCTCGCGAGCGTGCGCGAGTCGGCGGGCGTGGAGCACGACCACCAGCTCGGCGAAGGGGAGCTCGAGCGGGTCATCGCGCGCTACCTCGAGCTCGTGCGGCGGCAGACCGGCCGGGCGTTCCCGGAGCAGCCGCGCGAGCAGCTGATGCTGGCCGTGCGCGCTGTCTTCGACTCCTGGGAAAACCCGCGCGCCAAGGTCTACCGCAGGATCAACCAGATTCCCGACAGCCTCGGCACCGCGGTGAACGTGCAGGCCATGGTCTTCGGCAACCTCAGCCCGACGTCCGGCACCGGCGTGCTCTTCACGCGCAACCCGAACACCGGCGAGAAGGTGCTCTACGGCGAATACCTGACGCAGGCGCAGGGCGAGGACGTCGTGGCCGGCATCCGCACGCCGAAGCCGATCGGGGTGCTGGGGCAGGAGATCCCCGCCGCCTACGCCGAGGTGGAGCGGATCGCGGAACTCCTCGAGAAGCACTACGGCGACATGCAGGACATCGAGTTCACGATCGAGGACGGCAAGCTCTACCTCCTCCAGACGCGCAGCGGCAAGCGTTCGGCCAGGGCCGCCGTCAAGGTGGCGGTGGACCTGGTGCACGAGGGCCGCATCGACAAGGCGGAGGCGATCCGCCGCGTGACGCCGGAGCAGATCGACCAGCTCCTGCACCGCGGCGTCGACCCCGACGCCTCGAACGAGGTGCTGGCGAAGGGCCTGCCCGCGTCGCCCGGCGCGGCCACGGGCCGCATCACCTTCGACGCCGACACCGCCGAGGCGCTCGGGCGCGTGGGCGAGAAGGTGATCCTGGTGCGGCCCGAGACCGCCCCGGACGACATCCACGGCATCGTGCTGGCGCAGGGCGTCCTGACCTCCCGCGGCGGCATGACCTGCCACGCGGCGATCGTGGCGCGCGGCATGGGCAAGCCCTGCATCGTCGGCTGCGAGGCCCTGCGCGTCGACCTGGTGCGCAAGGAGATGCAGGTGGCCGGCCGCACGTTCAAGGAGGACGACATCATCTCGATCGACGGCGCGACGGGCCGCGTCTTCCTGGGCGCCATCGGCATGGTCGAGCCGCAGATCGGCGGCGAGACGGCGGAGCTGCTCGGCTGGGCCGACGATTTCCGGCGCCTCGGTGTCATGGCGAACGCCGACACGCCCGAGGACGCCGAGCGGGCGCGCGGCTTCGGTGCCACAGGCGTCGGCCTCTGCCGCACCGAGCACATGTTCATGGCGCAGGACCGCCTGCCGGTCGTGCAGGAGATGATTCTCGCCGAGAGCGAGGAGGACCGCCGGCTGGCGCTCGCGAGGCTCCTGCCGATGCAGGAGGGCGACTTCTACGGCATCCTCAAGGCGATGCAGGGCTTCCCCGTGACGATCCGGCTGCTCGATCCGCCCTTGCACGAGTTCCTGCCGGACGTGGAGGAGCTCGCCGTCGACATCGCCGTGATGCGCGCGAAGGACGAGCAGGGCAGCGAGGCGTACCGGCGCAAGTCCGACCTGCTGCGCAAGGCCAGGGCGCTCTCGGAGTTCAACCCGATGCTCGGCTTCCGCGGCTGCCGGCTTGGCCTGATCTACCCGGAGATCTACGAGATGCAGGCGAGGGCGGTCTACCAGGCGGCGGCGCGCCTGATCGCGGAGGGCGTCGACGCGCGGCCCGAAGTGATGATCCCGCTCGTCGGCGATCCCAAGGAGCTCGAGATCACGCGGCGACTGGTGGTGCAGGTGCACGACGAGGTGCAGCGCGAGCGGGGCCAGGAGCTGCCGCTCAAGGTGGGCACCATGCTCGAGATCCCGCGGGCGTGCCTGCTCGCCTACGACATCGCCGAGCACGCCGACTTCTTCTCGTTCGGTACCAACGACCTGACGCAGACCACGTTCGGCTTCAGCCGCGACGACGCCGAGGCAAAGTTCCTCACGCGCTACCTCGACGACAAGATCCTGCCGCAGAACCCGTTCGCGGTCCTGGACCAGGCGGGCGTGGGCCAGCTCGTCGAACTGGGCGTCGCCCGCGGCCGCTCGCGCAAGCCGGAACTCAAGGTGGGCATCTGCGGCGAGCACGGTGGCGAGCCGAGCTCGATCGCGTTCTGCCACCGCATCGGCCTCAACTACGTCTCATGCTCGCCCTACCGCGTGCCGATCGCACGGCTGGCGGCTGCGCGCGCCGCCCTTGCGGACTGACATGGGGGACGGGCAGCAGGAACTCGTGGACTGGTACCTCGCCGCCTTCCCTGCGGTGCGCCAGGAACTCGGCCTGCCCTTCGACGGCTTCGGGCCCCAGGGCGCCGAAGCCCTGGCGCAGCGGCTCGCGGCGGCGGAGCGGTGGGCGGACGCGGCCAGGGCAGGGGACGCCATGCGCCTCGCGCGGCGCGCTCTGCACGAAGCGCAGGACACGAACAGCGCGGCTCTTGCCGAGAGCGTGCTGACCGCGCTGCTGCAGAGCGAGCTGCAGGGTACCGGCCGCGAGGAGGTTCTGGCCGCGATCCCGCAGGCACTCGCGGGGCCCGCCGCGGCAGGGCAGGACCCGCGCGAGCTCGACCAGGCGGCCAGGGCTGCGGCCCTGGCGGCGGGCCTGCTCATCGCCATCGGCGCGAAGCCCGAGGAGAGCGCGTCGGGCGAGCCGAAGGCGATGGCCTTCATGGCCCTCGAGCATCATGTGCGGGCGCTCGACCTGCGGCGGGACTCGGCCGCGGTCCGGGCACCGATGGGCGCCCACGCCCTGCACGACCTCTGGCGGGACGAGCTTGGCTCCTACCTTGTGCCGAAGGAGCTCGCGGAGGCAGCTCTCGTGCGCATGGACGCGGAACGGCACGAAGCCGTGCGGCTCGCGCGCGAGATCGCGCCGGGCACGGACATGCCGGATCTCCTGGCGGAACTGGGCGAGGACTGCCCCGATGGGCCGCAGGAGTTGATGGCCGCCTACGATGAGACCCAGGCCGAGCTGATCGAGGCGGTGGGCGGGGACTTCCCCGAGGTGGCGGCGCCGCGCCTCGAGCCGGGGCCGTCGCACCTGCACGGCCTGCTGCCGCTCGCGGCCTACGTGCCGCCGGGTCTCGCGGGCGGCAGGGGGCGCCTGCTCGTCTTCGCCGGCCAGGGGCCGATGCGGGCGATGCACATGCGCAGCCGGCTTGCCCTGACCGTCGCGCAGGCCGGCGTGCCCGGCAGCCACCTCCTGTTCTCCTCGCTGCCCAAGGGTGCGACGGCCCTGCGCATCCTCGTCTCGCCCCACATCGCGACAGGCTGGTCGAGCTACGCCCAGGCGTATGTCGCGGAGCGCCTGCAGCGGCCGAAAGTGCGCCTCGTCCAGGCGCTCGACGCGGCCCAGCGCGCCGCCCGCGCCTTTGCGGATCTCGCGCTCCACGCCGGCCTCGCGCCGGAGGAGCGGATCCTCCAGGTGCTCGGGCGGCCGCAGGGTCTGCCGGAGGAACTGCAGCGCGCGGAACTTCAGGCGATCTGGCGCAGGCCGCTCTCCGGCGCGGGACCGTGGTGGCTCGAGCAGGCGATCAGGGACGACGTGCGGGAGATGCGCAGGTCCGGGCTCGGCCCGGCCGAGGCGCATGGGCGGATCCTGCTGCGGGGCGGCATGCCGCAGGGGGTGGCGCGGTGACGACGCCGCGCGAGCGGCAGGAGGAGCGCGAGAGTCGCCTCCTGAGGCCCTGGGCGGCGAAGTCCGGGGAGTCCCGGGGCAGGGTGCGCCCCGAGCAGCCGGATCCCGTCCGCACCGCGTTCCAGCGCGACCGCGACCGCATCATCCACGCGAAGGCGTTTCGCCGCCTCAAGGACAAGACGCAGGTGTTCATCGCGGCGGAGGGCGACCACTACCGGACGCGCCTCACGCACACGCTCGAGGTGGCGCAGATCGCCCGCACGCTCGCCAGGGCGCTCGAGCTCAACGAGGACCTCACGGAGGCGATCGCGCTCGCGCACGACATCGGGCACACCCCGTTCGGACATGCCGGCGAGCGGGTGCTCGACGAACTCGTGCCGGGGGGCTTCCGCCACTACGAACAGAGCCTGCGCGTCGTGGACGTCCTTGAGCGGCCCGGCGGGCTCAACCTGACGCACGAGGTGCGCGACGGCATCGCGCAGCACACCGCCGCGGGCAGCCCCAGGACGCTCGAGGCGCGCCTCGTCCACCTCGCCGACCGCATCGCCTACGTGAACCACGACATCGACGACGCGATCCGGGCCCAGATCCTCGCGCAAGAGGACCTGCCGCCTGAGCCGCTCAGGGTGCTGGGCGAGGGGCACGCGCAGCGCATCGGCCGGCTGGTCGAGGCGGTGCTGGCGGCATCGCAGGACAGGCCCGAGGTGGCGATGCGCGAGGCGGAGGCCGGGGCGCTCGAGGAACTGAGGCAGTTCCTCTTCCGGCACGTCTATATCGGCTCGCCGCCGAAGGTCGAGGAAAAGAAGGCCGAAGGACTCCTGCGGGCCCTCTACCTGCATTTCCGCGACCATCCGGAGCTCCTGCCGGAGGGCAGCGCCCCGGGCGACGCGGGGGTGCGCGACTACTGCGCAGGCATGACGGACCACTTCGCCATCTCCGTCTACGCCCGCCACTTCCTGCCGCGGCCCTGGCGAGCCGAGGAGAATTGAGGGCCCCGCCGGCGCAGGCGGGCGAAGGATTGCGCCGCAGGCGGGGCGAACATCTCTATGGCACGAACATGCCCAGGAGGTGTAGGCGGTGCCCTTCCGCACGGAGGGGCTCGACGAGCTCAGGCGCAAGGCCGACATCGTCGCGGTCGTGAGCCAGACGGTGGCTTTGCGGCGACAGGGGCAGCGGCTCGTCGGTCTCTGTCCGTTCCACAATGAAAAAAGCCCGTCATTCTCCGTCTCGCCAGAGCGAGGCCTTTTTTACTGCTTCGGCTGCCACGCGGGCGGTGACGTGATCGACTATGTGATGAAGCGGGACGGCTTCTCGTTCCCGGACGCGGTGGCGTTCCTCGCCGCGGAGTTCCAGGTGGAGCTGCCGGAGGAGCGCGCGACGCCGGAGGCGGCCCAGCGGCAGGAGCGCCGCCAGGTGCTGCTCGGCCTCGTCGAGGCTGCGCAAGGGCGCTTCGCCCGGCATCTCGCGGGACCGGAGGGCGAGGCCGCCCGTCGCTACCTGCAGGGCCGAGGACTCGCAGGCGACGACTTCGCCCAGTTCGACCTCGGCTACGCCGTGGGCGGCGACGACGTCTGTCAGGCCCTGGGCGCGACGCGCGAACTCCTGGTCGAGGCGGGCCTGGCCGCTGGCGGACAGAGCGGCCGCCTCTACGACCGCTTCCGCGAACGCGTCACGTTCGCGATCCGCGATCGCGCGGGCCGCATCGTCGGCTTCGGCGGCAGACTGCTCGGGGACGGACAGCCGAAATACCTGAACTCGGCGGAGACGCCGCTCTTCCACAAGGGGAGCCTGCTCTACGCCTGGCCCTGGGCGCAGCGCAAGATGCGCGACGAGCAGGCGGTGACGATCGTCGAAGGCTACATGGACGCGATCGCCCTGCATCGCCACGGGTTCGTGGGCACGGTCGCGACGCTCGGCACGGCCTTGACGGAGGAGCACGCGCGGCAGATCGGCCGCGCGGTGAAGCGCGCATATCTCGCGTTCGACAGCGACGCGGCGGGACAGGCGGCCGTGCGACGCAGCGCGGAGCCGCTGCTCCTGCAGGGCGTCGAGGTGCTGGTCGCGAGGACAAGCCAGGGCAAGGATCCGGACGAGCTGCTGCGCACGCCGGGCGGCGCCGATGCCTGGCGCGACGCGCTGCTGCAGGCGACGCCGGTGACGCAGTGGCTGCTCGCGCTCGCCGCGAAGGGGCACGACCTGGCGACGCCGGAGGGCAAGGCGCAGGCCGCCCAGGAGGTCTTCACGGCCATCCGCGCCATGCAGAGCCCGCTCGTGCGGGACGAGGAGCTGCGGCGGCTCGCGCAGCGCCTCGAAGTGCGCGAGGAGGTGCTGCGCCTCGAGTTCCAGCGCGGCACCCCGGGCAGGGAGAGAGCGCATACGCTGGCGAGCCCTAGGAATAGTACTAGGAACGCTGCGCAGACGCCGAAGACGCCCGAGTGGCTGCCGCTCGAGCAGCAGCTGCTGGCCCTGGCTTCCCAATACCCGGGACGCGTAGCCGAGATCCGCGCCGCCTGCCGCCCGCTGCACGACCAGATCCTCGACGCGGCCCTCGAGAGCCTCGCGCAGGGGCTCGACCTGTCGGCGGCCGACGACGAGGCGTTGCGCCGCGCCTGGGCCGAGGCGACGCTGGCGCACGAGCTGCCGGAGACAGAGGTGCAGAAGACCATCGCGCGCTGGGCGCAAGCAGGTATTAGGCTTCGGCTGAACGAAGTCAATCGGCGCATCCGGGAGCTTCAGGAGACCGGCCAAGCAGTCGATCCGTCGCTCTTGGTCCTGTCCATTGCGTTGAGCCGGGAACTTGGCGGGTCGGTCAAGGGAGGTGAGCAGCAGCCATGAGCGCAAAGGATCTTCCCGTAGAGGGTATGCAGGATCTTATCCGCAGGGGCAAGGAAGCAGGGTCGCTTACATACGACGACATCGGCAAGGCCCTGCAGGGCAATGACCTGACGCCGGAACAGATCGATGCGGTCTATGAGCAGCTGCAGGACCTCGGCATCGAGGTGATGTCGGGCAATGAGGCCGCCGACGGCAAGGCGCAGGACGAGGCCGAGGAAGTCGACCTCAGCGTGCCCGACGGCGTCGCCATCGACGACCCTGTCCGCATGTACCTCAAGGAGATCGGCCGTGTGCCGCTTCTGACCGCGGACGACGAGGTGGACCTCGCCAAGCGCATCGAGGAAGGCGACGACGACGCCAAGCGGCGCCTCGCCGAAGCGAACCTGCGACTCGTCGTCAGCATCGCGAAGCGCTACGTCGGACGCGGCATGCTGTTTTTGGACCTGATCCAGGAGGGCAACCTCGGCCTGATCAAGGCCGTCGAGAAGTTCGACTACCGCAAGGGCTACAAGTTCTCCACCTACGCGACCTGGTGGATCCGCCAGGCCATCACGCGCGCGATCGCCGACCAGGCTCGCACCATCCGCATCCCCGTGCACATGGTGGAGACGATCAACAAGCTGATCCGCGTGCAGCGCCACCTTCTGCAGGAACTCGGCCGCGAGCCGACGGCGGAGGAGATCGCGGACGAGATGGACGTTTCGGTCGAGCGCGTGCGCGAGATCCTCAAGGTGGCGCAGGAGCCGGTCTCGCTCGAGACCCCGATCGGCGAGGAGGAGGATTCGCACCTCGGCGACTTCATCGAGGACGAGGACGCTCCCGCGCCCGCAGAGGCGGCAAGCTACCTCCTGCTGCGCGAGCAGATCAGCGAGGTGCTGAGTACGCTCACGCCGCGCGAGCAGCGGGTGCTCGAGCTGCGGTTCGGCCTGGACGACGGCAGGGCCCGCACCCTCGAGGAAGTGGGGCAGGTCTTCGGCGTGACGCGCGAACGCATCCGCCAGATCGAAGCGAAGGCGCTGAGAAAGCTGCGCCATCCCAGCCGCTCGAAGAAGCTCAAGGACTACCTCGAATAGGCCCCGCTGTTGAGGACCGGGCGATGGCCCGGTCTTTCGTTCGTTCAGGGGCTTGCGCTGCGTGCGCCCCAGAACGGGGCTGCGCATCCGCGTCGCCTTGCCGCGACGGGCTCGACCATGCCCGAAGACGCGTCGGGCATGGTGAAGTGCCGGAGGACGGCTCGGGGTCTTTCAGCTCGCCAGGCGAAGGGCTAGGGCACGAAGAAGGTCGAGAACAGCATGCTGCCGTCCGGTTCGGCCCTGGCCGAGGCGGATATGTTGAGGATCTGCGCGAGGTCCCCCAGCGTCAGGTAGACCTGGCCCCCTTGCGAGACCGGGTGAAGGTCGATCGTGACCGGCAGCGAGCCCGTCCCTGATGGCGCCCAGCCGCGGTATATGCCAGTGCGCGTGTCGAGGCTCGGGGCGTTCTTGCCGCCGAAATGCAGGACGCCCGTCTCGGCATCGAGGGAGATTCCGGGCGTGCCCGGCGCCTGCTGCCCGAAGACGTAGCCGAAGAAGTCCGCGACGTCGACCATCGGGGTGCCGTCGACCGCGATCACGCGCACGGTCTTCGGGCCGGTCGGGAAGAGGCGGACGAGACCGGTCAGCTGTCCGTCCCGCACCTCGACGTGCGCGTAGGTCTGGACGAAGAGCCCTGGGTAGATCCCCTCCAGCATGTACTGCGATGGGCTGTGGTAGGGGATGTCGGCGTAGCCCAGGCTGTCGGTGGTGACGGCATGGCCGGCCAGCTGCAGGGTGACGTCCGCCGCGGGGCGTCCGTACCAGTCGACGAAGCGGACGCCGAACGTCTCGTCGCCGCCGAAGGGAGCCGCGAGCACCTTGATGCCCTGCCAGATCATGCGCGAAAGCGGAAAGACATACCTCAGGGTTTCCGTTGTCTCGGGAACGGCGCGGTAGGCGACGGAGAACGGAACCGGCAGTCCCCACTGATACCCCTTGCGCGCAGGCACGAGTCCCATCTCGTACCTGCCCTGCTCGCTGAAGCGGATGCGCCGCGAAAAGCCGCCCGCCTTGTCGACGGACAGCACGATGCGCACGCGGGAAGGCGTGATGATATAGACGGCGCTGGCGTCCGGCTTGCCGTTCGTGAAGTGCGGCACGGAGCCTCGCACGTCGACCGTCTCGTCGACGTAGACGTGGCTCCAGCCTGTGTAGCCCGCGGAGCAGCAGTAGAACTGGGGCAGGGTCGAGACGCAGAAGCCGAAGACGCTGGGCTCGCAGCCGTTGACGGGGCCCGCCGGGGCAGCGAGGGTCGGCTCGGATGACGCGAGGGGGCGCACGGGCCGAGGGGACTTCGGGGTCGCGCGCGAGCTGCGCTGCGCGGCGTGGGCGGCGGTTTCGGGCGCATGGCTGCCACCGCCAGATATGCCCGGCCCGAGGGCGCGCTGGGCGCCGCAGCCGGCCAGGACCAGGACGAGCAGTGCCGCCGCGGCGAAGCGGCGCCATGTGGCAGTGGGCATCTTCCATCTCCTCCGACGAGTGGGCAGTCGCCCGCATCGCCGAGACCAAGCGGCTCGCGCCGCGGACTGCCGGATGCTTCCTCCCGTGGTAGGCGGATTCCTGCGTCCCTTCAGGCGATGAAGTAGATGGCGGCCACCACCAGGCCGATCGCGATCACGATCTGGCGCAGCAGGTTCGGCTTGATGCGTCCCGCGAGCCGCCCGCCGAGCGAGCCGCCGAGCAGCGAGCCCAGGAACATCACGAGCGCCGCGGGCCAGTCGACAAGGCCGGAGAAGACGAAGAAGACGGCGGCGGCCACGTTGGCTGCGAGCGAGATCGCCTGTTTGAGGGCGTTCAGCCGCGTCAGCGAGTCCTCCAGCGAGAGTCCCAGGACAGCCAAAGTGATCACGCCGAGACCGGCGCCGAAATAGCCGCCGTAGATCGTCGCCACCCCGACCGCCGGCACGCTCCAGAGCTCGGAGCCGCGCCTGCCGCGCCGCTCGGCGAGGCGGTCGAGCCAGCCGCGCAGCCTGGGCTGCAGGGCCAAAAGCACCGTGCCGAGCAGGATGAGGTAGGGTACGAGAAAGCGGAAGATGTGTTCGGATGTCACCTGCAGAAGCAGAGCGCCCAGCAGGCCGCCGGCGACGCTCGCCGGGACCAGCCACCAAAGTCGCCTGGCCTGGCCGAGGAGGTCCTGGCGCTGTGCCAGCGTGCCGCCGAGGTAGCCGGGGCAGAGTGCGACGGTGTTGGTCATGTTGGCAGCGACGCTCGGCAGCCCGACGGCCGTCAGCACGGGAAAGGTGATGAGGGTGCCGCCGCCGGCGAGCGCGTTCACGAGACCTCCCGCGACGGCCGCGACAAGGATGAGACCGTACTGGGGCAACGTAAGCATGCTTCGCCCTCCGCTGTGTCTTCGGGGTGCATGGGGCGCCTCGCGCGTCTTGGGCTCCCGCGTCGAAGTGTACCGTGAAGCCGCCAGGGTGGATAGCGTTGCCGGACGCCCTTGTGCGTTGATCGCAGGCGGGGCGAGGAGGACAATGGTAATGTGGGGGACAGGTGTCGCCCGGCCGCTCGCGTCGTCGGGCGTGCAAAGGGCGGGGAAGGAAGGTGCCGTGGTGCTTCAGCGCAGACTTGGCAGCCATGGGCCCGAGGTGTCGGCGATCGGGCTCGGCTGCATGGGGATGTCGGACTTCTACGCCGGCCGGAACGAAGAGGAGTCCATCCTGACGATCCAGCGGGCGCTCGACCTGGGCGTGACCTTCCTGGACACTGCGGACATGTATGGCGTCGGACGCAACGAGGAGCTGGTCGGCAGGGCGATCAAGGGACGCCGCGGGCAGGTTTTCCTCGCCACCAAGTTCGGCAACGTGCGCGGTCCGAATGGCGAGCATCTCGGCGTGAACGGCAGGCCGGACTACGTGCGCCAGGCCTGCGACAAGAGCCTCGCGCGGCTCGGGGTGGACCACATCGACCTCTACTACCAGCATCGCGTCGACCCGGCCGTGCCGATCGAGGATACGGTCGGCGCCATGTCGGAACTCGTGCGCCAGGGCAAGGTGCGCTTTCTCGGCCTCTCGGAGGCCGCTCCGGAGACGCTCCGGCGCGCCGCGCGGGTGCACCCGATCACGGCCCTGCAGACCGAGTACTCGCTCTGGACGCGCCATGTCGAACAGGAGATCCTGCCGACCTGCCGCGAGCTCGGCATCGGCTTCGTGCCGTACAGCCCGCTCGGCCGCGGCTTCCTCACGGGGCGCTTCCGCAGGCCGGAGGACCTGCCGGAGCAGGACTTCCGGCGCTCCTCGCCGCGCTTCGCGGCAGGGAACCTCGAGCGAAACCTGCGCCTCGTGGAGCGCGTGGAGGAAATCGCGCGGCGCAAGGGGGTCACCCCCGCGCAGCTGGCACTGGCATGGGTGCTCCAACAGGGCGACGACATCGTGCCGATTCCCGGCACGAAGCGCCGCAGCTACCTCGAGGAGAACATAGCGGCCGTGGGCGTCGAGCTCGCGCCGGACGAGATCCGGGAGATCGGCGAGGCGGTGCCGCCTTCTGAGGTTGCCGGCGAGCGCTACCCCGAGGGCGCGATGCGCGCCATCGACCAGGGCCGCTAGAAAAGCTGTGCGGGGAGGCGGCGGGCCGTTGCCTGGGCAAGGCCGGAACGCTTGACGGCAGCGGCGGTGCGGGGCGCCGGCGCCAGCACATGGTTTTTGCGCGTGTTCGTGTTCGGCACGGGGACCGCGGTGATGGCGGTCGAGTTCGGCGCGGAGCGGCTGATGGAGCCCTTCTTCGGCTCGTCGCAGCTCGTCTGGGCCAGCCTGATCGGTCTGATCCTGCTGGCGCTCGCCATCGGCTATGAGGTCGGCGGCCGCCTCGCCGACCGCTGGCCGCACGCCCTGACGCTCGGTTACATCACGCTGGCATCCGCCGTCTTCATCGCCCTGCTGCCGCTCCTGGCGCAGCCGCTGCTCGGGGCGATGGTGGCCGGCCTGCTCGGCACGCCGGCCGGCGTGGTGCTCTCATCGCTCTTCGGCACGCTTTTGCTCTTCATGCCGCCGGTCGCGGCCCTCGGCGTCGCCAGTCCCTTCGCGATCCGGCTGGCGGCAGCCGGCGACGCGACGTCGGGCCAGCGGGCCGGCTCCCTCTATGCCTTCTCGACGCTCGGCAGTCTCGTCGGCACGTTCCTGCCCGCCTTCTGGACCATCCCGACCTTCGGTGTCAGGGCGACCTTCTGGCTGGCGGCGGGCCTGCTCATCCTGCTCGGCCTCGCCATGGCGCGATCCTGGCGCCTGGGTTTCCTCGCTCTGCTGCCGCTCGTGCTGCCCTTCGCGGTGTCGCCCCTGCTGAAGCCCTTGCCCGGTCTGATCGGCGAGTGGGAGACGCCGTACCAGTTCGCGGAGGTCTACCGTCTGCCGCATGGGGAGACGGCGCTTTCGGTCAACGATGCCGCGGGCATCCAGTCGGTCTACACGAGGCGCCGGCTGACAGGGCTCTACTACGACGCCTACCTCGTCCTGCCGTTCCTCTTCCCGCAGAGTCAGACGGTGCGCACACTGCTCATCGGGATGGCTGCGGGCACGATACCGACCATGCTGGAGCGGGATGTCGTGCCCTACCGCAAGGTCTCCGTCACGGGCGTCGAGATCGACCCGCAACTCGTCGCCCTCGGCCGGCGCTACTTTCACCTGCGCCCGGCGGCGGCCAAGGTGGTGAACGCGGACGGGCGCGTCTTCCTCGAGACCAGCCGGCGGCGTTACGACCTGATGATCGTGGACGCCTACAGCCAGGAGATCTACATCCCCTTCTACCTGACGACGCGGGAATTCTTCGCGCTCTGCCAGGAGCACCTCAGCGATGGGGGGATTCTGGCCCTCAACGTGAACGCCGTCTCGGGGCACGCAGCCCTGCTGCAGGCGATCGAGCGGACTGCCCTCGCCGTGTTCCCGCACGTCTACGTCGCAAGGGCCCCAGGGCTGTACAACCGCCTGATCGTCGCGAGCGAGAGGCCGCTCGCGCCACCGGCCGCCCAGAACCTGCCGCCTTACTTGCGGGCCGTGGCGGGCCGGCTGCGGCGGACCTGGCGGATGCCCCGGCCCGGCAGCGGCATCGTGCTCACGGACGACAGGGCACCTGTCGAGACCCTGACCGACCAGATGATCCTCGAGCGACTACGGGAGCTCCTGTAGCGGCGCCCGGGGCGAGCTGGCGCAACCGTCGCCGGGCCTGCCGCACGGCGCTATGCGGCCCGCGGGGGACGGCACGGTACCGAGAGAGGTGCGGGGATGGCCGTCCCGGCCGTGCCACCGCTTGCGCGTGCGTATCCTACGCGACCCAGTGCGCCGTCGCGAAGAGCGCCGCAAAGAACGCGCCGAACAAGATCGAAAGCCATAGCACCGGCCGCGCCCAGCGCGGGTGCTCGGACATTAAGAGCCCCGCCGCGAGGAAGATCGGCCATGCCGACAGCAGGAAGCGCGGCGCCGACATCAGCGGCACGCCGGTCGAGGGGTAGAAGAGCGGCACCGCCAGCACGACGAGCGCATACGACCAGAGCACGGGCGGCAGGCGGCGGATCGCGACGTAGAGCAGCACGAGGCCGAGCAGGGCGAAGAGCAGGTTCCACGTGTTGCTGATCGCCACGAGCGGTTCGCCCGTG
>JAJZQO010000131.1 GCA_021847575.1 Bacillota bacterium | reverse complement strand
CCCCGGCTCTCTAGCCGAGGCTCACAAATTCACAGCATCACGTTGCGGTATTCAGTTGTGTATTTCGAAGGACTTGCAGCGCGTCAACCCGCGTCCAGAGCAGCTTTCACGTTTCCGAGAAGGCTCTTTATACAATCACAGTTTAAGGAGTATCCAATGTCAATGCGAGCATATGCAGAGGTGCTGAACCAGTGGAACGAGAAGTACGAGGAAAGATCGTCGCAGACGTGAGTTTGGCATGTGACAACTCTGTGGGATAAAGAACAAGCCTGAAGAGGACCAAACCAAAAGGGCGCCGAGCGGATCGCCTACCTACACCGCATCGCACAACTCTCGTCGCCGATGGTCCTTGCGGGAGCAGGGTCTTCGTCTCTACCAGGGCTACTCGGTGGCATCAAACCGTACGCTGAGCGCATGTTTGCCTTCCGTGAGATCGGGCCTTAAAGGTTGCCGGACGAGCGGAAGCAGGCTTTGTCCAGTCTCCATCGTCTGGTTGCAAGTGGACTGGTCGACTTCGGTTTGGCGACTACAGATTCTCCCGACTGGAGTGGCTGCGGCGGACTCCGCAGCTGGGCCTAATTGGATGTATGTTTGGCCGCGGGAAAGGCAGGTAGACATAACGCAACCGACTGCTCTTGAAGAGCGTTAGCAAATCCGTTAGCAAACGCCGAAATCCGGCCGCGCGAGGTGCGCGGCCGGATCCCTGAAACCCGCATTACAAAGCCAAAAACTCTTGGTGGAGGCGAGGGGATTCGAACCCCTGACCTATAGATTGCGAACCTATCGCTCTCCCAGCTGAGCTACGCCCCCACGACGCACGTAATGATAGCGCGTAGGCCGATGGAGCGTCAAGGCATCGCGCTTCGAAGCAAAGGCTTGACTGGCCTCCTCTGGACAATTATCTTCGAAGCGAAGAAACTTCGTTGAGAAGATGTTGACCCCGGAGGCGATTGGATGCCGGCGGACGAGCAGGCCCTCGCTCAGGCTTTCGACCAGCTGTTTCCGATGCTCGTGCAGAACCTATTGCAGCATTTCAAAAGCGAGACCTACAAGGCGGGTCTGACCCTGCCCCAGTTTTACCTCCTGCGCCAACTGCGCATGTATGGTCCCTGGACCGCGGCCCAGGTGGGCGAGGCGCTCGGCATCACGTCGGGGCCCGTGAGCGGGCTGACGAAGCGCATGATCAGCCAGGGACTGCTGGCGCGGCGCGTGGACGACAGCGACCGGCGCGTCGCCTGGTTTTCCGTCACCGCGAAGGGCGACGGGCTGGTGGCCGAGGCCAGTCGCCACCTGGTCAGGCGCTGGCGCCGTGTCATCGAGGAGTTCGGAGCGCAGCGAGCCGAGGAGCTCCTGGGCCAGCTCACGGCCATCGCCCAGATCCTGCGCGAGCTGCAGCCAGGCGACGCGGGGAGGCCAGGCGCATGACGCCACAGCGCTTGGCCCGCCTGATCGCCCGCCTGCGCTGGCCGATCGTGATCGCCTGGATCGTGGTCGGCATTCTCGCGGTGCGCTTCTTGCCCCAGCTCAGCACGGTCGTGGCGCAACAGGATGCGCTCACGTTGCCGCGGAGCGCAAGCTACGAGCAGGCGCAAAGGCTCGTCTCCCGGATCGACCCGGCCCATCCCGCGGGCAGCAGCATGTTGGTCGCCATCGTGCGCAAGGGCGGGCTCACGAGTGCGGATCAGAGCTTCTTCCGCGAGCATCTCGCCAAACTCGCCGCGCAGGCTTCGAAGCACGGCATCTCATTCATCCAGGACCGCTGGACGGTGCAAAGCGGCGCCGCCGCGGCGTTCCTCAGCCGTGACCGCTCGACCGAGATCGCTCTCGTGGGATTCCACCTGGCGGATGTCAATCCCGCCACGTCCCGTGCCCTGAAGCGGGTGGAGGCGGGGTTTTACGGCGCCCCCGCCGGTCTCAGGGTCTACTACACCGGCGACGTGCCGATCATGCAGGACAACATCCAGATCTCGCAGGCGGGCGTCAACCGCACGGCGGCTGTGACGGTGGTGCTCGTGCTGGCGATCCTGGTGCTCGTCCTGCGCTCGGCGCTCGCCCCGCTGATCAACCTTTTCACCATCGGACTGTCGTTCCTCATCACGTCCGGCGTCGACGCGTATCTGGGCCGGTTCGGCCTGCCCCTGACCACATTCACGCAGACGTTCCTCATCGCCGTGCTGTTCGGCGCCGGCACCGACTACGCGATCATCCTGCTGAACCGCTTCCGCGAAGAACTGCAGCGCGACGGCGACGGTGTCGAGGCCGCGATCGCGCGCACCTTCGCTGGGGCGGGGCGCACGGTTTTCTTCAGCGCGCTTACCGTGCTTGTCTCGTTCGCCACGCTCTACTTCGCCCAGTTCAGCCTCTACCGGTCGGGCACGGGCGTCGCCGTCGGCATCGCGGTGACCCTGCTCGCCTGCCTCACGCTGATCCCGGCCCTTATGGCCATCTTCGGCCGGCGCCTGTTCTGGCCGCGGCCGCCGCAGGTCGGGGAAGGCACACGGCCCCTGGGGCTCTGGACGTTCAGCGGGCGCATCGCGACGGCGCACCCCTGGTGGACCGCCCTGGCACTGGTGGCGGTTCTGACGCCGATCGCGCTCCTCTACACGGGCCAGCGGTCGTTCAACACTCTGCACCAGATTCCCCAGGCGGCCTCGGTGCAGGGCTTCCACGCCGTGGCCGGCGCCTTCGGCGAAGGCAAGGTGATGCCGGTGCAGATCGTGCTGCGCACACCACGCGATCTGCGCACGCCGCAGGGCCTCGCGACGATCGATGCGGTTACGTCCGCGCTCGCCGCGCAGAGGGGCGTGAGCGAGGTGGAGAGCGCCACGTGGCCGGTCGGCAGGCCGATCCCGGAATTCACGCTGGCGGACCAGACGGGCAAGGTGGCCACTGGACTCGGCTCCGCGGTCAGCGGCGCGGAGCAGCTCGCGAGCGGGCTCGCCGCGGCGAAGGGCAAGCTCGAGGCGGCGGCCGGGGCCTCGAGCCGTCTGCAGGCGGCCGCTGAGAGCCTCGTGAAC
>JAJZQO010000057.1 GCA_021847575.1 Bacillota bacterium | reverse complement strand
GCCGTTCGTTCCAGCCGGTGGAGGTGTAGAGACGGAAGAACTGGCCCGCTTCGGGAAGATCCTCGCGCCACGTGTAGTCCATGCCCTTGCCTTCGCCGTGCAACCGGGGGTACCTCCTCAAACGGCTGTCAGGGCGACGACGCGCCGCCGCTCGAAGCGCAGTCGGCCGTCGCGCTCGACGAAGCCGTTCATGGCGACGGCCGCATCGGGCGCCTCGCGCAGCAGCGCCGCGATCTGGCGGCGGCGCTCGTCGCCCACGCCCGCCACATCCAGGTAGTCGTTCACGTCGCGCTCCTCCATGTCGAGTTCGAGATGGCGCACATGCAGTCCGGCGTCCTCGAACGCCTGCTGCCACTCGGACACCTTCAGGGCGTGGACATGGCTCGGGTCGCGCAGCTTCTCGAAGGTCTCCATGAATTCCGCGCCCGTCTGCGATTCAGGCGTCGTCTGGTCGACAAGTCCGAAGAGGCCGCCTGGCACCAGGACTCGTACGACTTCCGCGAGGAAGCGCGGCACATCCGCGAAGTGGTGGGGTGCGCGCCGGCAGGAAACGAGGTCGAAAGACTGGGCTGGAAACGGCAAGGACATGGCATCGCCCTGGATGAAGCGCACGTTCGCGATGCTGCGCTCCTGCGCGAGGCGCCTGGCTTCCTGCAGCATCTCCCGCGTGAGGTCCAGGCCCACGACGTCGCGCACGAACGGCGCCATCGCCAGGGCGGTATGGCCGGTGCCGGTCGCGACGTCGAGCAGATTGAGGTGCCTGTCGTGCGGCATCAGGTCGACAAGGCGGCGCAGGTCGTTTCCCTCGGCGTGGCTGGGGCTCACCGCGTACTCGTGTGCCTGGCGCCCGAACTGCCGCTGCACGAGACGCTCGATGTCATGTTCGGCCATGTCGTCAGGCCTCCCTCGGCGCAATCCCTTGCCATCCGGCTTGGTGGCTGTGTCTAGCATAGCCGTTTGGACCGCGCTGGAGGTTGTACCAATAGCAATGGCCGCCCTGCGCTCTGCGCATGGTCCGTCAGGCGCAGGATCTCGGCAGGCGGCCCGCGAAGAGCAGGGCAGGAGGGACGAAATGCGGACAGAGGTCCTGGCGGGAGCGACCTGTGTACGCCTGCCCGACGGCCGCGATCTGTGCTACGCAGAGCACGGTTCCCCGGACGGGGAGCCCGTCTTCCTGTTCCACGGCGAACCGGGATCGCGTCTCTTTCTTCCTGTGGCCGATCCGTCCGCATTGCGCGATGTGCGGCTGATCACCGTCGACCGCCCGGGCTACGGCCGATCCGATGCCAAGCCTGGCCGCAGCCTGCTCGACTGGCCGGAGGATGTCGCACATCTCGCCGACCGTCTGGGCCTGGACCGCTTCGCCATTGTCGGCGTCTCGGGCGGCGGGCCGCATGCCCTGGCCTGCGCGTACAGCATGCCGCAGCGTCTGCGGGCGGTCGCGGTCGCGAGCAGCCCATGCCCCTTCGATTTCCGCCGGGCCACGGACAACCTGGCGCCGGGACTCCTGGAGGAGTTCGCGCTGGCTCGTGAGGCGCCGCTGATGCTGCGCCCAACGGTGGACCGCGCGGTGCGGCGCATCAGGGAGCAGACCGCGAACTACTTCGCGGAGCTTGGCAGCCGCCTGGATGCGAGCGACGCGGAGCTGCTCGCCTTGCCGCAGGTGCGCGAAATGTACACCGCCGACCTGCGAGAGGCCGTGAGGGACGGCGGCGGCGCTTGGCTCGAGGAAGCCCACCTGCTCGCGTCACCTTGGCCGTTCGCTGTCCATCGCATCGACATGCCTGTCCGCATCTGGCACGGGGAGCGGGACAGGCTCGCCCCGCCGCGCATGGCCCGGCTGCTCTGGCGCGCCCTGCCACAGGGCGAGCTCCGTCTGGCTGTGCGAGAAGGGCATCTCTTCTTCTACCGGCACTTCAGCGAGATCATCGGCTCGCTGGTGGGCGACGGGCCGAGCGAGCCGCCGCTGGACGGCTGGCGCGTCATGAGACAAGCTGCCCTGCCCCGGAACTGAGTCCGGGGGTGGGGCAACTCCCTCAGTCGCGGGCCAGGGGCAGCGCCGAAAGCGGCCTTGCCCCTGGCCCGTGCGCTGCATTTGCTGCCGCGCCCGCATCGCGCCTTCTGGACTGGTGTCTTGGCCTTTGACTCACACACCTGCGAGCAGGAGGCCGAGGCCGAACGTGATGGCACCCTCGACGGCGCCGACGATGGTCATCTCCATGCCGCTCGAGAACCAGTTGCGCGCGGTTACCTTGGTCTTCGCCGCACCGACGGCGAAGTGCGCGATCAGGGAGATCGCGGCGGCGACGATGATGGCCGCCGTGCCATGCATGAAGAAGAACGGAATGACCGGGATGATCGCGCCGACGGCGGTGGCCAGAGATGAGCTGGTGGCGGAGACGATGGGGTTCGGGGCGCTGTCCTCCGTCAAGCCGAGCTCCTCCTGCACCAGGGTCTTGAGCATGGCGTCGGGGTTCTCGGCCAGACGGTCGACCAGGTCCCGCGCCTCCTCCTCGGAGAGACCTTTGAGCTGGTAGAAGAGGGAGAGCTCCTCGCGTTCCTCTGCGGGGGATTCTTCAAGCTCGCGCTTCTCGCGGGCGATCTCGGCCTGGTGCACCTCGCCCTCGGCCTTGGCGGCGAGGTAGGCGCCGCTGCCCATCGAGAGCGCCGAGGCGACCATGCCGGCGAGGCCCGAAACGACGATCAGGTGGCTCGAGCCGTGCGTGTAGCCGGCTACGCCGGCCACGATGCCGAAAATGGCGCCGAGGCCGTCGTTGGCGCCGTAGATGGCGTCGCCGATCCAGCCGCTCGTCGAGGTCACATGCCAGCGCTCGCGGCCGAGCATGCGCCGCAGGACGTTGCCCGGATCGGTCTTTTGGACGAGCGCCGAGAGGCTTTCGGCGTGCCCGGCCTCCTCGTGCGCCATCATCGCGACAGACTTGCGCACCTCGCCGTGCGGCAGCCAGCGCAGCAGGTCGCGATACTTGCCGACATCCTGCTGCTCGTCCGCCTCGAGGCGCTTTAGCCATTCATCGCCGGACATCGTGTGCCGCGATCGTTTCAACTTGCTTTCGACCTCGCCACGGCTCGGCACCGGGATATCAAGCTCCGCCATGTGCTTTTCCCACATCAGCGCATGGCGCTCCTCGGCTTCCGCCAGGCGGATGAGGATCGAGCGCCGGTGCTGGTCCGGCTCTTCGGCCGCGAGTTCCCGGTAGGTAAAGGCTCCTTCCACTTCGTCGTGCCAGTTGCGCAACATCGCTTCCGTCACGCGCGTATCAGCCAACGATCGCACCTCCCTGTGGCTGGCGCCGAACGCCGCTGCGTGCGGCCCCAGTGCCCATTTCCCCGGCAGATGCGTGCGCTCCTGCCGACTGGGCGAGCATGCCAACGGGCCGCCCCTCTGTGGCGAAGATTCCCGATCTCCGCGCGCTGACGTGCACCTAATGTGCAAAGGATGCACAAAGATTCCGAAATCTCTAGGGAGATAATGAGAACCGTTTATTACGCGCGCTACGCTGGAACTGTGAGTTCCGTCAGATTTGTCGACCTTTGGCAATATGCCTAGACGGCGGATTGGCAGATGCGGCAGGAGTGCGTTGTATGCACCTGGCGGGCCGCTCATATACTGTGGGCGACCTCCGGGTTGGGGAGCGTGGTGACGATGGATGTCCTTTCAATCGAAGCCTCGCGGCACACCGATGAACTGGTCAGGCTGCTGCACCAGCGCCTGAGGCGCTTCAAGGGCCGCACTGAATTCTCGATCCGCGAGGAGCGCCGGCGCGAGGCGGTTCGCCTCGGCCTGACGTGGCCCGGCGGCGCCGACGACGAGGTCGCCGGCGAAGTCGCCCAGACCCTCGCGCAGCACATTCTCGCGAACCTCGAGCCCGACCTCCTGAACCAGCTCATCCGCAGGCATTATGGCCAGTTCGACGCCGACGAACGCGCCGAGATCCTGGGCAGCGCGCGCGTGGAAGCGCCGCGGCGCGAGCTTACGACGAGCCTCGCGCGCCAGATCGGCGAATACCTCGCCCAGCATCGGGCCGTCAACCTGGAAGGTTTCGTGACGTTCCGGCTCAAGGACTACATGCTGGATCTCGAGCGCAATGTCGACGCTGCTGTCGACGAGTTCCTGATCGATCGCGAATACAGGGAATTCGTCCGCCTCTTGCGTTACTTCGTGGAGGTGCAGTCGCCGAAAATCCCGGAGGTGCACGTGATGCTGCGGCTCGACGGCAGCTTCGAGCTGCGGGACCGCCTGATGCAGCCGCTGCCCGACGAGGTGTCGGACGACTTCCGCCTCGAGAGCCAGAGGGCTGAGATCAACCTCGAGGATGTGCTCGTGTCGTCGCTCATCACGCTGGCGCCGGCGCAGGTGACGGTGCACGGCGACGACAGGGCGCAGGATATGCCATCGGTGCGCACGGCGCAGCAGGTCTTCGGCCAGCGCCTGCACTACTGCACCGGCTGCAGCGCCTGCGCTGACCTGAGGCGCGCGCACTTGTAGAAAAGGTGTTTCGGTCGGATGCAGATCAGGCGAGATCGCTTCGCCCCGGCTCCAGCGAACGCGGGTCGGGGATGCGCTCTGCTCTCTGGGCGTTCTCCCGACGTGGGGCAGCCTTGGCCCTTCTGGGCGCATGCACATAGCTTTAACGCCGTCGGCGGACGCTACTGGGGCGGGGAGTGGTGCCAGATAAGTTTTCTGAACACGTTCTCTGTGCTTCTTCTGCCGGTCACGCTATCTGTTGTTTTGTCCGGCTGCACCGCCCGCAGTCCGCTGGCGGAGCCGGCGAAACGGCTGACGCGGAGCGTGGCGCTCGACTCGAGCGTGCAGTCGGCCTTTGCGAAGGGACGCCAAAGGGCTATGACGACCCCGGCCCGCGGGCAGATCCTGCGCCAGAACCTCTTGGAGCAACAGAAGATGTGGGACAGCCGGGCAACGCGGGCAGGCATGGCCAAACTGCTGGTCCACGGGCGGACGGTGGCCACTAGCGACGCGAAGACGCGCCCCGCTGTGCTCGATCAGAATCTCAAGGAGCAGAAACTCATGTGGGCGGATCCCGCGAAAAGTCGCACCATGACGATGCTCGCGGTGGACGGCCGGAAGCTGGCGCTGAAGGATGCCGCGTCCGCCCGATCGATGCTGCAGCAGAACCTGACCGAGCAACGAGCCGCCGTGGCTGCTCCGAACCTTGCGGCGGGCATGTCGGATGTCTCCGTGCGGCTCACGCAAGAGGCGTTGAAGCATCCGGCGCAGGCCAAGACACTGCGCCATGCGACCATGTCGGTGATGGAGGGCATCGCCTCGGACTCCACAGAGCGCCAGCGTCTGCTGGCCCTCATGTCGTCGCTCATGGAGGACCCGACCATGAAGGCCAAGCTCGTGGCCATGATGAAGTCGATGATGGCGGCGAGCGCGTCGGGCGGATCCTCGCACAGCGGGTCGGGTCGGGTGCCAGCTTCGAAGTCTTCCGGCGGACAGCAGCTTCCAGGATCCGCAGCAACTTCGGGTTCGGCAAGCCTGTGACGAATCTCCACCTGGGTTCTTGCTGCTTCCGGAGAAGCCGACCGTGGCTCATGCAACTGGGACGAACATTGGCGTTCTCCACAACGCAACGGGCGTAGGGGATCTCCAGCAAGGTTTAGGCCTGCACCTACCGACCATCAATGTCCCTGTTCGCGAACGTACGCATGCTGTACGGGCGCAGAGCAAGAGCTGTCAGGGGACGGTGTCGACACCGGTCCCTTCCCGTCGCTGACGGACGGCCAGCGACTCAGAGCCGAGCGCCTGGGTGAAGAGCGTGAGCTGCTCGAAGCGTCTGCGCAAGGGCGCGACAGGCCGGTCGAGCCTTAGGGCAGCGCGCCGGGCGGCGGTCGGAGCGAGGACCCGGTCGCGCTCCGCCGAGGGTTTTCGCCCAGCCCCGCTCGAAATGACTGTGTGGCTACGGCGTCAGGACAAGACTCTTTGCAGTCTCGCCTTGGCAGTGTTCCGGGTACGACAAAGGCGGGGGAGGGAAGGCGTATAGGGTCTTGCTTGGCTGGCACTGGGCATTGGGTGCTACTGGAGTTTGTAGAGACGTCAGCGGTGAACCTGTCGGAGCCTTGGATGTGACTTTGGATATGGCGGTGTTTACCCTGTCCAGCGCCTTGGCTATGGCACGATTAGATATGCTGCCGAAGTTGGTGTGGGAGAGCGGCTGGAGACTGCTCAAGAACGTGCGGATGACATGCATTTGGCGCGAGGTGACCTTGCCTTCTACCAATTGACCCTCTGCGTATTGCATGTAGTTGGCGACGTTGGGTGCACTACGCACGCCCAAAGCCTCGAGCGCGGAGGAACCCGCAAGCAAAAACGTGACACCCATCGTTGTCCATGTCCGGCCACTCCCCTTGTCGCGGCTCTTCCATGCGCCATTGCCCTGGCGGATGAGGGCATACCCCTCCATGAGGTTGCTCTGAGCGCTGTAGCGGAGTGCCGACCCCGCCGTGGACTGGCAGATCATCAGTCCCAAGAGGAGTCCGACAACGAGCCCTGCTGCAGCGATGCCAAACATCCATTTGTTTGAACGCATGCGACGCACCTCCTGGGCTGGCCGCTCTTGGCGGCAGGCAGGGATCTTGCCGTGATCCCGAAGTGCCAGGGCACCCTGGCGGCGAAGGTCGCCACCGCAGCTTTGCAGCCAACCGCTGCATGATGTGGAGAACTGCACCAGTTGTTTTCAACATTCTTCCCGCGTCCTCCTGCAACTCCTGCGCCTTGTCGCCTGTGAGGCTCAAGTCGGCGCCTGGTCGTGGCCCTTTCAGACTATGCGGCTCGCCGGGAGCATCTGGGCACGTGCTGCACGCACGCGCTTCGTCACGCCGTACACGTGCGCGGTGCTGGCGACTCAAGGCCGCGCGTCCGGCGTGGCCCCGACGGGAGAGTGAACAGCGTGAGCTGCTCGTAACGCCTGGGCAAGGGGGCGAAAGGCCGGTCGAGCCTTTGGGGCGGCGCGCCGTGCGGCGATCGGCGCGAGCCAACGCTCCCTTTCGACCGCAGGGAGCGACTCGCGCGTTCCGTAGAGGCGCTCGACGGCCCGCGCCAGTCGCGCAGACCGGGTGAGAGGCGGAGCGGCTGCACCATGACAGGGGTGGCGCCGACCCCCGCCGAAGCCTCGAGGACCCGCAAGGCCTCGGCGTCGCCGAGCACGGGCACGAGCGGGGCCAGGAAGACGCTTGGCGGGATGCCCGCTCCGCGCAGATCGCGGAGCGCCTCGAGCCGGGCGAGTGGTTTCGGCGTCATGGGCTCCAGCAGGCGCCAGAGATCCTCGCCGAGGACGCTGACGCTCAAATGGACGCGAATGCCGCCATAGGCCGCGAAGCTCTTCAGGAGATCGAGGTCGCGCAGGACGAGCGGCGACTTCGTCGTGATCGTCACCGCCTCTTCAGCCTCGAGCAGCTCGAGGCAGCGGTACGTCAGCCGCTCCCGGGCTTCGAGCGGCTGTAGGGGTCGGTTGCGGTGCCGATCGCGATCTCGCCGACGAGCGGGGTGCGCCGTGCCCTAAGCTCCCGGGCGAGGTGCCAGGGCAGATCCCGCTTGTACCAGTCCCCCGGGTCCTCGAACCCGATGTAGCTGTGGTATATGTGCGCATAGCAGTAGAGCCAGGCGTGCCGGCAGCCACGATAAGGATTGAGGCTCCAGGCGAACGGCATGCCCCTGACGCGCTGCAACGCGGAAGTCACGTCATGGCTTGCGTACTCCATGGCATGAGCATAGAACAACAGTTCGGCACAAGGCATAGGCCGGCAACGTGGTCCGCGGACCCCGCAGAGCCAGCAGGTTTTGCTCGCCACTCGACGCCGCACTGGAAGAAAGGCGAGGCCGGAGCAGAGGTAGCTGAGGTACAGGCGGCAGGCATGCCGGCAGCCAGAACGCCAGGGCGAACGACGTGACTTTATATGCTGCATGCCAAGATAGATCCGTGCGGGACCGACCTGTCGTTCCGCCTCGTACAGACTGCCGCCGCGTCGGTCAGGCGGCAGGGCCCTTGCACGCGGGCGCTGCGGTTGCACGGTCAACCGCCGCATGATACGATTCTGCAGAGAACGTTCGCAAGCGAACGAAGGGCGAGGCGTGTTGCGTGGAGCCGCATCTCGAGGAACTGCTGCTGGAACTGGTGCACACGCTTAACCGGCGCATGATCGAGTGCGTCCAGCCGGTGGCGCGCCTGCACGAACTATCGCATATGGCCATGTTCGTGCTGCGCATCATCCAGTCCTCGCCCGGCGAGACCGTCAGCGATCTTGCGCGCCGCGCGGAGATCGCCAAGTCGCACATCTCCAATACGGTCGACCTGCTGGGCACAAAGGGCTTCGTCGAGAAGCGGCCTGACCTTCAGGACAGGCGCCTCATCCACCTCTATCCGACGGAGAAGGCGCAGGCCTTGGGTGAGACCATTCTGGCAGAGGCGCACCGCAGTCTGTCGGCCGTGCTGGACGAGGTCGACGCCGCGACGGTTGCCGCGCTCGTCGACCAGCTTCGCGTCGTGCTTGACGCTTTCGACCGGCACACCGCCCAGGCGCCAGGCGGGGCGCGCGCCGCAGTTCCATTCCCCGGGGACCACACCAGGAGGTAGGGCCAGAATGCGCAATCCCTTGTCTGCGGCCGGGCGGCAAGCAGGGCGGATCCAGACCACGAACCAGATTTCGGACGACAAGCGATGGATCGCGCTTGTCGCGGTGATGATCGCGATGTTTTTCTCGTCCCTCGACCAGACCGTGGTGTCGACGGCGATGCCGGTCATCATCAGCGAGCTCAAGGGCTTCAACCTGTACGCGTGGGTGTTCACGGGCTACATCCTGGCGACATCGGTGACCGTTCCGCTGTACGGACGCCTCTCCGACATGTACGGCCGCAAGCCGTTCTACATCTTCGGCTTCCTCGTCTTCCTCGTGGGTTCGGCCGTCGCGGGCATGTCGACGTCCATCCAGATGCTGATCTTCGCGCGAGCCTTCCAGGGCGTCGGGGCCGGCGCCATGATGAGCATGCCCAGGGCGACGATCGGTGACATCTTCAACCCGCGTGAGCGCGGGCGCTGGATGGGCATGATCATGGGCGTCTTCGGTCTCTCGACGATCATCGGACCGGCGCTCGGCGGCTGGATCACGGACCACTGGAGCTGGCACTGGGTCTTCTACATCAACATGCCGGTGGCGCTGATCGCACTGGGCATGGTCATGTACGCCCTGCCGACCGTGCGCACGGACCACCGCCACCACATCGACTGGTGGGGCAGCGTCACGCTCGCGGCGTTCCTCGTGCCCGTCCTGCTCGCCGTCACCTGGGGCGGCTCGACGTACGCATGGGGATCCGTGCAGGAGATCGGGCTCTTCGCGTTTTCGGCCGTCATGCTGGTCAGCTTCCTGCTGATCGAGCGAAGTGCCGAGGAGCCGATCATCGCGCTCGAGTTCTTCAAGAACCGGACATTCAGCTCGGCGATGATCGTGACCTTGATGGTCGCGATGTCGATGTTCGCGGTGATGCTGGTGCTGCCGATCTACGTCCAGGGCGTGCTGGGCATGAACGCGGAAAACAGCGGCTACCTGATGACGCCGATGATGCTGAGTTTCATCGTCGCGAGCATCGCCGGGGGCCAGCTGATCACGCGCACCGGCAAGTACAAGACGCTCGTCTTCGTCGGCGGCCTTGCCATGGTGCTGGGCTCGCTGCTCTTGACTCGCCTTTCGCTCTCCTCACACTGGTCCGACGTAGTCGTGGACATGGTCGTGCTGGGACTGGGCATCGGCTCGCTGATGCCGGCGATGGGCGTCATCGTGCAGAACATCTTTCCCTACCGTGTCATGGGCGCGGTCAATGCGACCCAGCAGATGGGCAACAGCCTCGGTGGCGCGATAGCCTCGCCGATTCTCGGCACCGTCCTCGCCGCGAGCTTCGCGAGACTCCTGCCCGAGCGCCTCCCTGGCTCCCTCTCCCGCATGTTCGCCACCTTGAGTCCGGCGCAGCGCAAGGCGTTCTCGGACCCACAGGGGATCATCAGCGTGCCGGGCCAGAACGCGATACACCAGCAGTTCAGGGCCCTGGGGCCGCAGGGCGAGGCGCTGTTCAGAACCTTCCTCCACGCGGTTCGCTCGGCGCTCACCTCGTCGATCGTGGAGCTCTTCTGGGTGGGCGTCATCTTTTCGGTGCTCGCCCTCCTGAGCACGTTCCTGATCCGCGAGATCCAGCTGAAGCAGAACGAGTTCTTCCGCGAGGGAAGTGGTGGACCGAAGTGATCGGCGGGGCGCCAGGAGCGTTCCTGGCGCCCTGATGCCGCCACGAAGACGGCTCACCGCTTCCCGCGGAAGCGGTGCCCGCGAGGCACCCTCGGACGCTTTTGCCGGAGGACGTAGCCTTGAACGGCTCGAACTTAGCGCATGCGGACCAGGCCGGCCAACGCGCCGGTAGGCGCTGGCGGTGGTACGTTGCGCTCCGTGATCGCGATTGACGCTTGGGCACTCGGGGGCGTACACTATCCGGCAACGAAGCCTAGGACGGAGACGAGTACCCGGCACAGGCCGCTCAGAGAGGCGCCGGAAGGTGCAAGGCGCCGCGGCCAGTCGGCGAAGACCACTCCCGAGGTCCGGCGACACAAGCTGGCGCATGGTGCCCGATAGCGCACCGACGAGCAACGTGGGGTGGAACCGCGGGCATGGAGCCCGCCCCGATGAAGGGCGGGTTTTTTCGCGTCCTCGGCCCCGAATGTCGCAAAGGAGGGCTCACGATGGATGTGCAGGTCGACGGCAAGGAGATCGCGGTCGCCGCCGGCGCAAGCTACGGCGACGCGGCGCGCCTTGCCCAGGTGCAGGAACCGCTGGCGGCCCGCCAGAACGGCGAGATCCGGGAGCTCGGGCAGCCTGTGACGGATGCGGGCCAGGTCGACATTCTGACCTTTGCGGACCCCGACGGGCGCACCGTGTTCCACCACACCTCGACGCACATCATGGCGCAGGCGGTCAGGCGTCTCTACCCGGGCGCGCGCCTGGCGATCGGTCCCGCGGACCCGGACGGGTTCTTCTACGACATGGAGTTGCCGCGCCAGCTCGGGCCGGAGGACTTCGCGGCGATCGAGGCCGAAATGGCCAAGATCGCGGCGGCAGACTACCCGGTGGTGCGCGAGGTGATCTCGCGCCAGGCGGCGATCGAACTGTTCTCCGCCCTCGGCGAGACCTACAAGCTCGAGATCATCGAGCGCCTACCCGAGGACGCGCAGATCTCGATCTACCGCCAGGGAGAGTTCGTCGACCTCTGCCGCGGCCCGCACCTTGCAAGCACGGGGCCCGTCAAGGCGGTCAAGCTGCTTTCGGTGGCGGGCGCCTACTGGGCGGGCGACGAGAGCCGTCCCATGCTGCAGCGCCTTTACGGCACCTCGTTCCCCAGCGAGGCCGGACTCGAGGCGCACCTGCGCCTGCTCGAGGAGGCCAAGCGCCGCGACCATCGCAGGCTGGGGCGTGAACTGGACCTCTTCACCTTCCACGATGTCGCCCCCGGCTTCGCCTTCTGGCAGCCGAACGGCACGATTCTCTACCATGAGCTCGAGCAGTTCTCGCGCGAAGTGCAGCAGCGCTATGGCTACCAGGAGGTCATGACTCCCTGGATCTTCCGCCCGGACCTCTGGCAGACCAGCGGCCACTGGGGCCACTACAAGGAGAACATGTTCGTCGTCGAGTCGGAGGACGAAGTGGTCGCCCTCAAACCGATGAACTGTCCGGGCCACTGTCTGATGTTTTCGGAGAGCGTGCGCTCCTACCGCGACCTGCCGATCAAGTTCGCGGAGTACGGGCCACTCTCGCGCTTCGAGCGCTCCGGTACCCTACATGGGCTTCTCCGGGTGCGCGGCTTCCACCAGGACGACGCGCACATCTTCCTGCGCGAGGACCAGATCGGCGCCGGCATCGCGGAGGTGCTCGAGATCATCTCGGTCATCTACGGCGCCTTCGGCCTGCAGTACCGCGTCGAGCTCTCGACGAGGCCGGAGGAGTTCCTCGGCGAGATCGAGCTCTGGAACCGTGCGGAGGGCGAACTCGCCGCGGCGCTCGACCGCGCGGGGCTGACGTACCGCGTCAACGAAGGCGACGGCGCTTTCTACGGGCCGAAGATCGACGTGCACGTGATCGACGCGCTGGGCCGCAACTGGCAGTGCGCTACGGTGCAGCTCGACTTCCAGTTCCCGCTGCGCTTCGAGCTCGAATACCGGGACCAGGACGGCAAAGCGAAGCGGCCCGTCATGGTGCACCGCGCGATTTTCGGGAGCATCGAGCGCTTCCTTGGCATCCTCGTGGAGCACTTCGCAGGGGCGTTCCCGACCTGGCTCTCGCCGCAGCAGGCGCGCGTGCTGCCGGTGTCGGACCGCCACGCGGCCTACGCGCAGGAGGTCGAGGCGGTACTCAGGGCACGCGGCATCCGCGCCGGCTCCGACCTGCGCGACGAGAAGCTCGGCTACAAGATCCGCGCGGCGCAGACCGACAAGGTGCCGTACCTCCTGGTCGTCGGCGACCGCGAGGCGGCGGACGGCACCGTCTCGGTGCGGGCCAGGGGCGAGCAGGCGAGTCGCACCTTGCCGCAGGCGGCGTTCGGCCAGGCGCTGGAGCAGGAAGTGCGCACGCGAGCGCTCAGGCTCGGTGCGCACCTCCTGGAGGCGTAGCGGCCTAGGTGGGGGAGAGGAGGGAGTGGCGCGCGACCAGGGCCCGTGCCACGGCGCGCAGCGTGTCGTCCAGGGCATCCAGGCCCTGGGGCGCGTCCGCGTCACTGAGACCGAGAGCCTCGGCGGCCTTGGCGCACGTCTCGCAGGGTTCGACAAGGCCGAGGTCGGCCTCGAGCATCAGGTCGTACTGCAGCGTCGCGCTACGCAGGCGCTCCCAGACGAGGTCCTGCGGCGGCAGGGTCTCGCTGCGCAGCTTTGCCGCGAGCTCCTGCAGAGCCCGCGTGCGCTCCTCTAGCCGCTTGAGGGCCGCCATGCGCTCCGCCGGCGGGAAGGGCTGCTCGCGCGTAGCGGATGGAATGCGCTCTTCGCGATAGCGCGACGAGAGGTCCCGCAGGGCGGTCGCGGCGCGGCTCAGCCGGTCCGCTGCCTCGGAGCGCACCAGGAGGTCGTGGTCGCGCAGCTGCGCTGCGCTGTCGAACAGTTTGATCGAGCCGAGACCCAGCAGCCGCGCGAGCCTGGCGGCAGTGTCCGCTGGCATGCTCAGCGCTGGCCTGCGGGTGGCCCGGCGAACGGCATGCCGAACGCGCCGGCGCCGACGTGGAATGCCTCGCCAATGGCGACATTGGGCGCGGAGACGAGGTTGTGCTCGGCCATCATCATCGCGACGTAGTAGCGGACGGCGTCCAGTTCCGAGAGCCCGAAGGCCTTGAGCGAGATCAAGGACTTCATGCGCTCGTCCTTCGGGAACACGAGCACCTTGACGTCGTTCAGCGTAATGCCGTAGGCAGCCAGGAAGGATTGCAGGTGTTCCTTGACGAGCGCGGTGAGGTCGTGGATGTGCTCGTTGATCTGCTCGAGAGGCGTCACCTGCACGAGCTGGTTGATCGCCTGCTCGACGACAGGGCCGGCGTAGCGGTTGAGGTCCTCCCCGTGCAGGAAGTGGCCGTTGTACGGCATGTGCTGCACGAGCTTGAGTGCGTCGTCCTTGTCCTCGACGTGAATGTAGTAGTCGACGTCGTACGCGAGTTCGGCCATCTCGCGCGACAGGGCCGTTCCGGATGCCTTGAGCACGAGTTTGGCCCGGCTGATGTAGAGGACTTCGTACTGCCATGGCGACTGGCCGCCGAAGAAGGCCTGTTGGATGGAGCCGACGATCGGCCTGTCCGGTGTCTGGATCGGGTACTGCCCGGTTTCGTACACGTTGAGGATGGCGCCACGCGACTTGAGCACAGCGAAGTGGTTCGACTCCACCGTCAGGAGCGAGCCGTTCAAGATGTTCGCGTCCGGAAAGTGGAAGAGCAGGACATCGGTGCCCATGATCTCCTTGCCGTCGTCGCTGAGCGTCGAGATGACCTGGCGGATCGGCATAGAAAGCCCTCCTCCCGCATTTGAAGCTGCGCAAGTATGGTAACACTCCGGGACGTTGGCTGCCCAATTTTGGGAGGGTACTGGGTCCGAGCCCCGACGACGCCGTTGCATAACGCCGAAGGTCTCTTGTCGCATATTGGCGAATTAACCTCTAACGGGTTGTGGTTCCCTTGACCCTCCATTGCCCCCAACCCGGCAGGGAGGCGCAAAACAGCCATGCGCACGCTGCGCCACTTGCGGACCAGTCTCTTGACGCAGATGACCCTGGTTGTCATGTTGCTTGTCCTGCTCGCGGTGGCCCAGGGCCTGTACAGCCTCCTGATGCTCGACCGCATCCAGGCTGCCCTGACGGAGACCGTCCAGAGCGCTTTTGTCCTGGTCCGGCAGGTGGATGTTGTCCACGGCGACTTCCTGGCATTCGACGACCAGGCCAACATGTGGGTTGGCCTGCGCCCTTACGGGCTGCAGTCCGCCTACGCCAAGTCGACCCTGACGCAGGCACTCGCGGCCGAGGAGCAACTGGACTTCGGACTGGCGCAACTGCGAGGGCAAAACCTGCCCGCGCCTGAGAAGGCTCTGGTCACGCGCCTGTCTGGCACCATATCCGCCTACGATGGCTACTGGAAGCGCGTCCAGCGTGACGCGTACACGGACCCCGCGCTCTCTGCGCGGCTCATGTACATCGGCAACCATCAGGTTACGAGCAGGGCGCGCAGCGAGTTCCGGTCGCTCAGTTCGGCCTTGGTCGCGCGCGCGCAGAAGCAGGTCGCTGGCGCGCGCGCGACCTCGCGCACGCTCCTGGCCTCGCTCGCCCTGCAGGACCTCGCCATGCTGATCCTCGGCATCCTGGCGGCGCTCATCGTGCGGCGCTCGGTACGGCCGCTCGCGCACGTCGCGGACACCCTCGACCGGATGGCGGCAGGGCAGTTCGACGCGCCGGTCGAGCTATCCCGGCGCCAGGACGAGGTTGGCCGTCTCACAAAGGCCACGGCCGTCCTCGCCGCAGAACTCAGGCGAGGGCGGTCCGGGCAGCAGCAGCGCCAGACCGATCTCGAGCGCCTGGTCGCGTTCAACGCGGTGCTGGCCGAGGCGGGGCGCATCACCCTGAGCGCGGAGGACGAGCAGCAGCTCCTGCGGGGCGTCTGCGCTCTTGCGGTGCAGCGTGCCCCACTGCCCCTCGTCTGGTTCGGCATTCCGGACGATGGCGATCGTCTGCGGGTGCGCGCGTCGGCCGGCGCCACGGACTACCTCAAGGATCTTCTCATCTCGGTCCGGCCCGATATCCCCGAGGGCAGGGGGCCGGCCGGCCACGCCTGGCGGACGGGAGAGACGCAGTATGTCGCTTCCATCGCGGCAAGTCCTGATATGGAACCATGGCGCGAGCGCGCGGCCAGCTTCGGGATCACGGCCACCGTCGTGGTACCCGTGCGGCGCGCCGGCGCCATCTGGGGCCTTTTGAACTTCCACTTGACCGGCGGCCAGGAGTTCAGCCCCGACATCCGCCTGCTTCTGGACGAACTGGCCCGCACAGTCAGTCAGGGGCTCGACCGTCTGGACGCCAGCGCCAGGGCGCGGGAGCTCGCAAAGGTCCAGGCGCTCCTGCTCGATCAGACCTATGCCGGCATCTCGATGGGTCGCGACCGCCAGCTGATCCTGGCCAACAGGCATCTGCTGGAGATGCTCGGCTATGCGCGAGAGGACGAGCTGATCGGCCAGTCCGCGCGCGTCCTCTACGCGTCGGAGGAAGAGTACGACCGGGTCGGCGAGATCTACGCCACCCTGCCCGAGAAGGGCGTCGGCGTCGTGCCCAACGTGCGGCTCGCCCGGCGCGACGGCCGTGAACTCGTCGGCGACGTCACCATGAGCCTGACGATCAGCGAAGGTGTCGAGACCGTCATCTGGACCGTGCACGACGTGACCGAGCGCTTCCAGCTCGAAAGGGACCTCGAGGAGAAGGCATACCACGACACCCTGACCCGCCTGCCGAACAAGCGCGCCATGGATGGCGAACTGGCCAAGGCCCTCGAGCGGGCGC
The DNA here is from genome assembly GCA_021847575.1 of Bacillota bacterium. Classification (GTDB taxonomy): domain Bacteria; phylum Bacillota; class Sulfobacillia; order JAJZYS01; family JAJYTV01; genus JAJZQO01. The sequence goes on along the minus strand of JAJZQO010000057.1, from coordinate 803 downwards.
AAAGGCATGGGAAGGCCCTCGTCGTCGGCCTGGCCGATCTCGATGGCTTCAAGGCAGTCAACGGCGCACTCGGACACGCCACGGGCGACCGCACCCTGGCCGAGTTCGCCGACCGCCTGCGCCAGGTCGTGCGCAAGTCGGAATTCGTCGCGCGCTTCGGCGGTGACGAATTTGTCATCCTGCTCGAAGACTTCGATCTGCCACTCGATCTGCATATGTTGCAGACCGTCCTCGCCCGCCTGCACGGCGCGGTGGAGCAGCCGTTCGAGCCCCTGGAGGGGCACTCCTTCAACCTCGAGATCAGCCTCGGTCTCGCCGTGTTCCCGGATGACGGTCCCGACGGCGAGACGCTTCTGCGCCGCGCCGACCAGGCGCTCGCGCATCTCAAGGCGCACAAGCACGACCGCGTTCAGTGGTGGCACGTCGTCTCGGATCGCGCGAACGTCGACGCGGGCGGCGATGCGGACATCGACGCCTACGACTCAGGCGCCGAAACGCTTCTCACTGCCAACCGGGCCCTGTTCCGCCAGGCGGCCGAGGACTTCGCACAGGCGTTCCACGAGCGGACTCAGCTCGACGAGCCGAGCCAGGGGCTGTTGGGCAACCTTCCCGGCTCCATCCTGGATGAGCACCAAACAGCCCAGCGCGATCTGATGAACTTTCTGCTCGGGCCGTCCTTGAGCCGAAGCGGCCTGCGGAGCCGTGCCAGGGAGTTGGGTGAGGTCCATGCGCTCGTCGGCGTCGACACCACCATGCTGTCGCGCGCCATAGCCCTCTACCGGGCGGCCCTGACCAATCGCCTC
>JAJZQO010000056.1 GCA_021847575.1 Bacillota bacterium | reverse complement strand
CGCACCACCACGCCGACGCCGACGTCGTACGCGGCGGCACCCTTGATGTGCCCGAGGAATGCTTCCAGTTCTTCGTTCATACGGGCCTGCTTCTACAAGGCCAAGCGGTTCTCCTTGCTCCTAGATTATCCCATTTACAGCGACAAGGCGATAATCCCCGTCACTCGCGGTGGGGGTGGTGAATGTGGGATTCTGGCCCATCCCTCGGGTTTCGCCAATTGCAAGATGTAGTATCCACGCATTCGTAAAGCCGCATGCTAAGTGACTTTGATTGCTTGGGTTCGAAACACATTTAAACCGAGTTCGTTCCATTACTGCGGCAATGGCCTTATAGATTCCCCGCAACTTACGCCAACCCGAGCCAAAGGGCCAGCAGTCGCGTAACCTCGGCCATTTCACCGTCATCCAATCTCCCAATGGTCTCTCCGATCCTTGTCGATAAAAGCGTGACAATCTTGTCGAGCATCACCTGTGACGGCTTCTGTAGGCCATTTGAAGGCTTGGATGGAACCGTGAAGCGGAAGAGTGGCGTATCCCTGAGATCGGAAGTCATCAGGCATACCGTCACACTGGGGTGATCCTGGAACAGGTCTGACTGGACAACGAGTGCGGGCCTCGGCTTGCCATAGTCTCCCGGGGCAACGACGGTGACGACGTCCCCCCTCTTCACGGCTCGGGCCAGTCGGCCGCGCGGTCAATGAAGTCTAGGATCTCCTTCTCCTGGGGGTCGGAACTAAGCAGAAGGGACTGCCGTCTGCACTCAGCCGCGAATCCCGGCCTGCGGGTGTCTGGAACCCAAATTTGGACAACCCGAAACCCTCGTTCGGCCATGCGCTTCCGATAGTCAGCTACACGGCTGCCGACAGGACGCACCGGATCACCCTCTTCTCGTTACATGTAACAGATCCGGTCGTGAGAGTCAACGCTTTAGCGGGTAGACGCCGCAGGGAGAGCGGCGTGCTAACCTTTGGTGTCCAAATTGGTGTCCGAAGCGCGAAATGTAACGAGATGAAATGGTGTCGTTAAGGTGAAGAGGAGACGACCAGGAAGCCGAGGAAGTCGCTCTCCATTGCGCCATCGTTCGCAACTGGCGACTTCGTTACATCTCACTTCACACTACTTCACATCGGACAAAAGCGCCGACCTCCTAAACGGTTAGCAGGAGGTCTCGGATTCAAATCCCAACGTCAACGAAAACCCAGGCCCCGCGCGATGCGCGGGGCCTTTGACTATTGCTGATGCCGACTACCGTAAGCGCGGTTGCTACGAAACGGATGCGACGTGCTGGCGTACGAGGGCGCTCGTGAGGTGCCTGATCTGGGGTCGGCTGGACCGATCGAGATTCCTCAACCGAGTGCGCCATAGTTCCACCTATGCGACGCTGGCAGAGGAACAGGAGTCGTAAACGCAGAACCCAGCCCAAGAGGAAGCATGGTGGCCCAGAGAGGGCTAGCATTGCTCGGGGCTGAAGGCCGCGGTCGAGTGCGCGACACTAAAAGGGCGACACGTATTCCACTCCATGGATAGAGTGCCCAGTTGGTCCGTCCTCGCTAAGAATGGCGGAAAGACCGTACTCAACCGCGATTGCCCATAGCATCGCGTCCCAGAAACTCAATTGATGATCTTTGACACCGGCCAGGGCCTGTGCCACGGTGCGCGCGGTGGGATGGAGTACGGGCCAAGTGCCCGCGAGGGCTTCGACGTCGTGCAGGATCACATCCGCCGGTCGATTGTGGCGTAGAAGAACGGCAGCATACTCGGATAGCGCCTGGACCGGGAGTGCACCTTCGTGACGGATCTCATTTAGAGCGTTTGACGCTGCGGCCCGATGCGCCTTGTCGGTATTTACCCCGGCGGCGTAGACGAGGATGTTGGTAGCCACAAGCGTCTTGATCATTTCGGGGACACCCTGTCGCTGTAAAGATCGTCCCTCCGCCATGTGTGAGGCTGGTTATCGACAGGGCGACTGGCCCACTCTCGAAGAAGTTCCTGCCACCTCCTGGAGCCTTCGTCTTCCTGCTGAAGACGCAATGCAATGGCGTCACGAACCAGCGCGCCTTCTGATTTGCCTGTCCGTTGGGAGAGGCGCTTCAACGCTTCGTCCTGATCGCGGGGGATGAAGATCTGCTTGCGGATCACGGTGGCTCACCTCACGCGCAGAACACCTACATCTAGTATATGTGTAGGATTGACTCGCCGCAAGGCAGACCCCGAGCGTACCACCGATTCGAGGCTGTCTCCGTCCCAGATCACTCACCCAATCCGCGAGATGTAACGAGATGAAATAGGTGTCGTTAGGGTGAAGAGGGGACGACTAGAGAGCCGAGCAAGCCGCTCTGGGAGCGGAACTCATGCATCCTCTTCCCTCTCGTTTCACACTACTTCACATCGGGCAAAAGCACCGACCTCCGTAAGCAGGAGGTCTCGGGTTCAAATCCCGACATCAGTTCTGGAAATCAAGGCCCAGAACGGCTTTCGTGGATCGGCGCTGAGTTCAACTCAGCGCCGATCCCCGTTTGGGTGCCATTTTTGGTGCCATTCGTGTGCTACGGTTTATCGCTCAGTGGCGGAAAAAGTCTTCAACCAGGGCCGTGTATCGATCAGGAGCGGCACCGTGAATCCAGTGCTCCTGCTGAACGCCGGGGTTCACACCCGCCCAAGTTGCGCCATCCGACATACGTTTTCTGCGTTACCCAAAAGAAGAAGAAAGCGACAGGAGTCAACCGAGTTCTAGCGAAGGGACTCCGTGGATCAGGTCTAGGGCGTTTATGTAGGGAGGAACGTGCGTGGCTCGCGCGACGGAGTCCCCATACCTTGGCTGGCCGGGTCGCCCGCGCCTCAGTGCCGGCAATCAACTTGCGCTGGGGCTGTTCTGGTTTCCTAACAACATCCTCTGGACCGGACTCATTCTCCTGGTCATGCCGGAACGGGTGCAAGAGATCGTTGGCGCTCACGCAGCCACGGGCGTACTGTCCTGGACCACCGCGCTCGGAGTGGCGGTCGCCATCATATTCGCTCCGATCTTCGGCACGATCTCGGACAGCTGGCGTTCCCGCCTAGGGCGGCGCAGGCCGATGATGCTCATTGGAACGCTACCTGCGGTCCTGAGTCTCCTGTTGCTCGGCTACGCCCCGACGATAGCGTGGTTCGCGGTAGGCATCGTGGGTCTGCAGCTGTTCAACAACTTCGCTCAGGGAGCCTACCAGGGACTGATCCCTGACTTGGTTCCATATGCGCAGCGCGGCACAGCCAGTGGCTACATGGCTTTCTACAACCAGCTTGGCGTGATCATTGGCGGCCTGGTCGGCGGCTTGGCGACGCCAGTGGTCTTTGTCTGGTCTACTCTATCCGCAATCGTCGTTTCCCTGCTGGTCACGGTGGGCCTCGTCAAGGAGCCGCCGTCACTTGATGTGCCTGCGCCGAATTGGCGGGAGAAGATGCGTGGGTTCATCATTTCCGGCCAGGAATACAGGGACTTCCGGTTGGTTTGGCTCACAAGGTTCCTGGTCCTGATCGGACTTTATGTCCTCGAGACGTATCTCCTGTACTACCTCGAGTTCGTCCTGAAGGTGCCCGACCCAAAGACTCAGGTCTTCGTGATTCTGATCATCCTATCGGTGACGGCTGGGGTAGCTGCGCTGGTCTCCGGATATATATCGGATCGGCTTGGCAAGCGGAAGCTGATCGTCTCGACCGCCGGCATCCTTCAGGGAGTTTGCGCGGTGCTCTTCGTCCTCAGCCACTCCCTCGTCACGGTGGAAGTGGCCGCCGCCATCTTTGGGCTCGGCTACGGAGCCTACCAGTCCGTCGACTGGGCACTGGCGATCGACACGTTGCCCGGTGGGTCCGCCGCCAGGGACATGGGAATTTGGGGAATCAGCCTGACGCTCGCTCAGTTCCTGGCCTCGATACTCGGTATCGCGGTGGCACAGGCCCTGATGCCAAGCCTCGGAGTAGCGGGTGCCTATCGGCTTCTGTTCGGGGCCACAGTCATATTCTTCATCGCAGGATCCCTTCTCATCTGGAAGGTCCGCAAGGTCAGCTAGGCTCTTTGCGGAAAAGCCGTCGATCGAAGCGGTCGCACAACGACGAGCCCACCCCGGCGTTCCCGGAACCGAGCGAGACGTGCCCGGGTGGCGAGAATCTAGCCGAGGGCCGAAAAGACCGCCGCTTATCGTCTGGCGCCGCCCCACGCATGGACCCCGGCACAAGCGCGTCAGACCGCGCACCTGCGCGGAGCACCCGGACCAGAGAGGAGTCCACCGGGATGGAACTCTACGAGTGGAACTGGCCGTCTCCATCACCCCACGGCACAATCGCCCTGGTCCACGGCGCGGGCGAACACTGCGGACGCTACGAACATGTCGCGCAGTGGCTGAACAACGCAGGCTACGCGGTGCTCGGCAGGGACCTGCCGGGCCATGGCCGTTCCCCGGGCAAGCGCGGACACATCGACCGGTTCGAGAACTACCTCGAGACTGTCGATGGCATGCTCGACCGCCTGCGGACGCTCTACCCCGCAGCCCCGCAATTCCTCTACGGTCACAGCATGGGAGGCCTCATTGTCGTCCGATGGCTGCAGGAGCGCCCGCATCAGACGACTTCATCGCTCGCGGGCGTCGTTCTCACCTCACCATGCCTCGATCTCTCGCTTAGGGTGCCGCCGGTACTGTTCCAAGCGGCCTCGCTGATCGAGCGCGTCTGGCCGACCATGAGCCAGCCCAGCCGTATTCCCCCAGCCGCCGTCAGTCGGCGTGCAGACGTCGTGGCTGCCTACGCTTCCGATCCCCTGGTCGAGCGCAAAGTCAGCGTGCGCTGGGCCATGGAGCTTCAGCGCAGTATGGCACGCGCACGCGCCAGAGGCGTCGCCTTTCCCGTCCCGACGCTCATGTTGCAGGCGGGCGCGGATAAGCTGGTGTCGCCCGAGGCCACGCGGGCCTTCGCCGAAGCCCTGGCAGCCCCGGACAAGGAGTACCGGGAGTTTGCCGGCTACTACCACGAACTCCACAATGAGCCGGAAAGCGACGAGGTCCTGGCCACGATCACGGCATTCCTGGATCGGACACTGGCAGCAAGCCATCCACAGGCTTGATACCCTCCCCACGGCGACGCCGGGGGATTCCTCGGTGTTGCGTGGTCGCACTCCCTCACGGTTTCCCGCTGGTTCCTGCTTCATCGGGCATCCGAGCCCCATTCCCCAGCAGGCGGTCGACGCCGCCCGGAGGCGCGGCGAGGTCAACTCGCCAATTGGTGTCCGAAGGCCTAAAGCCAGCGCTTGAGCCACACCTTCGCCGCATTCACGTCCGCAGGCATTTCGACAAGCGGCGGCCCGGCAATGATCGGGCCGCCGCTCGTCGCATGGCAAACGCGAGCAGGATCTGGCCCGCAGCGACCGGACGGCCGCAAAACGCGAGGCCTGACGCGAATGTTCTAGAAAACGGAACATCTGTGTTGGGGGTTGGCGCGATGCGTCCAGCAGAGCTCGTCTGGCTTGCGTGGGTCGTGCTCCTGGCGCTTGTCGCCATCTACGCCGTGACCATCCTGCTCCTATTGCGCGCCACGCGCCGGGGAGCGCGGCCAGTGCGCAAGCTCGAAGGCGTCCGGCACGGACATCTCGTATTGCTCCGTCCTTCGCCTCGGCAAGAGGAGCCCGCCACTGGCGAATCGCCCTGGGAGCGGCGGCACAGGGAGAGCTGACCCGGCATACCACCTCCTGACCGCGGGGACGCTAGCGGCCAGGAGGTCAGGCCTGTGCCAGCTCTGCCGGGACAGTTCGTACGGCTCGAGGAACTGATCGAACAGGCATCCATCGTAATCGGCAACCTCGCTGGACAGGACAACTTCAGCGGCCACCTGGATTCCGACGTCGCGGGTCTCAGGCTGCTGATCTCCCCTTCCGACGACATCGTCTACAGTACGGTGCCAGGTGCGCCAGTCCGTTGCGTCATCGTGTATCAACGTGCATTCGCGGACGAAAAGGCCGTGGCGGTGTCGTTGCGCACCTTCCTGCACCGCGGCGACGTCATGGCGCTTCCCGCTTACGATACCGCCGGCACGCTCGAGAAGGCTGTCGGGAAGCTTCTCGCGGGAGATATCCTCTTGCTGCAGGAGGGGACCCCTCAAGCGGTCGCCTTCAGCCTGCCGGCCGCTATGCCGTCCGACGAGCCGCAGGTGGAACGCGTGATCCGGGGGCCGCACGAGGCATTCACATCAAATCTCCACCAGAACCTCGCTCTGATGAGGCGCATGGCGAAAAACCCGAAGCTGCGGGTCGAGATCAGAACCGTCCCCGGCAACACCGCTCGCCACTATGCCATCGCCTATATGGACGGCAAGGCGCCCCTCTCGGTGCGGGCAGAAGTGCTTCGCCGCATGAGCCAATTCAAATACGACGACGTAGTCAGCGTCACGGTGCTGAAGCCCTTCCTGGCCGACGACCCCTACTCGCCGTTCGTCAACATCCAGCTGACGGAACGCGTCGACACCGCGGTTCTGGGGCTGGAGAACAGTCGTGTCGTCCTCCTGGTCGGCAATGGGGCAGAGGTCCTGATCCTGCCTGCCACCTTGATCGAGATGCTGAATTCGCCGGAGGACCGCTACCTGCCGCGGTACATCGGCAACTTCGCCCGCTTCCTGCGCCTGGGCAGCTTTCTCGTGGCGCTTGCAGGCGAGGCCTCCTATATCGCCGTGACCTCCGTGCATCAGGAGCTCCTGCCAACACCGCTCGCGTTCGCCGTCGCCCGGTCGCGTGCGGGGGTCCCGCTCCCCGTGTTCGCAGAAGTGATCGTGATGGCCCTGATCATCGAGGTGCTGCGCGAGGCGGCAATCCGTCTGCCGAGGTCCCTCAGCCAGACCATCTCGATTGTTGGCGCCCTCGTGATCGGTCAGGCTGTGGTGCAGGCAGGCCTCATCTCCGCCCCGGTCATCGTGCTGGTGGCCGTTGTGGCCCTTGCGTCGTTCACCATCCCGCAGTACGAGATTGCGGTGATCGTGCGCCTCCTGCGCTTTCCCGCCATGGTGGCGGGCGTCACTCTCGGCCTCTTCGGCGTCGTCATGTACGTCCTCTTCATCCTGATCCACTTGGCGAAACTGCGCTCGTTCGGCGTCTCCTACCTGAGCCCAGCTGCGCCCTTGCACATCAAGCAGGCCCAGCGCCTGATGCGCATTCCTTTCAGATGGTACCGCAAGCCGCAGCCCTCATGAGCACAGAGCATTTCCGGCCGATCATCACGAGCCGTCAGCTCCTCTACCTCCTCATCGCCGCTACCATGCCCACGCAGGACCTGCTAATGCCGGGCCCGCTCATCAAGGCATTCGGCAAGGACGCCCTCTGGGCCATCCTGGTCGGCGGCATCCTCGCCGTCGTTCCCCTGCTGCTCGCTCTCTATATTCTGCGCCGCCAAAGGTGCGGGCCGTTCGTGGCGGCATTCGGCAGTCACCTCTTCGTCGCGCGCGTCTTTGCGGCGCTTTTCGTCGTGGTAGCTCTACTGGGCCTAAGCAACATCTTCGCGAGCTTAGCGCAGATGCTGCATGTCGACCTCCTGGAATTCACACCGGCCACGATCACGACCTTACTGGCGGCGTTCGTCGCGATCTACGCTGCGCTCGGCGGACCCGAAGTGGTTGGTCGCATCGCCGAGCTGCTCGCGCCGATCGTTCTGATCGAGGTGCCGATGCTGTTCGGTCTGGCCATGCCATGGTTCAACTTTGTCCACATGTTCCCTCTGACGCCGCAGGATGGCCACGCGCTAACCCTCGGCGCTTACCAGGCGTTCTCCTTCCTCGCAGAGGTCGGCTTCGCCGTCTACTTCGGCAGTCTCGCAAGGGATCCGGAAGGTATCCCGCGCGCGCTCTGGACCGCCCTTGGCGTCAACGTCCTGATGCTGCTGCTGACGACGGGCATGCCGCTCCTCATGTTCGGACCGGAGCACTCTTCGATCCTTGCGGCCCCCACGGTCACCGCGGTGCGGACGATCCACTACGGCTTTCTGATCGAGCGCCTGGACTCGCTCATGACCGCCCCGTGGGCTGCCTTCGTCATCGTGAAGATCGTGGTCTGGACGACGTTCGCGTCGGGTCTCCTCGGCGATGTCTTCGGCCGTCGCGCATACAGGCCCGCAGTCTGGGCGCTCATTCTGGTTGCGAGTTATGCCAGTCTTCGCATGAAAGACCTGGGCGCTGTCGAAACGAGTGTGAAGTCCTTGTGGTACGACTCGGGGGCGCCTCTGCTCGTGCTCACGCTCGTCCTCGCCGCCGCTTTCCTGCGCTGGCAGCGGAGGCGACCCGCCCGTGCGTAGGCTGCTCGTCTTCATCCTGGCCATGCTGCCCCTGCTTGCGGGCTGCTGGGACCAGTACGCCATCGAACAGCTCGGATTCGTCACGGAGGTCCTGGTGGACGGCGAGCCGGGTCACCTCAAGGTGGTCTACCGGGTCGTTGTGCCGAGCAAGCTGCCAAGCAGCACGAACCCGGGGTCACCCGGAAATTCCACGACAGTGATGGGCACGGGCCGAGACATCTACGAAGCTACCCGGCAGGCGAACCTCTCAAGCAGCAAGACGCTTTATATGGGGCAGATGCAGGCGCTGCTCCTCAGCGAGCGGTACGCGCGCTCCGGCGGCGCCCAAGGCGCCCTGGACTTCATCGTGCGCGGCATCCGCACGCGCAACATCGCCTGGGTCGTCATCGTGCCAGACCACCAGGTCGACGCGGTCATGTCGGTCGTCCCGACCAACGCGGGCTACCCTGCCGAGGCCCTGACGGACATGAGCCTGAACGAGCGCCGCGAAGGCAGGGTGCCGCCCATACGCGTCTTCCAGGCGATCAATGACCTCATGTCGCCAGGCCGCGACCCCGCAATCCCCATGCTGCTCGCTGGTCCCACCGGCTACCGCTTCGAAGGCACCGCGCTCTTCCAACGTGGCCGGCTCGTGGGCACGTTGGACGTTAAGGAGTCGACAGCGCTCGGCATGCTGACGTATCACGTGCAGCAGCCGACCCTGACCATCCCCTGCAATACGCACGGAACCGTCTCGGCCCTGGTCTGGCAACCATACCGCAGAATGAGCGCGATCGTCCGCCATGGCCGGCTCGAGGGCCTCGCGATCCGCCTCAAGGGCGCCCTGCATGTCTCAGGCGCCTCGCTCTGCCCGATCGACTTCGCCGATCGCCAAACGGGGCGGACCCTGCGGACTGTGGCAGCCTCCATCATCGTCCACCATTCCGAAGAGGTCCTGCGACGCATGCAAGAGCTCCACTCCGACCCTCTCGGATTCGGCGACGTCTTGCGCGCGACGTCGCCTGCACTGTGGTCCCAGATCGCTCCGCACTGGAACGAGGTCTTCGCGCAACTCCCCATCCGTGTCGAGGTGCAGCTGCAGCCCGACGGCAGCGGCCTCCTGAATGGCACGGTCTCGGAGTAAGTGCGGTAGGAAGCGGAGCCGAACAGGGCGAACTCTGTCGAACACGCGACACCGGGATGGACAGGTGCGCGCGCGCGGGGGGGCGCCGATGTTCGCTCTGCGACGCAAGACGGAAGACCGGCCGGGAGATTCACGATCGCCTTCGCCCCATGTCGCCAAGGAGACGCGTTTCCTCGCGACTTCCATCGCACGCGCGCGTGCACGCCCCGCTGCGGGAGCTCGCCGAACTCGCACGCAGCGATACCGAAATGGCGGACACGACGACTGGGCACGCCTTGGCCCTCACGAACCACGCCAAGCGTCTGGCGACCACCTCAGCCATCCTGCGGCTCATGGCGCAGGACACGCCGAGCGAGATCAGCGGGGACACGGAGCGCTCGCCGATCATTACTCTGGTCCGCGAGGCGCACAGGTACGCCGAGACGCTGCGCCCCATTTTGGAGCGGATGCCGCTCGAGGAGTACGCTCGCACCGGCTACCGCGAGGTCGGGACGCCCAACGCGATCCGCAGCCTTGGCCGGTTGTTCGGCGTCGACCGCGTGACGGCGTTCGACCCGCCCAAGTTCAGCTGCGGCTGGGACCAGAAGATCGACGAGGACGTCTGCCGGCTGGCCGACGAGGTGCAAAGGCTTCGCCCTGCCACCAACACGGTGGCCATGCCATCGCCGACCTCAACGGATTCGTCTGGGTGGAGGATATCCGGCATCGCCGGGACTGGACCGGCGACCCGGTGAAGGACCTGCCCGGAAACCGGATCAAGCACATGTTCGACGATGCCTTCGGCCTGGAAACCGCCAGGGTGGGCCTCTCGGCAGGCGCCCTCAGCCTGCCGCAGCGCGCCTCGATCGAAACCCTCTGGCAGTTTGCGCGTCCTGTCGAGAAAGGCACGTTCGCCGTCCATGTCTACGAGCGCGACACGGGCGAGACTCTGCTCGAGGTTGACGTGCCGATCTACGCGCGCGGCCGTCCCGTAGGTGCCTGGCGCTGGATCCTCGATGTAGACGACTCAGGACGTTTTCGCGCGTAGCGGTTGCCGTTTCCGTTTGCCGCCAGCGCGGGGGGTACCACAAGTACGGAAGGAGTGTATACCGTTGACAGCAGCGCAGCGTTGTTCGAACGGAGCCACGCGACACGAAGGGCGCTACCGGGCGCGAACGCGATGATCTACACGGTTGTCGACCAGATTCGCGACGAGCTCAGGCAACGCGTCATGTCCGGCGACCTCCGGCTGGGCAGCCGCATCTTCGAGGATGACATCGCGGCGGAACTCGCGGTCAGTCGAAGCGCGGTGCGCGAAGCGGTCCGCCTTCTGGAGCAGGAGGGCCTAGTCGTCCGGGAGGCCCACCGCGGGCTGTACGTCGCGAGCCCGTCCTATCGTGACGCGTGCGATGCGGCCCAGTTGCGTGCGGTTCTCGAAGCCGAGGCCGTACGGCTCAGCCCTCCGACCGATGCCGGCATCGTGGAAGAACTCGAGAGCATCTGCCAGGCGTTCGAGCGGCTCGAGGGGGATGCCGAGCACATCGCTGCCGTCGACCTCGACCGTACCTTTCACACGCTGATCACTCAGGGCTGCGGCAACGGGATGCTTCTGCGCAAATACCACGAACTTGATGGTCCGATCGCGATCTTTTTCCACTGGTTCATGGCCCAGGTGCCGAGCCGCATCGAAGGCATCGCCGATCGCCATCGCCTGCTCGTGCGCGCGTTCGCGCTGGGCGACCCGGGGATCTACGCGCTGGCGGTGGAGGAGCACTACACCCAGGCTGTCGCCGTGCTCGCCCGCGACCTGCCGGGTAGCGCGCGCACCACCCGCGAACCGATGCGCCGGGCCACCTGACGGTCTGCCCGCGACGCCCTGACATACCTGTACCCGAGGTGCAGGGCCCCTTCAGTGCCGACCGGACCCACCCGCTCCCTTGATCGTCAGCCTGCGCCGATCGCCGTCCTGACACGGCAGCCGTATCTCGAGCAGCCCCTGGTGGAAATCGGCGGTGGCCCTGTCGGCATCCACGGCGACAGGCAGGCTCACGGACCGCTGAAAGCGTCCGTAATGGCGCTCTGTGTGGTAGATCTCGCCGTGTCCGTACTCGCGCTGGCGGATCTCGCCGCGCACCGAGATCTGGTGCGAGCTCACTTCGATGTCGAGCTCGTCAGGCTCGACGCCGGGAACCTCGAGCCGCACCACAAGGTCATTGCCGTCCTCGGCAAGCTCCATGCTCGGCATGTCCCGCATCGCCTGAGTCCACATGCGCTGCGGCCATCCCATGAGGCGGCCGATCTCCTCGCGGCTGGGCCACGGCGTAAGCGAATCGTGATCCATTGCGCACTCCCCCCCCAGCATTGTGCCGTGGCCCCCACGACTTCATGCGCCGACCGGCACCGCGCCAACCCATCCAGCCCGAGGTCCTCCACGCAGAAGGAACGTGACGGATCAGATGGCCAAGCGAGACCAACCCCGGGCTTCGTAGCTATGCTGGCCATCTGTCCACCGAATCGAGGAAACACAAGCCCGACCCAATCACGGCGGCGGGCTTTGGCACGCCACCGCGATCGGGTCGGGCTGAGTGCTTTTTGGGCGGGGCTCAGGAGCGCAGGACATCTAGTTGGGTCGCGCATGATGACATTGTCATCATAGGGCCGGGCCAGCCAACGCAACAGTGAAACCCTCTTCGGGAGCAGGTTTCATCGTATTCACGCTTGGAGCTGGCGATCGGACTTGAACCGATAACCTGCTGATTACAAATCAGCTGCTCTGCCAATTGAGCTACGCCAGCTTTGACCTAGTCAGCATAGCATCGGGCCTCTGCTCGGGCAAGCGCGCTGAGAGCGCATGCCGCCGAAAGCGCGCGGCCATGCTAGTTCGGGAGGCAAGAGCATGCGCCTTAAGGCATTCGTGGTCACGGTCGTTCTGGGTCTCGGTATCGTCCTCTCCGGCTGCGGCTCCAGCAAGCAGGGTGCTTCAGGATCGAGCAAGGGGCAACAGTCGGCGAGCTCGTCGAAGTCGGGCGGCAAGTCGACGGCTTCGACGTCGGCTTCCAAGTCCAAGAGCAAGTCGACTTCGAAGCCCAAGTCAAGTAGCATAACAGAGCAGGCATCATCGAAGAAAAAGGCGCTGCCGTCACCCAAGACGACGGGCACCACAACGGCAAGCGGCAACCCGACAGGCAGCAACGCTGTTGCCGCCGCACTCTTCCAGAAGAAGTGCCAGGTCTGCCACGGGCCCGGCGGGGTCGGCGCCTCGGCACCCAAACTCGACGCCGGCATGCGAAGCCGCTTCACGACACAGTCCTCTCTGCAGTCCTTCATCAAGAAGAACATGCCGTTCAACGACCCCGGCACACTCAGCGACGCCCAGGCATCCGCACTCGCCCGGTACATCTGGTCGATGCAAAAGCCCTGAGATCGCAGGGCGCACCGGAAAGGGGCCCCAACGCCATCAGGCGCCGGGGCCCCTTGTCGCATTTGCCGCGCCTACGCGTCTTCTGGCACCTGACGCCGAAGATCCAGGTAGCGCTCCAGCTTGCGTTTCACCCGCTGCAACGCGTTGTCGATCGACTTGACATGCCTGCTGAGAGAAACCGCGATCTCCTGGTAGGACTTCCCGTCGAGGTACGCCATAAGTACGCGCCACTCGAGTTCGGACAGGATCTCCCCCATCTTCTCCTCGATGTCGCCGAACTCCTCACGGTTGATCACGAGTTCCTCCGGGTCAGAGACCTTGGTGCCGGAGATCACGTCGAGCAGCGTGCGGTCGGAGTCGTCCTCGTAGATCGGCTTGTTCAGCGAAACATACGAGTTCAATGGTATGTGCTTCTGTCGCGTGGCGGTCTTGATCGCCGTGATGATCTGGCGCGTGATGCAGAGCTCCGCGAACGCCCGAAACGACGATAGCTTGTCGCTCCTGTAATCGCGAATGGCCTTGTAAAGACCGATCATCCCTTCTTGGATGATGTCTTCCCTGTCGGCCCCGATCAAGAAATAAGAACGTGCCTTCGCACGCACAAAGTTCTTGTACTTGTTGATGAGAAACTCGAGTGCGATGTGACTGCCGTCCCGGGCGAATTCGACGATCTCCTCGTCGACCATCAGATCATATTCGCTGACTGCCTCACGTTGAGCGCTCACGCTCAAGATACCTCGCCTCCGTCCATACGACTGTGAGCCAGGCATCACGAATTGATCTCGCGGACCCGGGTACCACCTTACACACACGTATTATAAGGGAATGCTTAAAGTTGCGTCAAGGACAAGCCCCCGCCGCAAGGCGCTGGCGGATTGCCTCGTAAAGCATCACAGCCCCCGCAACTGCCGCGTTCAGAGAGCCAATCTGACCAACCTGCGGCAGGCGCACGACGGCATCCGCCCTCTTTCGCAAAAGCTCGCTGACCCCCTTGCCCTCTCCCCCGACGACGATCACGGTCGGAACGGCGAGGTCGACGTCGTAGACCATGCGTTCCGCGACAGGATGTGCCACGACGGCCTGGATACCTTCGCGCTGCAGGCGATCGATGGCCTGATTCAGGTTTTTCACCCTTGCCACCGGCAGATGAAGTGCCGCACCCGCCGCCGCCCGTACGACGGCTGCCGTCACCGCGCCGGAACGCCGCTCCGCCAGCAGCACGCCCTGGGCCCCCGCCACTTCCGCCGTGCGGATAAGACTGCCGATGTTCTGCGGATCCTGGACGCCGTCGAGCGCCAAAAGCAGGGCAGGGGCCTCCGCCGCCAGCACATGAGCCAGGAGGTCGTCGATATCCACATATGCGATTGGTGCGCAGATCGCCACCGCACCTTGGTGGTGCTCTCCCGCGAGCATGGCGAGGCGCTGCCGGGGCACCGCCTCCGCATGCAGGCCGCGCTGGTTCGCCGCCTCGAAGATCGCCGCGAACGCCGCGGGGGGTGTCGCCTGGTCGATGTACAGATGGTTGATGGTTCTGCCCGAGCGCAACGCTTCAAGGACCGCTCTGCGGCCCGCGACGTGCAGTTCCCTTTCCTGGTCGTCGTCGTGCTGCGAACGGACGACCGCCGCCTGCGGCCTTGCGGTCGCGGAAATGGGTCTCGACCTGGGCTTGGCCATCCCCGGGCCGGTGTCGTGCTGCGCACGGAGCACCGCCGTCTGCGCCCGCGTGGGCAAGGGCACGGGTCTGGACCTGGGCTTAGCCATCCCCGGGCCGTCGTCGTGCTGCGCACGGGCAACTGCCGGCTGCGGCCTCGCGGTCGAGGAGCCGGGCCTTGGCCTGGGCTTGGCTGTCCCTTGGCCGCGCGGACCCGCGGCGCCGGGTCTGGCGCCGGAGTCGCCCCGGCCGCCCCGGGGACCTTTGCCGCCCGGCCCCTGTGGCGGGCGGTTACCGCGTGTGCGCTCAGCCACGGCGCCACCTCACGCCCTGAGGCGTGTCCTCAAGGACGATGCCGCGCGACTTGAGCTCGTCGCGGATACGGTCGGCCTGCGCATAGTCCTTCTGCTGGCGGGCATGTTCGCGGTCTGCGATGAGCCGATCCACCTCCGCGCCGAGCTGCTGCTCGCCTCTGTCCAAAGTTATACCCATCGTCCCAAGTCCCTCCGTCAGGAATGTGCGGGTCCGCTCGATGACAACCTGCGCCGTGTCGACATCGAGCGTCGCGTTGGCCTCGCGCACGACGTCGAAGAGGACGGCCTGCGCCTGGGCCGTGTTCAGGTCATCGGCAAGAGCCGCGCCGAATTCGCGTTCCGCCCGCTCGAGCCGCTCGAGGTAGGACTGGTCGCCACGCGCGTCGCGGGCCGCGTGCGGCTGCAGGTGCTCCAGGCGAACGAGGCAGTTCTCGATCCGGTCGAGCGCCGCGTCGCTGGCAGCCACCAGCTCATCGCGGAAGGCCAGCGGCGTGCGGTAGTGGGCGCTCAGGAGAAAGAGCCGGATGGCCTGCGGCCGGTACTGCTGGCGCAACTCCGAGAGCGGCACGATGTTGCCCTGGGACTTCGACATCTTCGCGCCGTCCATCGTCAGCATGGCGACATGCATCCAGTAGCGCGCCAGGGGCTTGTGCAAGAGGCCCTCGGACTGCGCGATCTCGTTCTCGTGGTGCGGAAAGATGAGATCGCTGCCGCCCGCATGAATGTCCACGGTATCACCCAGGTAGCAGTGCGCCATCGCGGAGCACTCGATGTGCCAGCCTGGACGACCAGGGCCCCATGGTGACGCCCAGCTCGGCTCGCCAGGTCGACTCGACTTCCAGAGCACGAAGTCTGCCGGGTCCTCCTTGCGCCGGTCCACCTCGATGCGGGCGCCCGCCAGGCGCTCGTCCGGCGACTGGTGCGAAAGCTTGCCGTAGTCGGCAAAGGACGCGACGCGGAAGTATACGTCCCCGTCCAGTACATAGGCGCTGCCTGCCGAGAGCAGGCCCTCGATGTGGTTGATGATCTGTGGCACGTGCTCCGTCGCGCGCGGCGACCCATAGGGCTGTTCCATGCCCAGCGCGGCCGCATCCTGGCGGTACTGGGCGATGAACCGCTCCGCGAGCTCGGGCAAGGAAACACCGAGTTCCTGTGCGCGCTGGATCATCTTGTCGTCGACGTCGGTGAAATTCTGCACCAGCTGGACTTCGAATCCCTCGCGGCGGAGGAACCGGGCCAACGTGTCGAAGACGATGAAGGACCGGAAGTTGCCGATGTGCAGATGGTGGTAGACGGTCGGGCCGCACGCATACATACGGACGCGACCAGGCTCCAGCGGGACGAACGGTCGCTTCTGCTGCGTCAGCGTGTCATACAGACGTATCGATGTTGATGTCATCTTGTTCCCTGCCCTCCAGGAAGGCGATGCGCGCCTCAAGGCGGTCGATCTGAGCGGTCAGTTGCAGGACGGCCTCGGCAATAGGGTCCGGCAGGTCCCCGTGCTGGAGGTCAACCTCGCGGTGGACGGGTTGGCCCGATACGCGCACGATGCGGCCGGGGACCCCAACCACGGTGCAGTTGGCCGGCACGGACTTCACCACCACCGCGCCCGCGCCAATCTTGCAGTCGTCGCCGATCGTGATCGCACCAAGCACCCTGGCGCCACAGGAGATCATGACCCGATCGCCGATCGTAGGATGCCTCTTGCCGTGCTCCTTGCCGGTGCCACCCAGTGTCACGCCCTGATACAGGGTGACGTCGTCGCCCACCTCGGTAGTCTCGCCGATCACGACGCCCGTGCCGTGGTCGATGAAAAGACGTCGGCCGATCCTGGCGCCAGGGTGGATTTCGATGCCCGTCAGGAAGCGTGCGAACTGCGAGATGGCCCGAGCCATCACAAAGTGCCGGCCGAGGTAGAGTCGGTGAGCGACGCGGTAAAACCATAGGGCGTGGAGCCCCGGATAGGTGATGACCACCTCCAGTGTACTCTTGGCGGCGGGATCTCGCTCAAAGACTGTACGCACATCCTCACGCAGCGACGCGAACAATTCCTTTTCCCCCTTGGAACGCAGGCGCGGACCGAGCGCCTCAGAGGCGGTCGATCCGCGGTTCCACTCTGTTTCCGACGGCAAGCCGTCGCTCGCGAGCCGATAACGTGGCTCCACCCGGTGGCGGCTAGTTGCGACTCACCGCCACGGCTCCCGGAAGCACTTCACCGCTTGCGCCGCAGGCGACTTGCAGCCGGGGTCGCCCTCTCTGGGGCTCGCGCGTGGCGGCTACTCTTTCCGTTCCTCACCTTTGGTGGTCCATTGTGCAGCAATCATCCTGTCCGCGTCAACGTCAGGTGGGCTGGGCCAGCTCTGACGCATGAACGATTCTGCAGCGCGGCGGGCGGGGTGGTTGGGGCTGCGGACGGCTGACGCAGGCGGTGGCGCGGCGTCCTGAGGCGGCTGTGCGCCGGCTGAGGGTTGAATTTCAGC
>JAJZQO010000130.1 GCA_021847575.1 Bacillota bacterium | reverse complement strand
GCCATCCCGACAAACTGGTGCCGAAGGTGGGATTTGAACCCACACGAGCGTAAAGCTCACGGCGCCCTGAACACCGCGTGTCTGCCAATTCCACCACTTCGGCGACAGCGCTCATCTTAGCACACGAGCGCAGTTTGCGACAAGCGAGGCGGAGCAAAATTCTCGCGCGGCCGATCACTGCCCTTTGCCTCCGAACGACGCACCGCCGTGACCTGGATAAAGGTAGCGATACCAGCTGGCGGTTCGTTCGACACGCGCCACAAAGTCTCGGGTCTCCGGATAAGGAATGCGTTGCAGCGGCTGGCCAGGCCGCCAGACTCCGCGCGCGATCCACAGGTGCACGTTGGCCTCTCCCCCGTTGTAAGCGGCGATCGCAGCCGTCTGCGAGGAGAACTGGCGCAGCAGCTGCGCGAGGTAGCGCGCGCCGAGCGCGATGTTGTCGCCAGGGCTGCGCAGGGCGGGATGCGCGTCATGCCCGCTGACATAACGGCCAGTGGCCGGCATGAGCTGCATCAGGCCGACGGCCCCGCGGCGCGAGGTGGCGGCAGGATCGAAGCGGCTTTCGCTGCGCGCCACGGCAGCGAGCAGATAGGGCGAAAGGCCGTAGCGGTCCGCCGCGCTGAGAAAGGCGCTCTGGTAGGGCCATGGGTAGTAGATGCCGCCGAGCCAGGGCAGGAGGACCGCCAGCAGCAGCATCAGCGCGAGGAGCGCATTGCGGCGCCTGTTGCCGTTCACGATGCCTTGAGCGCCCGGTAGAGCGCTTCCACCTGGCGTCTCAGGGCGACGCGGTCCTGCGTGTTGTCGATCACGACGTCGGCGAGCCGGCGTTTCGCCTCGATCGGCATTTGCGCCTGCACGCGCAGCACGGCCTGCTCCCGCGTGAGGCCGTTGCGGGCCATGAGCCGCTCGATCTGGACCGGTTCGGGCGCGTAGACGAGCCAGACGGTGTCCACGTCGTAGGCCTGCCTCGCCTCGAGCAGGAGCGGCACGTCGAGCACGATGACGTCCGCGCCGCCCAGTTCGATCTCCGCGGCGCGCTCCAGCATCCGCCTGCGCACCCGCGGGTGGACGATGGCGTTCAGGCGCACCCTGAGCGCGTCGTCGGCAAAGACGCGCTCCGCGAGGCGTGGCCGGTCGAGGCTGCCGTCCGCGCGGACGAACTCACGGCCCAACTCCTGCCCGATGGCGGCGACGGCCTCGCTGCCCGGCGCCGTCACCTCGTGCGCCAAGGCATCGGCGTCGACCACGGCGGCGCCGAGGTCGGTCAGGATCTGCGCCACGGTGCTCTTGCCAGTCGCGATGCCGCCCGTCAGCCCAATGAGACGCATGCTGTGGAAACTCCTCGCGACTTTATAGGCGCTCGCCGCTGAGGCGAGCGAAAAAGGCCTCGCCCGGGTCGCGCTCGGAACCGATCTCCAGGTACCAGCGTCCTTCGTGGCGGCGCAACGCCACCTCACCCGTCGTACGGCTCTTGTGCGCGATGCGGTCGTAGTCCTCGCGGGCCTTCTGCTCGTCATCGTAGGCAAAGGTGCAGTACAGCAACGGGTCTACTCCCCTTCCGGCTGGCAGCGTGGACAGAAGTGGGTGCCGCGTCCGGCGACGCGGCTTTTGGCTACGGGCGTACCGCAGCGCGGGCAGGGCAGGCCTGCGCGGCCGTAGACACGGAGGAAGGCCTGGAAGGCGCCTGGTTCGCCGGCCCCGTCGCGGAAGTCGAGGAACGTCGTGCCGCGATGGCCGAGGGCGTCTCGCAGCACCGCCCTGAGAGACAGGCGCACCGCCCGCCTCTCCTGCTTCGAGAGACTACCACATGTGCGCCTGGGGTGCACCCGTGCGCGATGCAAAGCCTCGTCGGCGTAGATGTTGCCAAGTCCCGCGACGAACGACTGGTCCAAAAGGAGAGCCTTGATCGGGCTCCGCGCATGCCGCCGGCAGCCCTCGGTGAAGGCATCCTCCCCGAGGTCTTCGGGCTCTGGCCCGAGCCGGCCGAGGAGCGGCGGCGCCATGCTGCCGTCCCGCTCCAGGAGAGTGAATCCTCCGAAGCGGCGCACGTCGCGAAAGCGCAGCTCACGTCCGTCCGAGAGGGCAAGCACGACATGCGTGTGCGACGGCAGCTCCGCCTCCGCATCGCTCAGCCACAGCCTCCCCGTCATGCGCAGGTGGCAGGCCAGCGTGCGGTCGCCAAGCCTCAGCAGCAGAAACTTGCCGCGCCGCTCCACGCCGTCGATGCGGCTGCCCCGCAGCTCCTGCGCGAAACGCTGCGGCTCGGGCCAGTGCACCGCGCCGGGATGACGTACCTGCACGTCGCGGATGGCGAGGCCCCCCAGACCGCCTTCGAGCAGCGTCCGTCGCACCGTCTCGACCTCCGGCAGCTCAGGCATCGCGCATCGGCTCGAGGTCGTACCAGTTGGGACCGCTCTTGAGATCGACGACCAGCGGTACCGCCAGATCCGCGGCCCCCTCCATCGCCCGCCGCACCTGGCGGCCGAGTTGGGCGAGTTCGTCCTCGGCCCCTTCGAGGATCAGTTCGTCGTGTACCTGCAGCAGCAGGGCGACGCCTGTGCGGCCGCCGATCTCCGCGGCGAGCGCGACCATCGCGCGCTTGATCAGGTCGGCGGCCGTGCCCTGGATCGGCGTGTTCATAGCTGTGCGCTCGGCGAAGCTGCGCTGCTGGTGGTTTTTGCTGCGGATCTCCGGCAGGTAGCGCCTGCGGCCGAACATCGTCGTCACGTAGCCGTTCTGACGCGCCGACTCCACCACCGCGTCCAGGTACTCCCTGACCTGCGGATAGCGGGCAAAGTAGCGGCGGATGAACTCCGCGGCCTCCTGGCGGCTCGACCCCGTGTCGCGCGCCAGCCCGAAGTCCGAGATGCCGTAGACGATGCCGAAGTTGACCGCCTTGGCCTGCCGCCGCTGGTCTGGCGTGACGTCGCCTGGAGCGACGCCGAACACCTCCGCCGCGGTGCGCCGGTGAATGTCGTCGCCGCTGCGGAAGGCGTCCTGCATGGCCGGGTCGCCGCTCAGATGCGCGAGAATTCTCAGCTCGATCTGCGAATAGTCGGCGGCGAGGAAGCGAAGCGAAGCGGCCGACGGCACGAACGCGCGGCGCAGCCGGCGGCCGAGCTCGAAGCGTACCGGGATGTTCTGAAGGTTCGGCGAGTCGCTCGAGAGGCGCCCGGTCGCGGTCAGGGCCT
>JAJZQO010000055.1 GCA_021847575.1 Bacillota bacterium | reverse complement strand
TTCCCGCTGCAGAAGCCCGTCTGGGTACGGCTCTCGATGCACGAAGCGGGCGCACCCGGCGGCTACGAGCTCACGGACACCGTGGAGGTGGCCAGGAACCTCAATGCGCGCGGCGTCGACCTGATCGACTGTTCGTCCGGTGGCAACGCCAGGGTCTCTGAGCAGGAGGCACCGGGCTTCCGCCTGCCGCTCTCGGCCGCCGTGCGGGCGGCCGGCGTGCCCGCGATGCCCGTCGGCGCGATGGACCACGCCGCCCTGGCCGACGCCGCGATCGCGAACGGCCAGGCGGACCTCGTCTGCATCGCGAGGGGCCTGCTGCGCAACCCCCACTGGGCCCTGGCCGCACAGAGGGAGCTCGGTGTCGAGCCGACCCCGCCCGTGCAGTACGGCCGCGCATATCTCTGAGCCACCGCCGAGGGGCTGGCGCGTGGCCCCGAAAAGGGGGAGGCAGTCTGCGGGTCGCCTTCTTTGACCTGGACCGCACGCTGGTCGACGGCTACGCCTACACCCGCCTGATGCGGTTGCTCTGGCGCCGCGGCGTGCGGCGCGGCGGCATCGTCCGGCTGCTCGGACGCCTGCTCGTCTCGCGCCTCACGCCCCGGACGCCTCTCAGTAGCTGGTGGCCGCAGGCCTTCGCCCGCTACCTCGGGGGCCTCGAGCGGGAGCGCCTGACGCCCCTCGCGCTCGCTGCGGCGCGGCAGGTCGCCAAGGAGGTGCGTCCCGCGCTGCGGGACGCTCTGGCCCGCGAAAGCCTTCAGGGGGCGGAGCTCTGGCTCGTCAGCGCCACGGTCGATCTGCTGGCCGAGGCGGTCGCCGGCGAGCTCGGCTTCTCCTGCTGCGTCTGCACCCGGCTCGCGCTCGACGGCCCGCGTTACGCGGGCACGCTGCTCGGCCCAATCTGCCGCGGCAAAGAGAAACTCCTGCGGGTGCGGCACGAGCTCGCGCAGCGCGGGCTGACCGCCGAGTGGGCCGTCTGCAGCTACTATGCGGACGGCTACGAGGATCTGCCGCTCCTCGAGGCGGTCGGGCGACCGGTCGTGGTCCATCCCGACGCGAGGCTGGCGGAAGTCGCGAAGGAGCGCGGTTACACCGCGGTGGGACCGCCGCGGGGGCAGCGCCTGGGCAGGTGATCTGACGGCTGCCAGGGATCTTCCAACTCCGCGCGAATCCCTACTTCGTCAGGCCGCCTGAATCGAGCGGCAGAGTGCCCGCGGGCGGTCCCCGCCGTCGGGGGCCACGGCAGAGGGGGGCGCCCCATGCGACGACACGCAGGCACCTGGCTCCTGGCACTCGCAGCGCTGGCGGCATCCGCGTGCGCCACCAGCGCTGCCACGTCGGCGCCGCGCGTCCTGTCGAGCGTGACGGTACACCTTTCAAACGATCTCTTCACTGGGGCACCGCAGGCGCTGCAGTTCGTCGACGCTCGGGTCGGCTACGTGCTGCGGGGGGCGACAAACCCCCAGACGGGCGGAGGCCAGCTGCAGCGCACACTGGACGGCGGCCAGGCGTGGCATGCGCTTGCGCTGCCCGCCGGTCTCGACTACGTGGGCATGCGCTTTTTCACGCCTATGGCGGGCGTGCTCTGGGCCACCACGCCCGCCTGCGGCATGGTCAAGGCGGGCTGCGCTGGCGTAGTTTTGCGCACGCGGGACGGCGGCCGCACCTTCCACACCGTGCTGCGCGTGCCAAGTGCGACATTCGGCGTCAGCACGGCCTGGAGTCCCGGTTCCGCCTGGCTCGCCGCCTCGCGCGAGTGCTTCGAGACGGGCTGTGCGGTGGACAGCCTTTACGCGACCTCCGACGCCGGCGCCTCCTGGACCAAGGTCTGGAGCCGCCCTGCCCCGGTGCCCATAGCAGCTCTGGCCACCGCCGACGGGCGGCAAGGCTACGCCATCGTCGGCGGAAGCCTCCTGGTCACCCGGGACGGCGGGCGCTCCTTCACGCTGCTCGGCACCTTCCATGGCCAGCACCACAGCCCGATCCAGGCCGTCGACGCCTCACTGCAACGCCTGAGGGACGGCGTCATGTACGTCAGCGCGTGCGACGCCCTGGCGGTCGGGAACGGCGGCTGCGAGAACTACCTCTACCGCTCCACGGACGGCGGCGCGACGTTCGGGACGCTCTGGTCGCAGTATTGCACCTACACCACGGTGGTGCGGATGCGGACCCCCGCTGCAGGCGCTCTCTTCCTGCTGGGGTCTCCCGCCTGCGAGCCGGCCCCGGGCACAGGGCAGCTGTCGAACGTCGTGCGCGTCACCCGGGACGGCTTTCGCACGACCCGCGTAGTTTACGCCTTCCACGGCGTGAGTCTCGACGCCATCCAGTTCGCCGGTTCCAAAGAGGGCTGGGCCGTCGGCGCAGGTCTCTGGTGCGGCCCCACCCCCTGCCCGACGGTGGTCTATCACACCACGGACGGCGGCCTGAGCTGGAGCATGCTGCCCACTTCCGTCGCACCGATCGGTACCGTGGCGGGCGTGGGGGGAGGCGGCTACTACGCCATCGGCGCACCAACGGACCCGACCGCTGTGCTTGCAAGCCCGAATGGCCGTTCGTGGCGCATCGTCGGCCACCTGCCCGCCGCTGCGTCCGCCAACGTCGCCGCCGGCGGCCTGCAGATGGTATCCGCCAGCCAAGGCTACTTGCTGAGCCAGGGCAAGGTATGGCGCATGACCGACGGCGGCGGGAGCTTCGCGCCGCTGGTGGTCGCCGGTCAGGGCAGCATCGCGAGCCTGTCCTTCCCAACCCGGCAGGACGGCTACCTGGACCCCCAGGCCGGCGTCGCTTGCCCCAAGGGGCAAGAGTGCCCCGCGCAGCTCCTCGTGACGCACGACGGCGGACGCAGCTTCGCTGCGATCGCATTGCGACCCCAGGGCCTGCGGCTTGGTTCCGTCGCCTTCGCCAGCTGGAGCGAGGGCTACGGCGTAGGGCCGTGCCCGCCGGGCAGCCGGTGCCAGGCGGGCGGCGTGCTTTACCAGACCTTCGACGGGGGCGCCGCCTGGCAGCGGGAAAACACGCCGCCCGGGCTCGGCGGTCTCGGAGCCGTGGTGTCCGGCCCTAAGGGGTACGTCGCGCTGCTTGCCGCAGACGGCTTTGCCGTTCTCACCCGGACCGGCTGGCACATCGTACGCCTTGCGCACGCGGGCTCACCCTACACCGGGCCCTACGGGCCATCGCCAATCGCTGCCGTGGTGCCGGGTCCCACGTCAGCTCTCGTGCTGGTGCCGGCCGCCGGTGTGATGGTGGCGCCCTACACCGCAAACCGCTGGCACTCGCCCTGAACGAGCCGTCGCCCAGAGACGCCCCGTGAGGCCTGGCGGTCCAGGCACTGCTTGGCAGCACGCAAGGTGGCGCTTCCGGCGAATTGCGTCCTCAGGGAGTGGCTTCGCCACTGGCCCGCTTGCCCGGAAACTTCTTCGCCACACGCAGGTCGGCCGCGGCGACATCGAACGCGCCGGGCGTGTACCAGCCCGTCGCCCACTCCACCATTTGGTCGTGTTCCTCGTGCTCGGGGTCCGCCCAAGCCTCGAGGAACTGCTCGTAGCCACCGATGCCACCCACATCCTCGGGCGGGCAAGGGCCCTCCCCCGCGATCACGCGCGGTCGGGGGATGGGCTGGTAGATCGCCTGCGTCACCCGAATTGCGTGCACCCAGTTGTCGCCGAAGTCGTACAGGTAGGTCAGCAGGCTGTCCTTGCCAAGGCCCAGCCGGCCGAGCGTCTCTTGACGGGCGTCGAGCACGAGATCCGGATGCTCGTCCACGTACAACTCTCCGTCTGGAGATTCCGAGATAAAGTACGGCCCCCAGCGGAACTCGTAGAGATGGTAGTTCCGCCACCCCATCGCGAGCTGCAAGACGCTGTGCAGCTGCCTCACGCGCAACCGAGCCGGCACTTCGATCGTCCGCTTGATCGGCCCGCTCGCGTCGAGGAGCCACACCTCCATCTGGAACGCTTGTGGGCGAGGACGCCTTAGCTCCGCCATCGCCATCCCTCCTGGCCCCGGGCCTTTCGCCAGCACAGGCAACCGCAGGGCAAGGTTCGTCCAGCCAAGGCGAATACCTTCCGGTCGCTGGCCCGCAGACGCGGCTTCGCTCCGCCCCGCCGCCGCAGGGAAACGTCATGTGGGCTCGCAAGGGGCCATCGGCGGGCGCGCCTTGCGGCAAAGCCACCTAGAGCAGTGGAGAACGTCAGGGCTCGGTCCAGAAGGCCTCAGGGAAGGGCGACGGAGCAGGCGTCACCTCCGGACGCGAAGAGGTTTGGCAGCCGGCGCCTCCAGCCGCGCAGCGGGTCGGACGTGCCCTGCGGCGCGGGTCCGGCCACTTACTTCGGCACCGGCGTGACCCAGGATACCTCGCCACACCTTGGGCACCGCACCAGCTTGTTGCCCATGGCGTGCGGAGCCAGCACAGCCTTGGCCGGTGAGATGTCGAACTTCTCTCCGCACTTCCCGCACTGGTACTGGACGTTCTTGCCTACAAGCCGCTGTCGCAAGAAGGCGAACAGCAGCACAAGCACAACAACGATGAGGCCCAAATATCCGCGACGCACCGCTTCAACCCCTCGCAACCGCTTTGGGAGACTCCTGCAGGCACATTCGATCGGCGAACCTCCGCAGCCGGCCGCCACGATCAGCTGTGCTCCGCCCATGCAACGCGACATCCTTCGGCGCTTGCATGGCACCGCCTTCGGGCCGAAGTCCCCGGTCAGCCATCACCGCACCCGCGATCGGGCCCTGCACCGCCACGACCGTCTTGGACCCGATGCCGGGCTGGAGGCCGTGTCGCGACACTGTTCCGGGCCGTCTTGCGAAAAGGCCGATCGAATTCGCCGCGCATGCGGCAGGCATCAGCGAGAGCGCTCTCAACCGGCGCTCGTCCTGGTGTGCAGACGCCGTCACCGACCAGGAGCGGGCCCGTCGTCGCCTGAACCTGTCCGGCTCTGTGCTCCATCCGACACCCCCCAGGGTCCTGCTCGGCCACGTTCAGCAGGCGACCGCCCCGTCGCGATCGTGCCAGAGGAGCACGAGCACCTCGCCTGGCCCATGCACGCCGATCGAGAGGTCGTTTTCGATGTCCGCCGAACGGCTCGGCCCGCTCACCACCGCGATCGACCCGCCCTCTGGCGGCGTCCGCAGGTAGTCCCCGAGATCCCAGACCATACGGGACTCCGGCACCAGGACAGCGATGCGCGGCGGCACCAGCGATGCCGTCAGGGGGGCTTCCCTGCGCCGCACGAAGCACATGCTGCCGGTGCGGGCAAGGGCGCCGTCGGCCAGCGCGACGCCCCAGGCCGCGGTGAACGGCTCGTCCACCGCCACGGACGCAAGCCCCTCGCACAGGCGCGCCACCGGCTCCTCGCCGCCGCGGAGCACGGGGCCCTGCCCGATCTCGCGGCGCAGGAGATCGCGCAGTTCCGGGAGGCTTCCCGCGTAAACGGTGCAACCCGTCGCCCTGGCTGCCTGCAGGAAGTGGCCCGCAAGGTCCTGCGGCGGCGGCGGCAGCTCGGGCGGCTCCTCGTTGGGCGGCAGATGGTGTCCTGCTTCAGGCCCCTTGAGGCGCGCCAAAAACTCTTCCCGTCTCACTTGCCCACCCCTGCTCTGTCCAGCAGCACGCTCAGGTGCATCGGCTGCGGCTTCGCCTCGCGCTTGGCCCCGAGGCGTCCACCCAGCTGCATCAGGCAGCCCTGGTCGCTCGCGATCAGGAGGTCCGGGGCAGGCTGCGCGATGTCGCCCAGCTTCTCGTCTGCCATCGCAAGCGAAAGCTCAGGGAAATGGACCGCGAAGGTGCCGCCGAAGCCGCAGCAGAGCTGGGGCTCGCGGAAGGATACCAGTTCGAGGCCCTCGATTCCCGCGAGGAGCTCCTTGGTCCTGTCGCCCTGGTGCAGCCAGTGCGCGAGGTGGCACGACTCGTGGTAGATCGCCTTGGCCTCGTAGTGTCCCTTCGGCGCCTGCAGACCCTCAACGTCGAGCAGGAACTGGCTCAGCTCGTAGGTGTGCTCCGCCAGGCGCCTCGCCTCCGCGTCGTCGCCGAAGAACTGCACGAGGCCTTGGCGCAGCATGGCGACGCAGGAGCCGGACGGTGCCACGACGGCCTGCGCCCCGCGGAAATGCTCGAGGAAGTCCTGCACGAACGGCCTGGCATCCGCCTGGAAGCCGCTGTTGTAGGCGGGTTGGCCGCAGCATGTCTGCTCGGGCAGTTCGATCTCGTGGCCGAGCCGTCTCAGTACGCGCGCCGTCGAGAGGACCGCCTCCTGGGCGAACAGGTCGCCGAGGCAGGTCGTAAAGAGTTTGATGTGCATGCTATCGCTCCTCATCGATCAGGCCTTCGGCTCTGAGGCGGTCCGCCACGGGCCTGGCCGCAACACGCGGCAGGCTGCGCCCCGCGGTCCAGGCCCGCAGCTGCCTTGCGCCTCCACCGAGGCGCAAGGCGCCGCGCATGAGGCGGCGCGTCAATCTGTAGCGTCGCGCCGGCGTCCAGGCCCTTCTCAGGCCGCGGAACGCTCCACTCTCCGCGGGAAAGGCGACCCCCCTCGCGACGGCCCGCGCCCTGAGCGCGACGAGGTGCTCGTGCAGGTGGATGCCGACAGGGCACACGTCCGTGCAGGCGCCGCAGAGCGAACTGAGAAAGGGCAGGGCCTGCGCGGAAGGCTCCGCGCGCAAGAGAGGTGTCAGCACCGCGCCGATCGGGCCGGAATAGACCGAACCGTAGGCGTGTCCCCCCGTCTGGCGGTAGACGGGGCAGATGTCGAGGCAGGCCCCGCAGCGGATGCAGGCCAGCACCTCTTCGTAGCGGCTGCCGAGAATCTCGCTGCGGCCCGAGTCCATCAGTACGATGTGGACCTCCTGCGGTCCCTCTTCGCCGCTTTGGGCGGGCCGGCGGATGATCGAGACGTAGCTCGTGATCAGCTGGCCCGTCGAGGCCACCGGCAGGATGCGCACGGCATCGGCCAGGTCCGCGAAGTCCCGCACGAGCTTCTCGATGCCGACGAGCGCGACGTGCACCTTGGGCAGGGTGGTGCACATGCGGCCGTTGCCCTCGTTCGTGACCATGACCAGTGCGCCCTCGCTGGCGACCAGGAAGTTGCCGCCCGAGATGCCGAGGTCGGCCAGGCGGAACTCCTCGCGCAGCCGCTCGCGGGCGAAAGCCGTGAGGGAGGGCGTGTCGGTCGCGATCTGGCGGCCCGCCTCCCGCGAGAAGAGAGCCGCGATCTCGTCGCGCGTCATGTGCAGGCAGGGCGCGACGATGTGCGATGGCTTCTGGCCGGCGAGCTGCACGATGTATTCGCCGAGGTCCGTCTCGAGGACGGACATGCCTTCGGCGCCGAGGTGGGCGTTCAGTTCCACCTCTTCGGTCGCCATGGACTTCGACTTGACGATGCGCCGCACGCCGTGGCTCTTCGCGATCTCCGCTACGATGCGTACCGCCTCGGCGGCGTCGTCGGCGGTGTGCACGATGATGCCATGGCTTTCCGCCTGGGCGATGAACTGCGCCGCGAGCTCCGCCATGTGCCGCACCGAGCGCAGCCGGGCGGCGCGCGCCCTGGCCTTGTAGATCTCCCGTACCTCCGGCGTCAGCGCGGCCAGCGCGGCGTAGCTGTGCCGGTCCACCGAGCGCGCGACGGCCTGGTGCAGCCCAGGGTTTGCCACAGCCGACGCCACCCGCCCGACGAGTTCCTGCGTTGCCATTGGCTCGGCCCCGACGACGGGCCTTCCCTCCCTTGGCGCCTCAGGGGCGCAGCGTCGCGATCAGGCGCAGCGGATGATCCAGGAGGGCGAGTCCCGTGAGGATATCCGGCACGACGACGTCGGCCGCCTGCACCGCTGCAGATGCGAGTCCCTCCGGCCCCAGGACGGCGATGCCGAGGCGCGCCGAGCCAAGCATGGCGGCGTCGTTGCGGCCGTTGCCGACGGCCACGACGCCCATTGGCCCCAGCCGCTCGACAAATGCCCGCTTCTCGGGTCCCTGGCCGATCGGCACCGCCCGCACGCCTAGCTCGCGTTCCACCCGATCAAGCCCGCCGTGCGTCCCTGCCGTCAGCAGGTGCACCGCGAGCTTCGCACCTAGCTGCCGCAGGGCTTGCCCAACCCCCGGCAGCAGGGCGCCGTCCAGGGCGAGGGTGCCGTTCAGGTCGAGACAGAGGTGCGCAAGTTCCCAGCGGGAGCCGTCGGGCCAGTCGAGCGCAATCAACTGGTCTCGCCCGCCAGGGCCGCGAGGACCGTCTCGGGCCGCAGCGGCAGGTCGCGCACGCGGACGCCGGTCGCATCCGCGACCGCGTTCGCGATGGCCGCGGCGCCCGGCACGGCCGGCGGCTCGCCGACGCCCTTCGCACCGAAGGGCCCCTCCTCCGCGGGCACCTCGACGAGTTCCACCTCGATCGGCGGCACGTCCGCCGCGCGCGGCACGGCGTAGTCGAGGAAGCTGCCCGTGAGCAGCTGGCCGGAGTCGCCCCAGCGCATCGCCTCGCCCAGAGCGCGGCCGAGCGACTGGCTGACGCCGCCGCGGATCTGGCCCGCTACGGCCATTGGGTTGAGCGCCCGCCCGACGTCCTGCACCGCGAGATAGCCGATCGGCTGCACCTCGCCTGTGCGGCGGTCGACGCGCACGCGCGCGACGTGCACCGCGAAGCCCGGCGAAGCCCGCTTGATGGCGACGCGCCCGCGGCCGACGAGCGGCGCGGCCGACCCGCCAAAGGCCGTGGTGCTGCGCGCGAGGTCCGCGACGGACACGGCGCGCGACGGGGCGCCACGGACGAAGACGCGCCCCTCGGCCATGTCGAGGTCGGACGCGGACGCCTCGAGCTCCTGCGCGGCCATCTCCAGCACCTGCTGCCTGGCATCCTGGGCGGCCTGCAGCACCGCGTTGCCGACGGTGAAGGTGATCTTGCTGCCGCCGGAAGAGCCGGAGTATGGCGCCGCGTCGGTGTCGGCGGCGCTGACGGCCACGGCGTCGGCCCGCACGCCGAAGACCTGCGCTGCCATCTGCGCGAAGACCGTGTTGGTGCCCGTGATGTCGACCGACCCGACCTGCACGGTGATGCTGCCGTCGCCGTTGATGCGGCACGCGGCCGCAGCCGGCTCGGTTCCACCCGGCCAGCCGCCGGCGGCGACGCCGTAGCCCTCGTCCGCCTGCCGGCTGCGCTCGCGCCAGAACGGGTGGTTGCGGGCCGCCTCGAGCGTCTCGACGAGGCCGATGCGCGGCCACGGCGCTCCGTTCGCGCGCGGATCGCCCTGCTGGCACGCAGAGCGCAGTCTCAGCTCGAAGGGGTCCTGCCCGAGCTTTCGGGCAAGCTCGTCCATCGCCGACTCGAGCGCGTAGTAGGCTTGCGGCGCGCCTGGCGCCCGGTAGGCGCCGGAAGGCGTCTTGTGCGTCAGCACCTCGTAGCCGTCGACGAGCAGGTGCGGCACCCGGTAGGTCGAGCCGATCAGCATCGCGGCGATGCCGACGGTGCCGTCCTCCTGCGCGCCGGCGTCCAGCAGGAGGTCGGCGGCCAGGGCGGTCAGGGTGCCGTCGCGGCGCGCGCCGAGGCGGACGCCGATCTCGGCGAAATTGCCTGGCCTGCTCGTCAGAAAGTCGCCGCTGCGCGAAAGGACCAGCCGCACCGGCTGGCGCAGGCGCAGGGCCAGCGCGGCGCAGAGCGGCTCGAGCTTGACGAACTTGGCGCCGAAGCCGCCGCCCACCTGCATCCCGACGACCTTCACCCGGTGCTCGGGCAGCCCGGTCGCCTGGCAGACCTCCTCGCGCACGGCGAACTGCCCCTGCGTCGTCGTGTAGACCGTCAGACGGTCGCCCTCCGGCACGGCCACTGTGCCGTGCGGCTCGAGATATCCCTGGTAGAGGGCGGGAATGCGGTAGCGGGCCTCGACGACGACATCGGCGAGGCGAAGGCCCTGCTCGACGTCGCCGCGCGCGAAATGGGCCTCGCCGCAGACGTTGGCCCGCTGCGACGCGGCATGCTGGGCCGCATCCGCGCCATGGGCCCCCGCGTCGGCACGCTGGGAGCGCAGCTCGGCGGGCAAAACGGCAGGGGCATCCTCGCGCAACGCCGCGACGGGGTCGACGACGGCCGGCAGGCGCTCGTAGCGCACGCGCACGACCTGGGCGGCGTCGGCTGCCAGGCGCCGATCGTCCGCCACCACCACCGCAACCGGTTGACCCGCATAAAAGACCTCGCCCTTGGCCAACAGGCCGAGCGAGCCGATCTCGTCGGCCGTGAGCACCGCGACGACTCCCGGCATCGCCTCGGCCGCCGTGCGGTCGATCGAGACGACGCGCGCGTGCGCGTACGGGCTCGAGACCAGCTCGGCGTGCAGGGCGTTCGGCACCCGGACGTCCGCCACGTAGGCGGTGCGGCCACTGACCTTGTCGCCGCCCTCAAGGCGGCGCTGCGCAACTCCGATCGCTTCCGGCAAACGAAGCCTCTCCTTTCCGGATGCCGCGACTACCCCTGCAGGAGTCCCTGGGCCTCGCGCCCCAGCCCATCGCAGAACTGGCGCACGAGCATCGTCGCCACGCCCGCCGCGACGCGCTGTCCGAGCGCGGCCAAAGGTCCGCCGAGTTCGCTCTCCGCCGTGTATCTCAGCTCGGTGCCTTGCGCCGACTCGTCGAGGCGCGTCGCAACCGTGGCCTCGACGAAGCCGCGCGGCGCTTCGAGCATCAGCCTGAAATCGAACTGCCGCCCCGGCTCATGGCGCAGGACTTCAATCGTGCCCTGATAGGTGCCACGCACGGCCGCGACACCGATCGAGATCTCGATGCGGTAGCCGTTCCCGTCGGGCTCGAGCTGCCGGCAGCCCGGCAGGCTGCGCTGCAGGCGAGCCGGATCCGCAAGCACCTGGCTCACGGCGGCGGGCGGCGCCTTCACGCCTGCGCTGCCGCTGATCTCCACGCGCGTCCCCCCTTGGTGCCCTGCGAAGACGATCCGGCCGATCTCAGTCTTCGCTGCCCGGTTGGTACGAACCTGCCAGGAGTATGGCCGTTAGGTGCTCGCGCGGCAACACGGCCCCGCAGACCTTGCCCGCCGCCTGACGGATAGCCTTCCGCCACAGTGTCACCCGGTTGCCGAGCGGTGAGGGCCGAGGTGGCGCACGTCGACGGCGACGCCCTCCCCCAGGCATGGCGCGACAAGCCGCCGGCCACCCGCTCGAGGTGGCGGACGAGCGACCGCGCAGGGAGCACAGGATGCCACCGCCGATGGCGGCCTGCGTGCCGTCCGCCACGGGGAAGCTCGGCTCCGCCCGGCTGACGGGCAGAGCCGAATTTCAAAGGGTCTTCATCTGCTCGAACGGGTTGTGGCAGCTCTGGCAGTAGCAGACCGACCGGCATCGCGTGGGACCGAACACGGAAGCGACCTGCGTCTCGTGCGAGCCGCAGTACGGGCAGGCGGGCGGCTCGCCGGGCGGCGCGATGCCGAAACTCTGCAGCGCGAGGCGCCCGCTCGGCGTGATGCGCCGGGTCGACCAGACGGGATCGAGCTGGATCGCGACGTCGACGTCCGTGACTCCGTCCAGCGCCTGCACCTTGTGCCGCACCGCATCCGCCATGAAGCCGAGAGCCGGGCAGCCGCTGAAGGTGGGCAACAGCACGATCTTCACCCGGCCGTCGGCGACGGCGACCGACTCCACGACGCCGAGGTCGACGATGCTCAGGACCGGGATCTCGGGATCGCGCACAGACTGCAGCGCGGCCCGCACCTCAGCCTCGCTCGGCATTGCCTTCACCCCTTCACCAGACCGCCTTGGGATCGCTCCGCCAAACCTCGCCCATCGTCTGCAGCAGGTCCGCCAGGTCGCGCAGGTGCTCCCCCGTGCGCCCGCGCGGCGCCTGCACTCCGGGCGTGAACGCCATGCCGTAAGGCGACAGTTCGGCCCGCACGCGCACGATGAAGCGTTCCCACAGACGCGAAGGCGCTTCCGGCAGAATGCCCGCGCGTACGAGCGCCCCTTCCCAGGCGAGCGGCCGGAAGAGGTCGAAGGCGTCGGCGGCGATCCTGTCCAATGCGTGCTGCAGGCGCTGGACCGCCTCTGGCCCGCCCAGAGCCAGGGCCCGCAGCCATGTGCGCCCGTGGTCCAGGTGGTAGCGCTCCTCGCGGCGCATGCGGTCCGCGACCGACCTGAAGAGCGTCTCGCCAGACCTCAGGAGAAGCCCTGTGCGCAGGTCGTCGGCGATGTCGTAGACAAAATGGCGCATGACGCTGTACGCCCAGTCACCGTTTGGCCGCTCGAGCAGGACCGCGTTGCGCATCGCCTCGGGCGGGCGGCCGAACACGATCGCGTCCGGACCCCCGCCGCCCAACCCCTCGAGGAGGCCGTAGAGCAGGGCCGCATGCGCGATCTCGTCCTGGGCGATCGAGGCGAACGCCACGTCCTCCTCGATCAGCGGGGCGAACGCACACCATTCCGAGTCCCGGTGGCCGAGCACAAGCTCGTCGTCGGCGAGGGTCAGGACGAACTCGCGCAACACGGCCCGCAGGTTCTCGTCCAGGCCCCTACCGAACTCCACCTTGCTCGCCCCCGAACAGCTTCCACTTGTCCACGGTGCCGCGGTAGCCGCTGCCCAGGCGGTAGCTGCGCGGCTCTGCGGGACCCAGCGCCCCGCCCGCGCGGGGCGCCTCGAGGATGCAGGATCGCGGTACCACCCAGAGCGCGACGTACTCCGAACGGCGACAGAAGAGCTCTTGCGCCAGCACGCGGGCGAATTCGGCGTCCGCGGCTCGCAGGCTGCCCGCGTGGCGGAACTCCGCACCTGGCCGCTCCTGGCCGAACACCTCATAGACGTCGAGGTCCGCCATGCCCCGCCGCCTGCCGGTCAGGCGGCGCTCTCCCTGCCCATCGCCGCGACCACCCAGACCTGCTCGTCGCGGCTCAGGCGCCGCAGGTTGAGGCGTTCTGCCGTGCGCAGGCCGCCGCCATTGACGACACGCCAGAATTCGTCCCAGTCCGGGTCGCCGTAGAGCCACAGGCCGCTCTCCCGGTGGAAGCGCAGCTCGGGATCCGGGATCGTCAGGCCGAGACGTTGAATCTTCGGCACGTACTTGCGCAGAAAGCCCTGGCGCAACTCCTCGTTCGACGCCGTGCGGATGCGCCATCTGAAGGCGTCTTTGTTGCCGCTCTCGCCCGGTGGGCCGAAGAAGTGAAGCAGGGGCCGCCACCAGCGCGCGAGGGCGTCCTGCAGCATCGCACGCTGCGCCGGCGTGCCGCCGGCCAGCGTCAGCACGATGTCCTCGCCGTGCTTGAGATGCACGGCCTCCTCGGCGCAGATGCGGCGCAGGATCCGCGCGTACGGCGCGTAGCTTGTCCGGAGCAGGGCGCCCTGCGTCTCGAGGGCGGCTCCGTCCACGAGCCAGGCGATGATGCCCACGTCCGCCCAGGTCGGTGCAGGGTAGCTGAACACGTTGTGAAATTTGGCGTTGCCTGACAGCAGGTCGTCGAGCATGTCCTCGCGCGTCGTGCCGAACGGCGCCGCGAGGTCCTCCGCCACGCGATAGATCATCTGCGCATGGCCGATCTCGTCCTGCACCTTGGAGAGGATCGCAAGCTTGCGCTGCAGGCCAGGCGCGCGCGGGATCCACTCGCGTTCAGGCAGCGCGCCCATCAGCTCCGAGTTGGCGTGGATCACGACGAGGCGCAGACACTGCCGCCTGTAAGCGTCTGGCATTTCGTCATCGGCCTCGATCAGCTCTCCCCGGGCGATTCGAGCCTCGAATGCCTTCAGATCGGCGTCCATTGCGACCCCCCCTTGCCCCCGGCGCCTCAGCGTCGTTTCCTATCGGCTACTCCTGATGGCCCATACTACACGGACACTCGGCCCTATGTTCCTATCCTACTGGCCCTGGCCTGATGCCGTCAACGTCCTACCGCCAGCGGCAGGAAATACGATGTACAGGCATAAATCAGCCGATTGGAGCAAAACACTCTGATACCTGAGGAGGATCCTCGATGGAGTTCGCCTTCCACGGAAGCCCGCGGGACCGGGTTATGGCGAGCTTCGAGGGGCGCCTGACGACGGCCCTCAAGGAAGCCGGCCACCGCTTGAGCGAGCCTGTCCCAGGCGTCGGACTGGTTTTCAGCCATGTCGACAGCGAGCGGGTGCGCCCTTTTCGGCGGCATGCGCAGGCCACATACATCGTTGCGCTGCTCAGGCTGCCCGATCCGCCCGAGGACTTCCTGCAGGCCGCATACCCCTGGATGATCCGCTCGCTCGGCAACCTGCTGATCGCCGTGGTCGGTCCCGAGGCTGAGAGCGAGACCTACTTCATGACGCTCGAGCGCGGTTATTACCGCATCGCGCCGAGCACGGACCCGGACGCGCACATGCAGGAGGTTGTGCGCCGGCTGACCCCGCTCGCCACGTCGCACCTGATCATCGACAACATTTTCGAGCCAGACCTGGAAAGGGAGCTCTGGCAGGGCGACGAACACACGGAGGAGCTGGGTCGCGCGGGCAAGCTGCTCGACGCGTGGAACCTGCTGCCCGCACCCTTCCCGATGCAGGAGATCCTGTCCGAGGAGGACTTCCGCCACGTGCAGCGCCTCTACCAGATCGGCGGCCTCTCCTACGGCAACCTTAGCCAGCGGCGCGACGCCTTGCGCTACTGGATGTCGGCGAGCGGCGTGAACAAGGCGCGGCTGAAGGAGGTCGGGCACGAGGTGCTGCTCGTCAAGGACTTCGACGGGGGCAGCAGGGCGATGCGCCTCTCGGTGCCGCCCGAGATCAAGCCCCGCCGCGTCTCCGTCGACGCGATCGAACACTTCATGATCTACCGCGAGCATCCGCAGGTGGGAGCGATCATCCACGTCCACGCCTGGATGGAGGGGATTCCGTCGACGGATATCAACTATCCTTGCGGCACCATCGAGCTCGCGACGGCCGTCGCTGAGCGCGTGCGCCGCGCGCCTGACCCGTCGCGGGCCGTCATCGGCCTGCGCAACCACGGCATGACCATCACCGGGCGCAGCCTCGACGACATCATGGAGCGCGTCGACGGCAAGATTCTGCCCCAGGTCCCGATGTCCTGATGGCCAAGGCGAACGGCCTCGTCTACAGGGTCTCGATCCCCCGTTACCTGCTCGGCCGCAGCCTTGGCGCGGCTTGGCCGTGGCTGCTCTACGGGCCGCTGTCGTCGGTGGCCCTGCGCCACAGCGACCTGCCGCCGGCGCCCGAGGGCGACTGGCTCGAGCTGGCGACGCGTCTTTGCGGCATCTGCGGCTCGGACATCGCGCTTGTGCGCGGCAAGTCGAGCCCCTCCCTTTCGCCGTTCCACTCCTTCCCCGCCGTCCTCGGCCACGAGGTGCTGGCGGACGTGGCCGCTCCCACTGGCCACGAACTCCAGGGCCAACGCGTCGTCGTCGATCCCGTGATCACGTGCCAGATGCGCGGCGTCGAGCCCTGCCCCGCCTGTGCTGCGGGCCAGGGCCAGCAGTGCAGGCGGCGCGGCGACCGAGACGGCCTTGGCCCGGGCACGCTGGTCGGTTACCACACGCGCCTGCCCGGCGGCTTCGGCGACCGGCTCTGGGCGCACAGGAGCCAGCTCTACGCGGTGCCGGACACGGTGCCCGACGAGCGGGCGGTGCTCGCCGAGCCGTACGCGATCGCACTGCACGCCGTCCTGCGCAGCCTGCCGCCGGCGGGCGCCAAGGTGCTCGTGCTTGGCGGCGGCACGATCGGCCTGCTCACCGTCGCGGCTCTGAGACGCCATTCAGGCGCCGAGATCCACCTCGTCGCGCGCCACCCGCACCAGCGACGCCTCGGTCTCGAGCTCGGCGCGGAGCATGCCTACGGCGCGCCCGGGGCGACGGTCGCGGTGCAGGCGGCCGTAGATGCGCAGCTCCTGCGCCCGCTGCTCGGCCCGCCGGTGTTCAGCGACGGCTTCGACTTCGTCTACGACTGCGTCGGCTCCGAGGCGAGCCTGCGCGACAGCCTGCGCGTCACGCGACACGGCGGCGCGCTCGTGCTGCTGGGCACGGCCGGGCCCGTCGACGTGGACTGGTCTTTCATCTGGGCGAACGAACTCGATCTGATCGGCTGCTTCGGCTACGGCCGCGAGTCGGACGGGCGCCACACGTTCAGCTGGGTTCTCGACGACTTCGCCAAACCGGACGGCGGCGCTTTCGACGCGCTGGTCACGGACCGCTACCGGCTGCACGATTACCGCCAGGCCCTGCGCCGCCAGCTCGTCGCTGGACCGAACCGCCCACTCAAGGCCGTCTTCGACTTCCGCGCCTGACCGTGGCGTGGAAGTCGTCGACGGTGGAGACTTCACTTTGGATGCGCCGCAGCCAATCCAGCGCATCGCCGGAACCCTCCCAGAGTTGGCCGTCAACCTCCCAGTAGTTGTACGCCTGGTCCGTGCCGCCTATCGACTCATATCCGCTGTGCGCATTGCTGGGAGCGCGATGTGTGTCCCGCAGCAGTTCGGCGGTAACTGCCGGCAGGTTGTCGATCGCCGCCTTCAAGGTCGAGTCGGCTTCAGGCGTCCTCCCGAGCCGGTACAGCGCCAGGGCGCGACCGTAGGTGGTCTCGGGGAAGAAGTCGTCCGGGTATCGCTCTGCGAGCTCGACTGCCTCCACGTCACGGCCGGCAGCCAGCAGCCACGACATCGCGGAGGCGCGTACACCCTGGTTGTCGCGCGGGTTCAGGGCGAGTAGTTCGTACGCCAGATCCAGCGCCTTGTTCGTCTCGCCCAGGTCGAAATGGCTGTGGTACATGAGCCCCCGAAGACAGCGCAGGAACGGCCGGTTCTCGAGCCAATCCCACTCAAGCAGGTCACGGCCGACCTTGAAGGCGCGCGGTGGGAAGGCGCTTCGGCCAAGGTCCACCGCCTTCCTCCAGAGCGTCCCAGCCTGCTCCTTCCGATCCGTATGGTTGAGGACCTGAGCGAGAGCCTGCATGATGTCGATGTGCTCGGGGGACCGTTCGAGGACAGCTCTCAGGCGGCGCTCGGCTTCTCCCTCGTCGCCCTGTGCGGCCAGTTCGATGGCGTCGTCCATGATGAGCGCTTCGTCGTAGAAGTCTTGTGGCCAGCGAAAACGCCACTCGTGAGGACCGACCTTCTGAAGCTTTCGCATGGGATGCACCTCCACTTAAGAACGGGAGACCTCGGGCACAGTGAGGCGACCGTCAGCGCCGGAAGATGCAGGTCGGATCCGCGTCGGCCTCGGCGATCAGCTCCTCACGTTTTTTGGACGGCTTCAAGTCATCGTAGACGTGCCAGCGGCAAGTCGGCCCAGTGGAGTGTTAGCGCCGCGTCCCGGCATCGAAGCGAAACCGGGCCACCGCGAGACGCGACCACACGCCGCCTCGGTCACCGGGCGAGAGGAACTGGCGTTCTTAGATCGTGGCAGCGTCGCCGCGCAGCACAACCTCGAACCGGACGTCGTCGCGGACACATGCACATGCCCTTAAAAGATCG
Organism: Bacillota bacterium; assembly: GCA_021847575.1. Taxonomy (GTDB): domain Bacteria; phylum Bacillota; class Sulfobacillia; order JAJZYS01; family JAJYTV01; genus JAJZQO01. The sequence goes on along the minus strand of JAJZQO010000055.1, from coordinate 515 downwards.
CAGTAGGTCTGGAGCGCAGCCTCTGCTTGGGCGCGCACGTTTTGAGGGATGGCAAGGTGATCACCTCCTCGACGCGTTCGGCAGTATGTTCTGCGTCTCCTTCGTCCAGATGCGACTGACTGCTTCAGTGCCTTGCGCAGGAACATAGGTGCCTGAACAGAACCCACAGGGACAGGAGGACCGTGCCCGGACGGCGAGAGCGAGACCACTGCGGGAGGCATATGTGATGGCCAAGGGACAACCCGAAGGACCGACGATCGGCCAGGTACTGGAGTTAATCTAAGTCACGGACTTTACTTGACAGGGCCAGACGTCAATCCCAAACTGGAAACATGAACCATGAACAAATGCTTTCTACTGGACAGGTTGCAGATCGTCTCGGCATGACAGTGCGGACCGTTTACCGTTGGGAAAAGGCGGGACGGTTGCATCCTGTGCGTCTGCCGACAGGGCAGCGGAGATTCTCGGCAAGCGAGGTCGATGCGCTGCTGCACGCGAAGGCAAGGGCGGTGCCG
>JAJZQO010000054.1 GCA_021847575.1 Bacillota bacterium | reverse complement strand
GATTTGCCTCCAGCTTCCTCCCCACACCCCCTCGCGGGCTGTGCAGTTGCTCTTGGCTAATGGGCTCGTGCTGCCTCGCCCATAGCGGACTTTCACCGCCAAGTCGGCGCCCATGCCGGGCGCACCAGGACGGGCGGGGCCGCACACGCGGCCCCGCCCGCTTCGCATCCGGCGCCCGACCGGGGCGACCGCAGCAGTCCGCCGGTGCTCTACGCGGACCGGCTATAGGGTCCGACGGGCAGCACGACCTTGCCCGAGACGCTGTTCACGACGCCCGCGGCCGAGGTGTACCAAGCCGCCAGAGCGGTGAGGATGCCGATGTACCCGCCGATGGTCGTCATCGACGAGGTGCCGAACGCACCGATGGTCAGCGTCAGGAAGGCCAGGAACAGCAGGACGAAGACGGTTGTCAGGGCGGCGTTCAGGCGGAAGCTGCCCAGCATCATGTAGAACGTGAAGATCGTCCAGGCGAGCAGGAAGAGCGGGACCGAGTTCGGTCCAAGCGCCGAAGCTACGCCCGGGAACAGGAAGATGCCGGCGAACGACATCCAGAACGCGCCGTACGACGTGAACGCGGTGGCGCCGAACGTGTTGCGGTTGAAGAACTCGAAGATGCCGGCGATGATCTGCGCCGCGCCGCCGTAGAGCAGCGCTACGGGGATGACGATGTTCGGTCCTGTTCCCTTGAGGATGCCGGCGTTCGCCAGGCTCAGGAGGAACGTCGTCAGTGCGAAGGCTGCAAGTCCCAGGGGACCTGGGTCAGCGACGGACAGCGAGCGGTTCTCTGGCATGCTCAAAGCTCCCTTCGTACTTTGCGTCCGGTACCGGGACCGTGGCGTGGGCGGCGCGGTCGACGTCGGCGCATACCGTGGTCCCTGCCGACCCGCGCCAAGCACCTTAGGAACCCTGTCGTATCGCCCTCCAATTCTTCTGGAATTGGCAGGAAGGTTCGCCGCTTCTCGCGAAACTCCTCTTCTACCACATGGCGAGGATGGTGGCTGTATGGAGTACGTTCATCCGGCGACGAAGCGAGCAATGCTTGAAGCCCAGGCCGAGCCGGATGCCTACTGGGCCGGCCAGGCCGAGGCCCTGCCCTGGTTCCGCAAGTGGGACCGCGTCCTCGACTGGACACCGCCGACGTTCCGCTGGTTCGCAGGCGGCAAGACCAACCTCGCGTACAACGCCGTCGATCACCATGTGAAGCACGGTCGTGCCGGGCACGCCGCTCTCATCGGCCTGAACGAGTGGGGCGAGCGGCGGACCTACACCTACGCGCAGCTGCTCGACGAGGTGAAGCGCGTCGCGCGGGCCTTGCGCGGCATCGGCGTGGGGCGCGGGGACCGCGTCGCGATCTACATGCCGACCATGCCCGAGGCGATCATCGCGATGCTGGCCTGCGCCCGCATCGGCGCGATCCACATCGTCGTCTTTGCCGGCTTCGGCGGCTCGGCGCTGGCCGAGCGCATCCAGCTCGCGGGCGCGAAGGTGCTCCTCGCGGCCGACCGGACGCAGCGCAAGGGCAAGACGGTCTGGCTGATGCCGATCGTCGAGAAGGCGCTCGAGCAGGTCAAGGTGGAGCGGGTCGTCGTCCTGCGCCGCGGCGAGGGACAGCCAGACCTCGTGCCAAACCGCGACATCGGCTGGCGGGAGTTCCTGGCCCAAGGAGAGGGTCAGTCCGACGCGTACGAGGAGATGGAGTCCAACGAGCCGGCGTACATCCTCGCGACGTCGGGCACAACGGCGAGCCCGAAGCTCGCCGTGCACGTCCACGGCGGCTACGCCGTCGGCATCCACTCCGCGGCGCGCGTCGTGTTCGGCATGAAGCCGGAAGACGTCTGGTGGTCCACGTCGGACATCGGCTGGGTCGTCGGCCACAGCTACATCGTCTACGCGCCCCTCCTGATCGGCGCCACGACGATCGCCTACGAAGGCGCGATCGACTACCCGTCACCCAGCAGCTTCTACAGGATCGTCGAGCGGGAGAAAGTCAGCGGCATCTTCACCGCGCCGACGGCGGTCCGCATGCTCATGGCGCACGGCACGGCAGCGGCCGCGGGCTGCGACTTCTCGGCGCTCGAGCGCGTCTTCTCGGCGGGCGAGGTACTGAACCCGCCAGCCTGGGAGTGGATGCAGAAGGATCTCTTCCAGGACCGCATCCCGGTCATCGACCACTGGTGGCAGACCGAGACCGGCGGTCCGGTGATGGCCAACGCCTGGGGTCTCGGTCTTTCGGCGATCAAGCCGGGCGCCGCGGGCCTGCCGATTCCGGGCTGCTTCGCGGAGGTGCGCACCCCCGAGGGCGAGCCGGTCCCGCGCGGCGAGAAGGGCATCCTTGTCCTGACGCGGCCGTTCCCGTCCCTGACGCCGACGATCTGGCAGGACCCCGCCCGCTACGCCCGCGAGTACTGGGAGCGCATTCCCGGCACCTACTTCACGGGCGACGCGGTGCACCTCGACGAGGACGGCTACGTCTGGTTCAGCGGCCGCGCCGACGAGATCATCAAGATCGCCGGCCACCGAATCGGCACGATCGAGGTGGAGACGGCGTTTTTGCGCCACCCGGCCGTCGCGGAGGCCGGGGTGACTGGCAGGCCGGACGAGCTCAGAGGCGAGGTCGTCTCCGCCTTCATCGTTCTGCGCAGCGGACGGGAGCCTGCGGAGGAACTCAAGCAGGAGCTCCTGAAGACGGTACGCGACGAACTGGGCGCCGTGGTCGTCGTCGGCGAGATCAACTTCGTCCGCTCGCTGCCGAAGACCCGCAGCGGCAAGATCATGCGGCGCGTGTTCAAGGCGGTCATCCTCAAGAAGGATCCGGGCGACATCTCGACGATCGAGGACGAGGGCTCGGTCGAGGAGGCACGCGACGCGTGGCGCGAGATGCAGGCCGACATAGGCAGCTGAACCGTTCCGTTGGACTTGCCAACACCACGCAGGGGTCGTTTTGGCCTTGGCTTCCTGCTTCGTCGGGAGCGGTTGCGCAGCGGCGGAAGGCCTCTGCCAGAGGCTTCCCGCCCACAGGCACCTTGGGGGACGCCGCCCGCTGCGCGGCGTCCCCCAGGCGTTCCCGCTGCCGCGCACGTGGCCGCATAGCCCCTGGCGCAAGCGGCAGACTCGGAGCATGGGAGTGGTATGGGCGATCGTGTCGGGAGCCCTGATGGCGGTGCAGGGCGCGATGAACGCCACGCTCGGCCGCCTCATGGGCCTGCTTTGGATGCTTGCGTCGGTCTACGTGATCGGCACGGCGGTAGCGGTAGCCGCGGCGCTGATCTTTTCGCCGCAGCCGCTGCAACCAGCCCGCGCCGGACCTTACATCTGGCTTTCGGGACCGGCCGGCATCGCCATCACGCTGCTCGTGGCCAGCGCGGTGCCGCGGCTCGGCATGGTGCGCACAACGACGTTCATCGTCGTGGCCCAGGTCCTGATGGCCGCGGCGATCGACATGTTCGGCCTCCTGGGCACCAAGGCGCAGCCCTTCTCCCCCTGGCGCCTCGCGGGCGTCGCGGCCCTCGCCCTCGGTTCGTACCTGCTGCTCCGCGACTGGCCGAAATCCTGAGTCTCAGAGCGCGCCCTCAAGGGTTTGCCGCGCCTCGCGCAGTTGCCTCGACACCTGGGCCGGCGCGGTGCCCATGGGCACGCTGCGCCGCTCGAGCGCCTGGCGCGGGTCGAGCAGGGAGTGCAGGGCATCGGCCGTGAAATGCGGCGACAACTCCTGCCACCGCGCCGTTGCCAGCCCGGTGAAGTTTCCACCGGCTTGGATCGCCGCCTGCACGGCCTCACCGACGATGTGGTGCGCCTTTCGGAACGGCACGCCGCAACGCACCAGGTAATCCGCGAGGTCGGTGGCGAGCGAGAGGTCGCCTGCCGGGATCTCAACGCCCCTTACCTCGAGCCGCTGCACCATCGCGGCCGCCAGCACGAGGCTGTCGAGCGTCGTGTCGACGATCTCGAACAGGGCCTCCTTGTCCTCCTGCAGGTCACGGACGTAGGCGAGCGGCAAGCCCTTGACGGTGGTCATCAGCCCAAGGTGCCTGCCGATCACCCTGCCGGCGCGCCCCCGCATCAGCTCAGCGCCGTCCGGGTTCTTCTTCTGCGGCATCATCGACGAACCGCTCGCGAAGTCGTCCGGCAGGCCGATCAGGCCGTAACCCGGCGACGCGTAGAGCACGATCTCCTCGCCGAGACGCGAGAGGTGCAAGGCGGCCGTGGCCGCCGCGTGGCCGAGGTCCAGAGCGAAGTCGCGGTCGGACACGGCGTCCATGCTGTTCTCGTAGATGCCGCCAAGGCCAAGTTCCTGCGCCGTCGCGCGAGGATCCAGGGGAAGCCCGGCACCGGCCAGAGCCCCTGCCCCGAGCGGCGAGCAGTCCGCCTGCTGCCGCGCCCAGGCGAAGCGACGGCGGTCGCGTTCGAACATCCAGAAGTAGGCGAGCAGGTGATGCGCCACGAGCACCGGCTGCGCCGTCTGCAGGTGCGTCATGCCCCACCAGAGCTTCAGGCCCTGGGCTTCGGCGAGACCGAGCAGTGCCCCTTGCATGCGGGCCGTGGCCTGCTCGAGGCCGGTCGCCGCCTCCTTGCAGAACAGGTGGAAGTCGAGGGCCACCTGGTCGTTGCGCGAGCGGCCCGCATGCAGGTAGGCGCCGACCGGCCCCAGCAGGCGCTCGATGGCGCCGTGCACGTCCTCGTCCGACGGCAGGATGGGGAGGACCTCGCCATGCGCGAGGTCCTCCGCGATGCGCCCAAGCGCCCCTTCGAGCTCCTGCGCGATGTCCGCGCTCAGGACCCCGGCGGCCCTGAGCGCGTGCACGTGCGCGATGGAGCCCCGGATGTCCTCCGGCGCCAGCCGCTGGTCCCACCCGATCGAGCGCCCATAGGCGAAGAAGAGCGGATGGGGTCCCTGGCTGAAGCGGCTGCCCCAGATCAGGGACTTCTCCCCGCCATCAGGCATGGGTCTGGGCTTTCTGTGCCTGGGCATACGCCTGGGACTGGAGCCCGTAGAGCGCGATGAAGCCGACCGCCGCCGTGTGGTCGAACAGGTCGCCCTTGTCGTAGGTGGCGAGGTCATGGCTGTAGACCGAGTACGGCGACTTGCGCCCCACGACCGTAACCTTGCCATGGGCGAGCCTCAGGCGCACCTCGCCCGTCACGGCGGCCTGCGTCGACGTGACGTAGGCCTGCAGGGCCTCCCTGAGCGGCGTGAACCAGAGCCCGTTGTAGACCGTCTGCGCGAATGTCTGCTCGATGCCCGCCTTGTGCTGCAGGAGCTCGCGCGGCAGGGTCAGGAACTCGAGTTCCTGATGCGCGGCGATGAGCAGCGTGGCCGCGGGCGCCTCGTAGATCTCGCGGGACTTGATGCCCACCAGCCGGTCCTCCATCAGGTCGATGCGCCCGACCCCCGCGGCGCCGGCGATGGCCTGCGCCTCGGCGATCAGTTGCACCGGGGCGAACTGCACACCGTCGACCGCGACCGGCACGCCAGCCTCGAACGTCACTGCGACCTCCCGGGGCTGGGCGGTGTCGGGGTTTTCGGTCCACTCGTAGCAGGCCTCCGGCGGCGACGTCCACGGGTCCTCGAGCACGCCGCCCTCGACGCTGCGCCCCCAGAGGTTCGCATCGACGCTGAAAGGAGCGTCGAGCGTGGCCTGGACCGGAATGCCGTACTCGGCGGCGTACGCGATCTCCTCGGCCCGCGTCAGGCCCCACTCGCGCGCGGGGGCCACGATCTGGGTGCCCGGCCGCAGCGTGGCGATGGCAACGTCGAAGCGCACCTGGTCGTTGCCCTTGCCCGTCGATCCGTGCGCGATCGCCACCGCGTCGGTCTCGTCCGCGACCTGGCAGAGCGCCTTCGCGAGGAGCGGCCGCGCGAGAGCGGTGGCCAGAGGGTAGCGCCCCTGGTAGAGCGCATTCGCCTTGAGCGCCGGCCAGAGGAACTCGGTCGCGAACTCCTGTTTGAGGTCGATCACCCGCACATCCACGGCGCCGGCGCCGAACGCCCGCTTCGCGAGAGTCTCGTTGTCCTTGGACTCCCCCACATCGATCGTGGTCGCGATCACGTCATATCCCTTGGCCGTCAGCCAGTGGATCGCCACCGATGTGTCGAGCCCGCCGGAGTACGCCAGAACCAGTCTCTTCGTCATGTGCTTCTCCTCCTAGGCTGCCAGCACGGCCCACAGCACGGCCTTCTGCACGTGCAACCGGTTCTCGGCCTCGTCAAATACCCGCGACTGCGACCCCATCAGCACCTCGTCCGTAACCTCCTCGCCGCGATGTGCCGGCAGGCAGTGCAGGAAGATGGCGTCTGGACGCGCCTTGGCCATCATGGCCCCGTCGACGGTGAAGCCCGCGAAGGCCTGCCGCTTCCCTGCGGAGTCCTGCTGGCCCATCGAGAGCCAGGTGTCGGTGATCACCACGTCGGCCCCGGCGACAGCCTCGAGCGGGTCGTGCAGGAGCTGCGGCGGATGTGCCTGCACATGCGGCAGGCCGAGCACCTCCGGCGCCGGTCCGAAGCCCGCGGGGGTCGCGGCGCGCAGCGTCATGCCGAGCCGCGACGCCGCCTGGATCCACTCCTGGAGCATGTTGTTGCCGTCGCCGACATAGGCCACCTCGATGCCGGTCAGGGTGCCCTTGACCTCACGGATCGTCTTGAGGTCGGCAAGCACCTGGCACGGGTGGTAGTGGTCGGTCAGGGCGTTCAGGACAGGCACGCTCGCGGCCGCCGCCAGTTCCTCGATCTCCCCGTGGGCACCTGTGCGCACCACGAGGGCCTGGAGGTAGCGCGACAGGACGCGCGCCGTATCGCCCACCGTTTCGCCGCGGGAGAGCTGCATCTGGTCCTCGGTCATGTAGATGGTGGACGCGCCGAGGTGGAGCGCTGCCACCTCGAAGCTGACGCGCGTCCGCGTCGACGGCTTGCGAAACAGCAGCCCGAGCGTCTGCCCTTTGAGCACGTCGGCCTGCCGCCCTTCGAGACTCGCGGCTGCCTCGAGCAGACCCATGATCTGTCCTGCGGAAAGATCCCCTAAGGTAAGGAGGTCCTGACCCTGGAGACTGATCGCGGTCATCGACACGGGGATCCTCTCCCTTCATAACTCATGCATAAAATGATAGGCGGGTTCATCCTATCCGAGGCCATGATGGCCCCCGGACCGGGCTGAACCCGCCTATCGTCGCGAGGAGATAGTCAGGGAAAGAGGAGAGGCCGCCTGCCGCCGTCCCACCAGCAACGACAACCCCTCCCTTTCCGCTGCGGCATCAGTATACGTGCTTATTGTATTTCATGCAAGCCCTATTCGTTCTTGTCCTGCCTTCGGCTCAGGCGCTGCCGGTCGTGAAGTTGGTCCGGAGCTGGAACGGATGCCAGCCGGACCCGTCGCGGTATCGGCCGGCGAAGCTGGCCCGGTACGCCGTCAGCGACTTCAGGGGGTCGACCGCGATGAGCGCCACGCTCATGCCGAGTTCCGCGGGATTCTTCTCGACCTGCGGTGTCAGGAGGTGGCAGGCCACAGTCCGGCCGGCCCCCGTCAGGGACGCGGCGGTGACCTTGAGCTCCTTCACGCCGAGGCCGAAGAACGAGACGGTCACCGGGTAGCCTGCGGGGTAACGGCCGCCACGGAAATTCTGGAGGGGGTCGGGGATCTCCCCCGCCGTGAAGCGGCGCGGCACGGCGGTCATGCCGGATACGGGCCAGATGATCGCGCGCCCGTTCGGCACCTCGCTGCGGCTCTCGAACCCGGCGTTCAAGGTGGTGACGGGAAGGTCCGGGCTCTTCGACGCCTCGCCGGCGATGCCGAATCCCATGCTCGTGAGTCCCGGGTCCAGCAGACCGAAGCGGTGGTAGATCGAGTCGAGCCAGAGCTGCACGGCCTCCTGCGCGCCGACACCGAACGCCATCACCTCGCTGTCGCCATCGCCGTCGTAGCCGAAGGCGACGTCGCGGGACCAAGGCGTGCGGCCGACGAACAGCGGCCAGCCCGGCTTCTCCTGGTGTACGGAGTCCGTCAACGTCCGGCCGTAGCGGTGCAGATTGCGCAGGAAGAACAGCGTGTGTGCGCGGGCCGCCCCTTCAAGCGACAGGGAAAGCCGCCAGGGCGGTATCCCCGCGGCTGAACGGATCCGGTTCACGGCCTCAAGTGCACTGTACGTGTCGGCGTCGTAGGGTGCCACGGACTTCTGCGCATCCTTGGCCACCACGACAGACCAGCTGTAGTGGAAGGTGCGCCCGGGCATCACGACATCGATAGCCAGCCAGTGGCGGCCGGATGCGAGCGGCTGCGCAGGCAGGTAGCTGATGTAAGGTGCCGGCAGACCCGAGATGACCGCCCTGCCGTCCACGTAGAGCGTCGCGTAGCCCGTGTAGGAGCGCGTCAGCTGTGCCTCAACGGGAACCTGGCGCAGTCTCAGAGTGGCACCGGGCTCCGGTGACACCTGCCAGAGGACCGGGCCGCGCACGGCGAGTCCCCCCCAGGCCGCGGCGATCCCCGCCGCCAGCACGAGGCCCGCCACCAGCGCCAGCGGACCGCGGCTCAAAGGATGCGCTGGCCGAGGGCGGAAAGCGCCAGTTCGGCTGCGAGCCGACCGGTACGGTTCTGAATGTCCAGGATCGGATTCACCTCGACGATCTCCATGGATCTCAGGATGCCCGCATCGTAGAGCATTTCCATCGCAAGGTGCGCCTCGCGGTAGGTGATCCCGCCCTGGTGCGGCGTGCCGACCCCAGGAGCGATGTCGGGGTCCATGACGTCCATGTCGAAACTGACGTGGACGCCTGCCGCTCCCTCGACATGCACAAGGGCCTGCCGCATCACCTCGCGCATGCCCAGCTTGTCGATGTCGCTCATCGTGAACACCCTGACGTCCGACTGCCGCAAGGCTTCGCGTTCCGGGGGGTCGAGTTCGCGGATGCCGATGGCCACCACCCGCTGCTCGCGGATCGGCGGCGCTCCGCCGCGCGCGGCGAGCAGCGCGGGGTTGCCGCGCCCGACGGACGCCGCGAGAGGCATGCCGTGGATGTTGCCGGAAGGGGTGGTCTCGTCGGTGTTGAAGTCGCCGTGGGTGTCGAACCAGATCACGGCGGCATCCGCCTCCGCCCGGGCGACTCCGGCGATGGTGCCGATCGCGATCGCGTGATCGCCTCCCAGCACGAGGGGGAACTCGCGGCGCCCGATGATGCCGTCCACGATCTCGCCAAGCTGGAGGCAGCTCGCCACGATCTCGTCCAGATACTTGAGCCTCGGGTCGCCGACGTGGCTCTCTTCAGGCAGGGGCACCTTCAAGTCGCCAAGGTCCACGACCGTGCGTCCGATGCGTTCGAGGCGCTGCTTGAGACCCGCGTAACGGATGGCGGAGGGACCCATGTCGACGCCGCGCCGGCCGGAGCCGAGGTCCATCGGCACCCCGACGACTGCGATGGGACGGTCCAAAGGGTGTGTTCCTCCCGAACCGAACTGGTTTATGCATCCATAGTATAGACGTCGGGGCACGTCGCGGCATAGGCGCGCCGCCGCTCCACTCAGTCTGCCCTCCGCCTGTTGGGGACACCCGGTGCTCAAAGGCTCTGGTAGCTGCCGATATAGGCGTTCTCGGGATAGCCGTACTGCTCCCAGTAGCCCATGACCGCGTCCTGTCCGAGCGCGATGGCAGTGAGCCACTTGACGGACTTGTAGCCGTACATGCCCGGCACGACGAGCCGCACCGGCGCGCCCTGCGCCCTGGGCAACGGCTGACCGTCGATCTCCCAGGCCACGAGCGGTCTGTAGCGCGCGATCTGCACGGCGTCGAGGCCGTCCCAGTACAACCCATCGCCGGACCTGAACGTTATCCAGGGCCTGTGCGCCGGCAGCCAGCCGAGCCCGAGAAGCAGCTCCTGCAGGTCGACGCCGCGGAAGCTGACGCCGTCCACGGCCCAGCCGGTGACGCAGGTGAAGTCCAGGCGCCGCAGGCGATTCGGCATTGCCCTGAGCTGTTGCAGATCGAACGCGCGCGCTCCGGCAGCCAGGCCGTCGACGCGCAGGCGGTAGTCGGCGCGAGAGATCGCGGGAAAGCCACCTGTCACCGTATAGGGCACAAAGCCCGGCAGGCTCCCGGATGTCTCGCTGAGGCCCGCGGACGGCTTTCCGCCCAGTGCGGCGCCAACGCCGAGGCGCAGCATGCCAGGCAGGTAGTACGCGGCGGGAAGGGCCAGCAGGCTGCCGACGCCCCAGCGCAGGAATGCCCTGCGCGGCAGGCCGGGCCGAGGCGGGCCATCCGGCCTGGGCCGCCTCGGCGCGATCCTGGGCCGCTCATCGAATAGATGCGCAACGAGCCAGGCGACGAGACCCGCCGCAACCAAAGCGTGCACCCAGGTGGCCAGTGCCGCGACGGCGCCACGGCCGAGCAGCAGCCCGAGCCCGGACAGCACCAGCAGCCAGACAAGCGCGAAGGCGATCTGGTGCCGCGGCCGCGCGCCGCCTGGCGGCCAGGGAAAGAGCCGGAGCGAAGCGATCGCGAGGCCGAGTCCGTAGAGTAGCCCGCCGTAGCTGTGCAAAGCCTGCACGAACGGCATGGCGGCGCCAAGGGCACTGCGCAGCGGCGCCGCGAAGATGCCCAGGCCCGAGAGTATGAAGCCGATCAGCAGCGCCGCATGTCGCCAATGACGGCCAGGGAAGGCCTGCCCCAAGTCCATGCTCCCCCTGCACAGGCTCGGATGCTTTCATCTTACCGCTACCAGGCAAGTGCGGCAGGCTGGGGCGGAACCTCAGTCTTCGAGAAGCGCCGAGAGCGTCACAGGCTGCAGGCCGAACCGGCCGGCCATATCGAGAGCTTGCCTGAGGCGGCGCAGGCCTTCGCCGTCGTCGCGCAGGGCGATGATATCTCCGGGGTGGAGGGTGCGCGGCCAGACATGCACCGTCTCGTCGCCGCCGCCGACGTTCCAGAGCGCGATGCGCTCGCCGCGCGCCAGTGCGACCTGTTCCAGGCTGCGATCGAGCAGGCCCCAAGGTGGCCGGAAGAAACGCGGCGGAGCACCGGTGGCGTCCCTGATCAGGCGGTCGGTCCGCGACAGCTGCCCGCCTGCCTTGGCGGCTGACCAGCCTCGCATGTTGCCGTGGTCGTAGCCATGGCCGCCGACCTCGCACTGCGCCGCCTGGATCTCGAGCAGCATCTGCGGGTCGTCCGCGATGTCCCTGCCGCTGACGAAGAAGGTCGCTTTGGCGCCGCGGCTGCGCAGAAGCCTGAGCATGGCCGGCACGACGCGGCCGTCCGGCCCGTCGTTGATCGTGATGGCGATGACGGGGCGCCTGGTCTGCACATGGGTGAGCACGCGGGCAGACGTCTGCGAGCCCTGCAACAGGGCCAGGAGGGCAATGGGCCAGAGCAGCTGCAAGCAGCATCCCCCCATTTAGCGTGCCCGGTCTGCGCCCGCATCACGGCGCAGGTGGCGGAAGGAAGCGCGACCCGGTCGCCAGAAATGACGTCCCGAAACCTTTTCGCGTGAGAAGAGGCCTCGTCGTGCCTTCGGCAAAAAAACACCGTCCTCGCCCTGCCCTGCTCCCCGTGGCCGCTTCCGTGCTGCTCGCCGCGTTCGCCTTCGCCACGGCGGCGATGTCATCGTGGGCCGGGCAGGGGGACGCACCCGCCGCGGGCGCCCTCGCTGTGGCGCCGCACCTCCTGCGCACGCTCAAATTCCGAGCCGGCAGGTTCGCGGTGATCTGGGACGGACGCCAGGGCCAGCTCAGGGTGCGCTGCGGCGCCTCCCGCTCACACCTGGTGTTCGCGACCCCGGCGCATGCGGCGTTTCTCGGGGCCGCCGTCGGCGCGATGAACGCCTCCGGCCAACTCGGCTACTTCGCGGTGCGCCGCGTCCTTGCCGCCACCTACGCCGGCCAGACGATCGCAGCCGTCGCCGAGCGGCACGGAACTGTCACCATCCGTGGCGAGCTCGCGCCAGCCTTCGGCAGGCCTGTCCCCTACATGTTGGCGCTGCGCCCGCAGGGCCCGGCCGCACTGGCCTACCACCTCCGCGTCGGGGCGCCGGCCAACCGCGTCTACCTCGACTGGGCGTCTTCGCCGCAAGAAGGCTACTACGGTTTCGGCGCGCAGTTCAGTCTGCTCGACATGCAGGGGCACGTCGTGCCGATGCTGCCGCAGGAGCACGGCTACGGCCGCGGTCGTCAGCCGCTCACGCTCCTTGCAGACCTGGTTGACCACGGCGCCGGCGGCCACTACTACAACACCTACGCTCCCGTGCCGTTCTTTCTGACAAGCAGCATGCAGGCGCTCTACAGCGAGAACACGGGCTATCAGGCCTTCAACCTGACCCAGGGCGATATCGGCCAGCTCGAGGTGGACGGCCGGGAAGCCCATGGCCTCATCTTCGCAGGATCGACGCCGGCAGGGCTCCTGAGGGCGTACAGGGTCGCAACGGGCCAGGCCCAGGATCTCCCCGCCTGGACGCAGCACGGGCTGATCGTCGCCGCGGAGGGCGGCACGCGGGCGGTGCTCGCACACCTGCATGCCCTGCTCGGCCACGGCGTCAAGGTGACAGGTCTCTGGATCCAGGACTGGTCGGGCCTCCACCGCACGAGCTTCGGCGAGCAGGTCGTGTGGAACTGGCGGCTGGACACGTCGCACTACCCGCACTGGCGGAAGCTGCTCGCCTTCCTGCAGCGCAGACGCATCAAGCTGCTCGGCTACATCAATCCGTTCCTGACCGACACCGGCAAGCCAGCAGGTCCGCAGAACCTCTACCTGGTCGCGAAGGCCAGGGGCTACCTTGTGGAGACGGCCAGGGGCGTGCCCTACGCCTTCCACTATCCCGGCAACACCGCGTACCTCCTGGACCTGACGGATCCAGGGGCCGTCGCCTGGCTGCAGGGCATCATGCGCCGGCAATTGATCGGCAACGGCTTCGACGGCTGGATGGCCGACTTCGGCGAGGAGCTGCCCCTCGACGCGAAGCTCGCGAAGGGGCCGTCGAGCGTAGCCGCGCACGACCTGTATCCGGTGCTTTGGGCCCATCTCAACGCGCAAGTGCTGAACGCGAGCGGGCGTCGGGGAAAGGACCTCGTCTTCCTGCGCTCCGCATTCGGCGGCAGCCAAGCCTACCTGCCTGCCCTCTGGCTCGGCGACCAGCTCGAGAGCTGGGGCGGCGAGAACGGCCTTGCGTCCTCTGTCACCGCTCTGCTGAGCGCAGGACTCTCCGGCTTTCCCACCGCCCACGGCGATATGGGCGGCTTCACCTCGTTGGTGCAGTTCCCGCTGCACTATGTGCGAACGCCGGAGCTCCTGATGCGCTGGGTCGAGGTGGACGCCTTCACAAGCCTGATGCGCGGCCACGAGGGCAATTTGCCGGCGAAGAACGCGCAGCTCTGGAGCTCGCCAGCTGTCATGGGCGATCTCCGCCGCATGGTTGATCTCTACGTGGTCCTGGCGCCCTACCGCAGCCACCTGATGCAGGCAGCCATGCGGACCGACGCGCCGCTCGACCGGCCGCTTTTCTTCAACTATCCCGAAGATCCGCGGGCCTACGCCCTGGGCAGCCGCGAGTTCATGCTGGGCCGCGACGTGCTCGTCGCGCCGGTCTTCGGGCCAGGCGTTCGTTCGCTTGACGTTTACCTCCCTCAGGGCGACTGGCGGGAGATCTGGACCGGCCGCGCCTACCGCTCGTCGCGTGGCGCGTTGGTGCACGTGCCGTCGCCGCTGGGCCAGCCCGCCGTGTTCTCCCGCGAGGGAACACAGGCGGGGCGCGCACTTGCCCGGGCGGTTGCGCAACTGAGGCGGTAGGACGTACCGGCGCGGCTCATTGTGCCATGCCGGTCTCAGTCGCCGATTCCCCGGTGCACATCTGCGCACACATCCGCGACCAGGGGGCAAGGAGAAAACCTCGGGCAAACAGCTGTCCCCGCTCCCCTCCCCGCCGGCCAAGCGGGACAGGGAACCGGGCACCGGGCGGCCAGGCTGGGGTGCGGGCAACGCCCCCGGCGCCAAGGCACCTGACTGCCGCCGAAGAGACGAGGATCGTCGCTCTTTTGAAGAAAGCGGTGAGCTGATCTGGGTGGGAAGTTTGGCGTGGAGTAAGAGAGCCACGCGCCGCTGCCCGACTCCTCGTGGCGAGGCCCTGTGGCCTGCCCACACAGTGTCGAACAGCCTCTCGCCGCACCCATCCGCCGTCGCATAAGAGGTCTGACCAAACCGCGTACACGACGCCTGTTGCAGGAAGCCGAATCCGTCTGTCCATTTGCATGAACGGTCCAGGCACGCAGCGCTTTCGCCACACGGGACGTGACTTCGCCCCCTGGGAACGGCTCGGCGGGCCCGCCGACGCGCACGCTAGCGGCGATGCAATGCACGTCGGGAGGGTTTGCTGTGCTGCCTTGCTTCGCGCTCGCCGCGCCGCCTGCCTTGACCACGCAAGTCCCTCGGGAGGCGCGCCCCAAAGAGCCGGTGCGCATCGTTATCGACACGGACCGCCGAACCCTCGGCGTGTACTCGGGCAACACCCTCTACCGGACCTTCCCGGTTGCGGTCGGCAAGCCGTCGACCCCGACGCCGCTCGGTAACTGGCAGATCGCCGAGAAGGCCGTCTGGGGCGGAGCCTTCGGCACGCGCTGGCTGCGGCTTTCCGTGCCCTACGGCATCTACGGCGTACACGGCACGAACAACCCGGGCTCGATCGGCAGTTTCGCATCGCACGGCTGCGTGCGCATGTTCAACCGCGACGTCGAACTGGTCTACGTCTGGGTCCAGGAAGGCACGCCTGTCGACATCGTCGGCACGCCGCCCCGCCGCGTCATCGTCGAAGGGTCGCGCGGCAGCGAGGTCAGCGATGTTCAGCGGGCGCTCGCCGCTCTGGGCCTATACAAGGGTCCGCTCTCGGGCGTCTTCACAGCGCAGCTGACGCAGGCCGTGACAGAGTTCCAAAAGATCCACAACCTGCGCGCGGACGGCATCGTGCGTCGCGACACCTACACGGCGCTCGGCCTCTATCCGCCCAGGCGCATGGACCCTCCTTGGCTCGAACAGGCATCGCCCAGAACGCCGGAGGAACCGGGCGCCTCCGCCCAGTCCCTGTCCCGGCGGCGGCAGGCGATCTCTCAGACGACCATGGCCCACGGCCGACCGGACTGCCAGCGCACGTCAACGTCCACACCAAACGCCTCGCTGAGGCGGCCGCCGTTCAGCACCTCGGCCTTCGGGCCAGCGGCCAGGGCCCTGCCGTCCTTGATCAGCAGCGCGTGCGTGAAGATCGGCAGGATCTCCTCGACGTGGTGCGTAACGTAGACGAGCGTCGGGCACTGGCCCTGGGCACACAGTTGCCGCAGGGCGGTGAGCACGCGTTCGCGCGCTCTCAGGTCCAGGCCTGTGCAGGGTTCGTCCAGGATCAGAAGTTCGGCCTCGGCCATCCACATGCGACCGAGCAGAACACTCTGCTGCTCGCCTTGAGACAAGGTGCGAAACGGCCTTGCCGCGAGGTCCGCACCGCCGAAGGCCGCGAGGATGCCCATGGCCCTGGCCTGGTCATCTGCGCTGGGCCCGTGCCAGAGGCCGATCACGGCGTAGCGCCCGCTCACCACGACCTCCAGCGCCGTCTCGTCCGGTCGGATCGCGACGAGATGGCGGCCGATCGACGATGTGACCCAGCCAATGCGCCTGCGGTGTTCGCGCAGGTCCGTGCTGCCGTACTGCGCGCCGAGCACCGTGACCTGGCCCGTCCTGGGCCAGAGGTAGCCGTTGACGATGTTGAGGAGCGTCGTCTTGCCCGAGCCGTTCTCCCCGATGACCGCCCAATGCTCGCCCCGCTCCACGCGCCAATGGAAATCCCGCAAGACAGGACGTCCCTCGCGCCAATATTCGATCCCTGCGAGTTCGATCACGGCTGACACCGTCGCACGCTCCTTTGCAATGTGTGCGCCACCGCCCACGCGTGCTGGCATCCGAAGGATTGGCATCAAGTATACGGGATGCAGTCTGGGGACGGCACGCGATCTGCCGGCCGTACTCGGGCATGCATCTCAGAGTCGGTCTGGCCTGCGCCACATCTGCCGCAGCAGTTCCCGCTCGCGCTCAGCGATCTCGGCACCCCGCAAGTTCTCGGCCTTCGCCAGCGCCGCGCCGCGCATGGGCAGCCGCGATCGGTCCAGGACTCCCTCTCGCCCGTACATCCGCGCAAACGCCGCGATGCGGCGGCTGCCGCCGGCGAGCACCAGAATGTCCGCCGCGTCGGCGCCGGACTCCGCCAGCGCCTCCCGCCAGCGTGGCCGCTCGCCCGTGGCCGCGATGTCGTCGCGCAGCCGCAAGGCCTTCTCGGCAAGCTTGCGCTCCTTGCGGGGCCAGCCCAGCGGGCGCCACTGCGCGGCGGCTGCGGCCGCGTCGGCGCGCGTCCAGCCGACGACGCGCGCCAGGGGGCCAGCGATCGGCCGCGTCGGTGTGAGCGACGGCAGCACCACCGCAAGCACCCCGTCCTCCGCCGCCCAGCGCAGCGGCAGATAGCCGCGCGGCGCCCGGATCAGGCGCCAGATCTCCTCCCCGGTGCGTTCCGGGGACACCTCCGGCAGGTTGGCCGCGAGCCCACGCGCCGCCTGCCTCAGCTCCGGATCGAGGCGCCAGCCCAGTTCGCCAGCGAGCCGGTATGCGCGCAGGATGCGCAGGAGGTCCTCGCGGAAGCGAGTCTGGGCGGGGCCAACCGTCCGCAGACAGCCCCGCCTGAGATCGCCGAGGCCGCCCGCAGGATCGTGCAGCACCCCCCGCGCATCGAGCGCGACCGCGTTGGCGGTGAAGTCCCGGCGCAGCAGATCCTCTTCCAGGGATGCGCCGAAGCGTACGACATCCGGATGGCGCCGATCTCGGTAACCCTCCTCGCTGCGCAGCGCGACCACTTCGAGGTTGCCCCGCGGGCTGTGCAGGACGCCGAAGCCGTCGAGCGCCAGCTCGGGCCAGCCGAGGATCAGCCGGGCCTGCTCCGGACCGAGCGCCGTCGCAAGGTCGTAGTCCCGCGGCGGGCGTCCGAGCAGCAGGTCGCGCAAGGCGCCGCCGACAAGATACGTGTCGCCGTGGTCGGCAAGCGTGCGCCACACCGACCGGACCTCGCCCGGCAGGCGGTCGAGCAGGCCCTGCTTCAGGCGCCGCGCAGCCACTTCAGCAGCTCCGACGCCGACGGGGCGACCGCCTCGACACCCAATTCACTGAAGACTTCGCCTGCGCGATCGCCGAGGGCGCCGCCGAGAATGCCGCAGAAGTCGTAACTGCGCGACGGGTCGATCTGCCGCGCGTTCTCGACCGAGCGGAAGTCGTCGACATTGTCGCCCACCATGAGTACATGGCTTGCACCGGCCGCCTGCGCGAGATAGCGCAGGCCGCCTCCGTCGGGCTTGCGGTACGGACCGTCGCCCGTCAGGCAGAAGTTCTCGGGAAAGTGGACGCCGAAGCCGAACCGCTCGAACGCCGATCTCAGCTCGCCCAGGGTTCGCCCGGTGTAGAGCGCCTTGGCGACCGGGAGCAACAGCAGCTCGTGCGCCTCGACAAGCCGCCGCTCCTGCTGCCAGAGCCCTTCCTGTGCCGTGGCGAGGACCGGCATGATGCCGTACATCTCCTCGACACGCCGCGACCCCGCATAGATCTCGCAGAACGCCTGCAGGACCTCGTCCCTGGGCGGCTGAGCGGCGAGCTGCCAGGCCTCCACGGCCCCCGCGCAGCCGCCGCCCGCGGCGGCCGCCGCGCGGGCGAGCAGGGTGAGGTCGCGCCGTCCGGCGGTCTGCGCCCAGATCGCCACCGCAGCGACGTCCCACTCGTCGTTGAAGCCCCCTGCGGCCCGCAGGGCGGCCATCTCCGGCTCGCTCAGCCAACCGCCGTCGCGCGGACCGAGGAAATGCGCCACCGTGCTGCGGGCAGCGGCATGGTAGGACTCCCGCACGTCGACCAGGACGCCGTCGACGTCGAACACGACGAGATCGATCGCATCCACCGGCCTCCGCCTCCAATCGAGTAGGGTGGCGCCGGGTGATCAACCCGGCGTCAGCCCTCTCACAGAACCGGACGTGCGTTTTTCGCATCCGGCTCCTGAGAGACCTCAAGCAGTTCGATACTGCTCCAGCAGAGCAACCGGC
>JAJZQO010000053.1 GCA_021847575.1 Bacillota bacterium | reverse complement strand
CATTCACCTCACGCCCGCGGTGGCGCTAACACTAGCTCATGCGGCCGCCGACGGGCAGTCTTCTTGTCTCCCGGCCGGCCCGCCCCCCCGACCACGACCGCGCGAAACGCCACAGCGCAAAAAGCTCCACGTTGGAAACCGTTGCTTGTGTCACGTGGATATGCTTTGATCAAGGCAATAACTCCGCGTGCCAATGGCAAACCCGGTGAAAGCCGGGGACGCAAAGCCACGGGTCTAAGGCGCAGTGCGCTATGACAGCCGGGCCGCCATGCGAGGACGACGTTAAGACTGTCGCGGCATGGCTATGGGCCTGCCGCGACTTTGCGCAGTGCGGAGAATGATGCTCCGGGGGAGGAGTTTCATGTCGAGGAATCGGGCACTCATCTGCGCCGTGGTCGGGATTCTCGCGGGAGGGCTGTCCCTGGCGCCCGCTGCTCTCGCCGACGGTCACGGCGGGAACGGGGCGGTCACGGGCACGGTGACGAGTTTCAGTCTACCAGGCGCAGGCACATCGTCGAGCAGCGCAGACGGCTCCATCACCATCACCGAAGCGAACGGTTCGAGCGAGACGATCGCCATCGCGCCCAGCACCACCATCGACATGAGCGCGGGGGCGTTGGCGGGGTTGCTGGGTGGCGGCGCGTCGACCCAGCAGGTCAAAGTGGCGGTATCCGGGGCAAGCTCCGCGACGCCCGTGGCCCGGGAGATCCGGGTCGCCGAGAGCGGGGACCAGGGTGACCAGGGTGGCCAGAACAGCGCAGGGCCGAACGGCGAGAGTTACGTCGGCTCCATCAGCGCGGTTAGCGGAACCTCCATCACCATCGGCCAGTACACGCTCACGTTCGCCGCGAACGTCCGCGTCAGCTACGGCGACCGCCAACTGACGACGGCCGAGATCCCCACCGGCGTCAACGCCAAGGTCTCGCTCGACCAAAGCGGCAATGTCACCAAGGTCAAGCTGCTCGCGGATCCGAACGTGCCGAAGGGCGAGTCCGTCCATGGCACGATCACGGCGGCGTCCGCGACCAGCATCACGATCGGCCAGTATACGCTGGCGCTCGCGCCGGACGCCGTCGTCAAGTACCACGACTTCAAACTCGTCGCAGCCGCCATCCCGACCGGAGTCGATGCGACGGCGAAGATTGGCAAGGATCTCGCCGTGGACAAGCTCATTCTCGCGACGGACCCGAGCCTGCCGCCGTCGGACGAACTGCACGGCGCGGTGACCGCCGTCGGCAGCGGGACGCTGTCGCTGGACGGCTACACACTCAACGTCGACCCGCAGGCAGAAATCGCGTATCAGGGTACGGCGTACACCCTCGCGAGCATCCAGTCGGGCTGGGACGTCAGCGTCCATCTGGACGCGGGCGGCAACGTGGTTCAGATCAAGATCGTGCAAGGCCCGCAGGCTTCGGCCCAGAGCAGCGGCGGATCTTCGACCGGCAACTGAGGCAAGAAGGGGAAAGCGGGTGGACGCCGTCCACCCGCTTTTCTTCCGCCGTTCTCAGACCTGCCCCTGGCGCGCCGCAGCCCTGGATCAGAGGTGGATCGCCTCGCCCGAACTGGCGGAGCGGTAGATGGCATCCAGGATCTCGGTCACAACGAGGGCCTCCTCCGGTCTGACGAGGGGTTCCTCGTCGCGCAGGATGGCGTCGACCCACAGCCTGCACTGCAGTTCGTGCCCGTAGGGCGGCTGCGAGGTGAAATCCCGTGCCACGTCGAGATGCTTCACATACCGCTGGCCGAACTCGTCGCCGTTTAGCCGCACCCCGTCGTCGACCATGTCGGCGCCTGCCTCCGTCCCGCAGAGCAGCGCCCGACCTTCGCCCTCGTCCACCACGTTGAGCGCCCAACTGGACTCGACCACGACGGTAGCCCCGTTCTCCATGATGACGAAGCCGAAGGCGCTGTCCTCCACGGTGAACTTTTCGGGATCCCACGGCGCCCAGTCGTTCGCGCTGCCGGCCCGCTTGCCCAGGTGGGCGTAGGTGCTGCCGAGGACCAGCCTGGGCCGCCAGTTGTCCATCAGCCAGAGCGTCAGGTCGAGGGCGTGGCTGCCGACGTCGACCAAGGGCCCGCCCCCTTGCTTCTCGCGGTCGAGGAAGGCGCCCCAGGACGGCACGCCCCGCCGACGCAGGGCCAGGGCCTTCGCGTAGTAGATATGGCCGAGATCGCCCTGACGGCAGATCTGGTACAGCAGCTGGCTGTCAGGGCGGAAGCGGTTGTTGTAGCCGACCGTGAGCTTGCGGCCGGTGCGCCTCGCCGTCTCCACCATTCTGCGCGCGTCCTCGGGCGTCGTGGCCATGGGCTTCTCGCACAGCACGTGCTTGCCGGCTTCGAGCGCCGCGATGGCGATCTCCGCGTGGCTGGCATTCGTCGTGCAGACGTGCACCACGTCGATCGAGCTGTCCTGCAGGAGTGCTTTGTAGTCGGCGTAGACCCCGGCGTCCCTGACGCCGTAGGACTTCCGTGCGGCCTCGGCGCGCGCTGGGGTCGGGTCGAAGAATGCCGCGAGTTCCACCTCGGGCAGCCGGCTGAGGGAGGGCATGTGCCGCGACTGCGCGATGCCGCCGCAGCCGATGATGCCGAAGCGAAGCCTGCCATCCGCCATTCGCGAGACCTCCGAGTTCCAGGAGATGGACTAGACTTCGCGCGGTCTGGCAAGGTTCCTCCATTGCATCCGGGCGATCGGCGGCGGCAGACCCCCGCTTCGACCCTGGCCGGAGCGCGAGGCATCTGCCGCAGGGAGGGAGGGCCGGCCGAGACGGAAGGCCGGACACGAGCGGACCGCCTCCGGGCGGGAGGCGGTCCGCGGAAATCGCTGTGGTGGGCTGCTGCGGCAGGGAGTAGGCGGTGAGCCTGCCGCGTGCTGGCCTAGGAGTGCTTGGCGTCCTCCGCTTGGCTGACGACGGCCCAAAGGGCGACGACCGACGCGATTGCCACGATCCAAAGCATATCCATGCACCCCTGCTCCATCTTAGGCACACCCGGCCTGCGGATGATAGGTATTTCGACCCGATTGCGGGCCATTTGCTGGAGACTTGTTTGCGGGCCGAAGGCGCATGGCGCCGGCCGCGGATGGACCACGCATCGGCCGGGCGTACCATGTATGGCGAGATCTGCCTGTGCCCTGTATGGTGTCCGCCCCATGACGATGTGATGCATCCGGCAGGCCCGGCGGTGTGCGGCCAGTTGGGCAGCCGGAAGCGACAGGGTCGTGGCGGGCCGCGCAACGGACCGTTGGTTTCCTTCGCCGCAAACTGGCGCCCGCTCCTGCGGGAGCCCCCCGCCCGCCCGCGCTCGGGCCGCGGCCGTGCCGGCGCAGGGTCAGGGTCGAGCGGGAGGGCCGCGGACGGGCAAGACGGATGGAAGCGCGGGCAGCGCATGCAGACGCCCACCGCGCTTCCTGTCGAGCTTTCCGGCGGGTTCAGAGGGCTCGCAGCACCCCGCCGATGGCGTCGGCCGCGCGGGCCACCGTGATACCCGCGAGCCGCTCCGCGAGCGTGGTCATGCTGGCGGGCCGGATGGATTCTCTCTCCGTCGCTCCGGCCAAAGCGTAGAACGCGTTCGCGATCCGCTCGCGCTCCTCGCCCGAACCCTCCACCAAGAGAAAGGCGTGGACCAGGGCGAAGTTCCGCCTCCGCCTCTGGGAGAGGCCGGCCACCTTGCGCCCGCCGATGGCGAGGTCGTACCTGCCGGCGCAGATGCTGCCCTCGACCTCGCCGACCTCGGACGCGAGGCCCAGGGCGCCGAGCGCACGACCGAGCACGTCCGCCATCAGCCCGAAGCCCTGCTCCACGCCGGGCAGCCCCTCGCCGGCGTAGGCGATTGCGACGTTGAGGACACCCGGGTCCAGGACGACGAGCCTGCCCCCGGACGAGCGCAGGTGCACGTCGTAACCCTGCGAGCGGAAGTGGGCCACCGCCGCTTCGGCCCCAGGCAGCCGCATGTCGCGCATGCCCGGGACAAGCCCTGGGCCGTGCAGCCAGAGCCGCGCGAGAGATGCGCCCTCGGCCGCCACAAGGTGCTCGTCGATCGCGAAGCTGGCCTCGAGCGACCTGAGGGGTGCGAGCTGGACCAGGAGCTCCAGAGTGACCCGCCCCTTCCTGTGTCTCGGGCGCCAGAGCTAGGCGAGGGCCTGCTCGAGGTCCCGGATCAGGTCGTCTATGTCCTCGATGCCGACAGCGATGCGGACGAGGTCGGGCGTGATGCCACCCATCGCCTGGAACTCAGGCGGTACGAAGCGGTGCACGGCCGCGACCGGCTGGGTGATCAGCGACTCGACGGAGCCGAGGCTGACCGCGCGGCCGAAGAGCTGCACCCGGTTCAGGAAGCGGTCCACTGCTGCGGGCCCGCCCTTGAGGCGCACGCTGAGAACGCCGCCCGAGCCCGTCATCTGGCGCTGTGCAAGCGCGTACTGCGGATGCGACGGCAGTCCGGGGTAGAGCACCTCCGCGATCGCGGCGTGACGCGCGAGGTACTCGGCGACGGCCTGGCCGTTCTCGTTCTGCTTTTCCATTCTGAGGCCCAGGGTCTTGAGGCCGCGCCCGAGCAGCCAGGCGTCGAAGGCGTTCAGGGTGCCGCCGAGCTTGCGGGCGACGTCGCTGCAGGCGAGGACGAATTCCGCGCTGCCCGCGATCAGGCCCGCGACCACGTCGGAGTGGCCGTTCAGGTATTTCGTGCCGCTGTGCAGGACGGCGTCCGCGCCGAGGGCGAGCGGCCGCTGGTTGACCGGCGTGGCGAAGGTGTTGTCGACGATCACCTTGACGCCGCTGCGGTGCGCGATCTCGGCGATGGCCGCGATGTCCGCGAGACGCAGGGACGGGTTGCTCGGCGTCTCGAGGTAGACCGCGCGCGTCGTGGGACGCAGGGCTGCCGCGAGGGTCGAGGGATCGCGCAGGTCCAAAAAGCTCGTCTCGACGCCGAACTTCGGCAGCAGGTCGTGCAGGAGTCCAAAGGTGCCGCCGTAGACGTCCGCGTGCGCCACGAGGTGGTCGCCGCTGGCGCAGAGCGCGGTGAGGGCGGTGGCCACCGCCGCCATGCCCGACGACACCAGGAGGCACTTCTCCGCGCCTTCCAGGGCCGCGACCTTGGCCTCGACCACGGAGAAGTTCGGATTGCCGAGGCGGGTGTAGATGTAGCCTGCCTTCTGCTCGTTCATGAAGTCGGCCATGCTCTCGTTGGTCGGGAAGGCGAAGGTGGAGGTCTGGTAGATCGGCGGGGTGACGGATCCTGAGACGGGATCCGGGCCTTCCCCGACGTGCACGAGCAGCGAGTTGAGTCCCTTGAGGGCATCCGCCATCGAGCGTCTTCCTTTCCTGGGGCAAGTCCTGCGGAGCCGCGGCACGAGACCCCCCCGACAAACTGTACCAGAGTGCGGGCCGTGGCGCGCGTACACGCGTGTCTTGGGCAAACGGGTCGTCCGCCTGCGTCCCTGGCCGTCCGCCCGGCCGGGGGGTCCCGCGGGCCGCGGGTACCAGGCGGCAACCAGGGCCAAGGCGCCGCGTCGAGCACGGCGACCTTGGCCCTGGCTGCGGCACTCTCCCTGTCAGTGGAAGCCGAGGACGGGATGCGGTACGTAAGGCTCTTCGAGCCGCGCGAGCTCGTCCGGTGCGAGCTGAATCCCGAGAGCAGCGACGGCGTCGTCGATGTGCCGCGGCTTGGTCGCGCCGACGATCGGCGCGGTGACCGGCGACTTCTGCAGCACCCAGGCGAGCGCGATCTGAGCCATCGGCACGCCGCGCTGCGCGGCGGTCTCCCCTACGCGCCGCACCACCTCGCGATCGGCCTCGGCCATCGCGCCGTACAGCTCCCGTGCGAACGGGTCCAGCTCCGCGCGGTTCGTCGTCTCCTCCCAGGCGCGCGTGAGGCGTCCGCGCGCCAGGGGGCTCCAGGGGATGACGCCGATGCCCTGGTCCGCGCAGAGCGGCAGCATCTCCCGCTCCTCTTCGCGGTAGAGCAGGTTCAGGTAGTTCTGCATCGAGACGAAGCGGGACCAGCCTCGGCGCTCCTGGATGGCGAGCGACCGCATGAACTGCCAGGCGTACATGGACGAGGCGCCGATGTAGCGCGCCTTGCCGGCCTTGACCACGTCGTTGAGGGCCTCGAGCGTCTCCTCGATCGGAGTCTCGTAGTCCCAGCGGTGGATCTGGTAGAGATCGACGTAGTCGACGCCGAGGCGCCTCAGGCTGTGGTCGATCTCGGTCATGATCGCCTTGCGCGACAGGCCGCTGCCGTTCGGGCCGGGGCGCATGCGGTTGCGCACTTTGGTGGCGATGACGACATCGTCGCGGCGGGTGAAGTCCTTGAGGGCACGACCGACGATCTCCTCGCTCGTGCCGTCCGAGTAGACGTTGGCGGTGTCGAAGAAGTTGATGCCGAGGTCAAGGGCCTTGCGGATGAACGGGCGGCTGTCCTCCTCGGTCAGGGACCAGTGGTGGCCGCCGCGGTCGGGCACGCCGAAGCTCATGCAGCCGAGGCAGATGCGGGACACCTGAAGGCCTGTGTTGCCCAGGCGAACATACTCCATCGCGAGCCGCCTTTCGTCGGGATGGTATGGCAAGGCGACAAGAGCCGTCCCTGCCATGGTAGATCATAGCGCTGGCGGCAGCCCCAGGGCCAGGACCTGCGGGGTGCCCGAAACGCCTCGCGACCGGTGGGAGACGCGGCTCCGCAGTATCCAGGCCTGAACGCCGAATCGCGGTTGCAAACGGGGAGCCTCAGATCTGTCGGGTGGGGTCTGCGTCCGCGGTGCAGGGATGTGCAGGCCGGTCGGTTTGATGGACGCCGCGATCGCCGTAGCCGCCAGCCGCCACGAGCCTGAACTCTGGGCGCGAAGCACCGTCGCCGTCGAGGCTCTCGACCTGCCCAACAAGAGACCCATGGCATACCGCCCGGACTGTCTTCCGCCTCATGCTGGGGCTCCCGGCTGCCGATCCGTTGAACGCCTTCACGCATCCGATCTGCCGATGGCGGCTTCGTGTCATCAGCCCACGGCGCACCCAGTTCCGCTACAGCGCGACGTACGGGATCTCGCGCCTGGAGCTTTCCCGCTGGTCCACGCGGGCCTCCCCCAGCCCTATATCTCCGACAGCGGGTGGTAGTCGAGGTCATAGCCGAAGGCCCTGGGTCCCCAGACCCCGAGCGCTTCCGGCGTCCGCATGATCGCCGGCACGGGGATGCCGAGGACCGTGACGCGGTAGCCGTAGCGCAGCCGCTCGGTCGGGATGGGCAGTCCGTTCACGGCGTCGAGGACGCAGACAAGGTCAGGCACCATGCAGATCGGCCTGCCGTCGCGCACGGCGAGGAGGTTCTCGTTCTGGAAGTCGATGCGCAGGGCGGAACCCTGGTCCTCGCCGCTGCCCTGGATCGTGATGGCACCCCGCGCGAAGCCGTCGGTCGTGCGCCGCAGCACGTCGACGACCTTGCCGGTGAAGAGCCGCAGCCCCCGTCCGTAGCCGCCGCGCTCCGCCGCGGCGCCGATCGCCAGGGCCGGGTCGCGATGGCCGGCCTGCGCAGCCAGGAGCGAGCGGCCGATGTCGAGCGCGAGTCGCAAGGTGCCGCGGATGGCGGTGCGTCGCAGGTCCCTGCCCGACATGGGGTAGTCCGCGACGAAGGCATGCCCGCCGAAGCGGGTGGTGACGCCGCGCGCCAGCCACTCGTAGGCGTAGTTGTCGCGCAGCCGGTCGAGCAGGACGAGGTCGCCGTGCTCGTTGGCGAAGCAGGCCGGGGTTCCCGGCAGGCCGTAGATGTGGAACGTTTCCATGAAGACGCCAGGGAAGGCGCGACCCATGCCGTCCGCGTCCACCACGGGAACGCCGAGCTCCGCGGCGGCGACGAGGGGCACCATGCTGTTCACCCCGCCGAGCTCCGCGGGGCACACGGCGAACGCCCGGACGCCGATATGGGCGGCAAGGCGGCGCACGGCCGCGGCTGGCTCGCGACCGGAGGGAATCTTTTCGTGGAAGACCGTCGGCGCGCCTACGCCGGAGACCGCGATGACGCTCGCGCCCTCCGGCACGTCGTCCACGTCCAGCACAGACACGGGCCCGTAGGTGCGCAGGGATTTCTCCGCCATCATGCGACCGATGTAGGGGTCGCCGCCGCCGCCGGCGCCCAGGATCGAAGCCCCGAGGGCCAGGGCGTGCAGGTCCTCGGGAGCGATGCGGCGCGTCACGGGCCCTCCCGCCGCAGGCGCCCCGCGACGACGGCCCGCACCCGGATGCTGTCGCCCGGCAGGTACGCGATCGGGAGCTCGTCGACCTCCCGCACCTCGAGGCCGTCCGGGTCGGCGCCGGCGCGGATGGCGTCCGCCTCGGCGGCCGCCACTGCCTGCGCGAGCACCTGCTCGCGCCCGCGTCCGGCAAGGGAGTAGACGCGGTCGGAATGGCCGGAGACCTCGGCCAGGGCGGCGCCGACCGCGTTCGCGACATCGAAGTGCTCTGGGCGGATGACCTGCGGAGAGTCGCCGATGCGGTCCGGCAGCAGAACGCTGGCGCCGCCCACGAGGATGAGCGGCAAGGGGTCCGGGGTGAGGCGCATGCGCTCGACACCGTCCGCGACGGCCTTGATGAAGGCGTCGTAGGCGGCGTCGGCCAACTCGGCGCCCACAGCCGCCTGCCGCGTGCCGATGCTGCAGACGCCGCGCCGGACCGCGATGTCGGTCAGGGTCAGCGTGTCGCCGCCGAAGACCTGCGCTGTCCGCTCGAGCTCGTAGCCGACGCTGTCCGGCCCGATGCGCACGCCCTCGGGGCCTGCCCGTACGCGCGAGCCGCCGCCCAGGCCCAGGCTGACGAGATCGGGCATGCGGAAGTTCGTGCGCATGCCGCCGAACTCGACCGCCGCGGCGGATTCGAGCGGATAGCCTCCCCTGAGGGCGCCGATGTCCGTCGAGGTGCCGCCGATATCGACGACCACTGCGTCGTCGACGCCTGAGAGGAACGCCGCGCCGCGCATCGAGTTGGTCGGTCCGCAGGCCACCGTGCGGATGGGATAGCGCAGCCCGTACTCGACCGACATCAGCGTGCCGTCGTTCTGGCTCAGGTAGCTCCTGGCCTCGATGCCAGCGGCGCCGAGCGCCTCCTGGAAGGCCAGCGCGGCCCGCCGCGCGGCCTGAGCCACCGCGGCGTTGAGCACGGTCGCGCTCTCGCGCTCGAGGAACCCGACCGAACCGATCTCGTGCGAGAGCGAGACGGGCAGCTCGGGGTCGATGCTCTGCACCAGCTGGCGCACCCAGAGTTCGTGCTCGTGGCGCACAGGCGAGAAGACGGAGACGACGGCCAGCGAGGAGATGTCGTCGCGGGCCGTCTCGACGAAGCGCCGGATGGCGTCCTCGTCCAGCGGCGAGATCGGTCTGCCGTCGTATTCGTGTCCGCCGCGGACGGTGTGCGCGCGGCGGAGGACGACCCTTCGCAGGTCCTCCGGCCAGTCGGCGAGCGGGTCGACGGCTTCGGTGGCCGGGGCGCCGATGCGCAGGAGGCCGACCCTGGCGAGGCGTCGGCGCTCGAGGATCGCGTTCGTGACCTGCGTCGTGCCGAGCATCGCGTACCCGATGTCGGCCGGCGGCACGCCCGCGAGGGCGAGCACCGCTCCGACAGCCTCGCGGATCGAGGCGGAGATGTCTGCCGTGACGCTTCGCTTGACCTTGGCCATGAGACGGCCATCGCTGTCCAGCAGCACGCAATCGGTGTTCGTGTTGCCGACGTCGACGCCCAGCCGGTACCGCATGCCGCCACCTCCGTCGGGGCGTCCGCCTTCCGTTCCTTCTTTCGCGTCAGGGCGGCTTCGCCCCTCCGCGCGGTCGCTGCGGCCACTTGGACCCGTTCAAGCGGGAATGGGGCCGCAGATCTCGTACAATATCCCTGACAGGGCGGCGCCGCGGATGACGGGCGCCGCGGCACGGCTGGAGGGACACGCGCATAGCCGACCCCGCAGTGACTTTGCGAGAACTGTTCGAGAACCTTCCCTGCAGGCTCGAGTTGCACGCCGCCGGGGGTCTCGGCCGGCGGGTAGCCCGCGTCGGCCTGCTTGCGGCCGGCAGCCGGGGCGAAGCGGGGGAGGACACGCTTTGGATCCATGCCGGCGAGAGTGACGCCCTCAGACCGGACATCGACGCACTGATCCTGGAGCTGTACCGGCAAGGCGCCGCCGGTCTCGTGCTGCCTGGCGACGCGCTCGCCGAGTCGGCCAGACTGCTGGCGCGCGAACTCGGCTTTCCGGTGGCCCTGGTGGCCCCCGCGGCGCTCGACGGTCTCGTGCAGCAGCTCTGGGAGCGCGTCCACGCGCATGAACTCGTCGTGCGGCGGCAGGCGGAGGAGATCACCGCCCGTCTGAGGGCGGCCTTCGCGACGGCCGAGGACACGGAGTCCTTCCTTGGCGCCGCAGGCGCACTGCTCGGCGCACAGCCGCGGCTGGTCGAGGTGGAGCAGGACCCAGGGCCGAGGCAGCCCGCCGAGAGGCGGCTGCCCATCGGGCGGGGTCAGGGCGGCGGCGAACTCGCGCTTGGTCCCGCGGCGCTGGCGGACGAGGTCCAGGAGCTCGTGCTGCCCGAGCTCCTGCTGATGGCGAGCGTGCTCGTCGACCGCGAGGCGACGCGCATCGAGTCGGACCTGCGCCTGCGCGGCGAGCTGCTGCTCGAACTGCTCGTCGACCAGGGGGCGCCGTCGGGTTCCGTGATCCGCGCGGCCGAACGGTTCGGCATGGATCTCGGGCACGAGCATTTCGTCGTGCTCTGGGACCTCGACGACTTCGCGGGCTCGATCGCGAGCGGAAGGCTCAGCGAGGTGCGCATCCTGCGGCTCAAGCGCGATATCGCGCAGTCGCTCGAGGAACTGGCGCGGCAGGCCCTGGGCCGGGCCTGGGTGCTGCCGCACTCCGACGACTTCGTGCTGGTAGCGGGGGGGCGCAGCGGCGAATGGCAGCCCAAGCGCGCGGCCGAACTCGTGCGCGGCCTGCAGGCAGGCCTCGCACCCGTCCTGCGGCGCTACGGCCTCAAGGGGATCGCGGCTGGGCTCGGCTACCCCTACTCCGGCGCGCAGGGCCTGCGCAAGAGCTTCGAGGAGGCCAGGGAGGCGCTGGTCGTCGGCAGGGCGCAGTTCGGCACATCGAGCGTCACGCACTTCGCGGATCTCGGACTGCACCGGTTCCTCTACGGCTGGTTCGACACGCCGCGCTCGCGCGCCTTGGCGCAGGACTTTTTGCGCCCGCTGCTCGAGGACGACGAGCATGGGCACGGCCAACTGCTCGAGACGCTGCGGGTCTATCTCGAGCTGCGCGGGCGGGCGTCCGCGACCGCCACGCGGCTCGGCGTGCACCGCAACACCCTGCGCTACCGCCTGGACCGCATCGCGAGCCTGCTCGGCGTCGATCTCGAGGCCACGAACGTCCAGCTTGTGCTGCAGCTCATCCTGCGCACCCTGCCCGAGTGAACCTGCCATCCGATGTGGCACAAAAAGTGCCTTTGGCCATTGTGCACTTTGCCAGATGAATTGCGCGCTGTCGCGTCGAACGGACTTCGCCTAGACAGCAGGGGTCTCGGGCGCCGGCCATGTGCCGGGAGCCCGGCACCCTGGTGCGGGGAGGTCTGAAGATGCGGTGGAGGCGGCTTGCGGCGGTTCTCCTGGCCGGCGCCGGTCTCGTCGGCCTGTCGGCCTGCGGTTCGTCCGGGTCGACAGGGTCGGCGACGACCAAGACGGCGGTGGGGGTGTACGCGTCGTACACCCAGGTCATGGTGTTCTGGGACCCATCGGACAGCTACTCGAACGAAATCATTGCGATGCCGCAGATGTACGAGACCCTCTTGCGCTACGATCCGAAGACAGACAAGTTCCTCCCGGACCTCGCGACATCGTATTCGAAGTCCCAGGACGGCCTGACGTGGACGTTCCACCTGCGCCACAACGTGCATTTCCATGACGGCAGCCTGATGACGTCGCAAAACGTCAAGGACTCGATCGAGCGCACGATGCAGCGCGGCAACGGCGCCGCCTACATCTGGGATGCCGTCAAGTCGATCGCGACACCGAGCAAGTACACGGTGGTCTTCAATCTGTCGACACCGTCGCCGATCGACTTCGCTGCGGCGTCGCCCTACGCTGCCTGGATCTTCAACACCGCGCCGCTCAAGCAGCACGGCCAGAACTGGTACGCCAAGGGCCACGAGGACGGCACCGGCCCGTACGAACTGCAGAGCTGGTCGAGCGGGCAGCCGCTCGTGCTGAAGGCGTTCAAGGGCTACTGGGGCGGCTGGAAGGGTGACCACTACACGAAGCTGATCTTCGAGACGGTGGGCAGCTCGAGTACACGCGCGCAGATGCTGCAGAGCGGGCAGCTCACCTTCACCGACTTCCTCCCCTACCAGCAGATCGAGGCGCTCAAGAAGGACGCGAACCTGCGGGTGACGGTCACGCCGGCGTGGCAGAACCTGATGGCGTTCTTCAACACGAAGGTGGCGCCGCTCAACAACGTACTGGTGCGCAAGGCCCTCAGCGAGGCCTTCCCCTACCAGGAAGTGATCACGAGCGTCATGCACGGCTACGCGTCGCAGTCGCGGGGCCCGATCCCCGCCGGCCTCTGGGGCCACGACCCGTCGCTGCCGCAGTACCACTACAACCTCGCGGGCGCCAAGTCCCTGCTGCAGCAGGCCGGCATCAAGCCCGGCAGCCTGAACCTCACCCTGACCTACACGGCCGGCGACGACAACGAGAGCGCGGCCGCGGCCCTCTACAAGGCGTCGCTCGCGCAGATCGGCGTGAACCTCACCGCGAGGCCGATGCCCTGGGTCTCGCAGTGGAACCTCGCGAAGGCGACCAACCCGAGCCAGCGCCAGGACATCTTCATGATGTACTGGTGGCCGGACTACGCGAACCCGTACAGCTTCCTCTACAACCTGTTCCACACCGAGAGCACGGTGAACTTCAACCTCGCCTACTACTACAACTCCTCGTTCGACAAGCTGATCGACCAGGCGAACACCGACTCGGGCATCAACCGCGGCCAGGCCGTGAAGCTCTACGACCAGGCTCAGACGATGCTCTACCAGGACGCGCCGGCGATCTTCATCTTCGACGAGCAGCACGTGCGCGTGATCCCGAAGTCCCTGAAGGGTTACTACGACAACCCCGCCTACACGAATGTCGTGTTCTGGTACGACGTCACGCCGTGACGAGCTGACCCCGGGGGATGGTGTGCGCCGATGCTCCACTTCTTCGTGCGCAGGGTGCTGCTCGGCGTGCTGGTGCTGATCGGGCTATCCGTCCTGACCTTCATCATCACCCGGGTGGCGCCCGGCGACCCGGCGGCGCTCTGGGTGGGACCACGGGCCTCCGTTGCCCAGATCGAGCGGGCGACGGTGACCCTGGGTCTCAACCGGCCCCTGCCGGTCCAGTACGCGATCTACATGGACGACCTCGCCCACGGCAACCTCGGCCTCTCGATCGAGACGCACAGGCCGGTGAGCAGCGAGATCGCGAGCTACCTGCCGGCCTCGCTCGAGCTCGTCGTGAGCGGCATCGTAATCGCCATCCTGCTCGGCCTGCCGCTCGGCGTGCTCGCGGCGATGCGGCCCGGAGGGGTGTTCGACGCGGTGGCGCGCCTGCTCGCCGTGCTCTCGGTCTCGGTGCCGACGTTCTGGCTCGCCTTCCTGCTCCAGATCGTCTTTTTCAAGGACCTTGGCCTGCTGCCGCTCGCGGGACGCGTCTCGAACCTCGTGATCGCGCTCGATCCCATCACCCGCATCACGGGCTTCATGACGGTTGACAGCCTCCTCCAGGGCAACTGGGTCGCCTTCTTCAGCGCGCTGCGGCACCTGGTGCTGCCGGCCGTGACGATCGCGGCCTATCCCTTCGGGCTGATCGTGCGCATGGTGCGCGCGTCGCTCCTCGACGTGATCGCACTCGACCACGTGCGCCTGCTGCGCGCGCTCGGCCAGAAACGCTACACGATCGCGTTCCGCTACGCGCTCAAAAATGCCCTGCCGCCGACCCTGACGGTGATCGCCCTGACCTTCGCCTATTCGCTGACGGGCACGTTCCTCGTCGAGTCGGTCTTCAACTGGCCCGGGCTCGGCAACTACACGGCACAGGCCGTCATCACCAACAACTATCCCGCGGTGATGGGCGTGACGATCGTCATCGGCGTGATCTACGTGGTGTTGAACCTCGTCGTGGACCTCGTGATCGCGGGGATCGACCCGCGCGTGAGGTACGTATGATCAGGGCGGCGGGAATGGGCCGGACCCTGCGCTTCTACGTGCGGCGCAACCTGATGACCTCGATCGGCCTGTGCGTCTTGGCCGTCTTTGTGCTCACAGCCATCCTGGCGCCCTGGATCGCGCCGTATCCCGGCGACGCGGCGGGACTCGTCCACCCCGCGCATCAGCTCCTGCCGCCCTCCTGGCAGCATCCGATGGGCACGGACGAACTCGGCCGCGACCTGTTCTCGCTCGTGCTGCTCGGCTCGCGCGTCTCGCTCGGGGGCGGATTCGTGACCATCGTGTTCGCCCTGCTGATCGGCGTCACGCTCGGCCTGATCGCGGGCTACGCGGGAGGCTGGCTCGACGAGGCGATCATGCGCTTCACCGACATCGTGCTGGGGTTCCCCTCGCTGCTCCTGGCGGTGGCGATCGCCGCCACGCTCGGGCCGTCCCTCGACCATGCCGTGCTCGCCATGGCGCTCTCCTGGTGGCCGTGGTACACGCGGCTGATACGCTCGCAGGTCCTGTCGCTGCGCAATGCCGACTTCGTCCAGGCCGCGCGCCTCAGCGGGCGGAGCCCCGCCCGCATCCTCGTGCGGCACATCCTGCCGAACGCGGTGACACCGGTCGTGGTGCAGGCCTCGATGGACCTCGGCTCCGTCATCCTGACGCTCGCGGGCCTCAGCTTCCTCGGTCTCGGCGCGCAGCCGCCGACGCCCGAGTGGGGCCTGATCATCGCGAACGGCCAGAACTACGTCCTGACCAACTGGTGGTACGTCACCTTCCCGGGTCTCGCCATCCTGCTCGCGGTGTCCGCCCTGAACCTGGTCGGCGACGGCCTCAACGACGTCCTCAACCGGCGCGAGCGGGGGGTGCTCTGATGGCCCTTCTCTCGATGCGGGGCGTCCATGTGGTGGTCGACACGGCCGAGGGCCCGCGCACGCTCGTGCGCCTGAGCGAGCTCGAGCTCGCCGAGGGCGAGATGCTGGGCCTCGTCGGCGAGACGGGTTCGGGCAAGACCCTGACCGGCCTCGCCGTGACGCGCGTCTTCCCGACGCCCTCGATCCGGCTGCAGGGGGGCAGCATCGAGCTCGGCGGACGTGATCTGGCAGGCCTCGGCGAGCGGGAGCTGCTCGCGGTGCGCGGGCGCGAGGTGGGGGTCGTGTTCCAGGATCCGAACGCCTCGCTCAACCCCGTCTTCCCGGTCGGGCGCCCGCTCATGGACCTTTTGGGCCTGCATCGCTCGCTCAGGGGCCAGGCGGCCGTTGCCGAGGCGGTACGCCTCTTCCAGCGCGTCGAGCTGCCCGATGCCGCGGCACTGCTCTCGCGCTATCCGCACGAGCTTTCGGGCGGACAGCGCCAGCGCGTGATGATCGCCATGGCGATCGCCGCGGGGCCGAAGCTGCTGGTGGCGGACGAGCCGACGACGGCGCTCGACGTGACGGTGCAGGCCGAGCTCCTGCGCCTGTTGGACGACCTGCGCCGCGAGGCGGGCATGAGCGTCCTCTTCATCACCCACAACCTCGGCGTCGTGGCGCACATGGTGGAGCGCGTCGCGATCATGTATGCGGGCGACGTCGTCGAGACCGGCCCGACGCGCGCGGTGCTGAAGGAACCACGCCATCCCTACACGCGGCTCCTGCTCGAGGCCGTGCCGCGCCAGGGCCAGGGCCGGCTCAAGGCGATCGCCGGCACTGCGGTGCCCAGGTCCGAGATCGCGCAGGGCTGCGCGTTCGCGTCCCGCTGCCCGTTCGCGCAGGACCGCTGCCGCGCGATCGAGCCGGCGCTCGAGGGGCCGGGCGTGCATCGCGCCGCCTGCCTGCGCCAGGAGGAGGTGCTCCATGTCTGAGCGTCTCCTCGCCCTGCACGACCTGCAGGTCAGGTACCCGATCCGCAAGGGGCTGCTGCGGCGCGTCGCCGGGGCCGTGCACGCAGTCGACGGTGTCAGCCTGAGGCTCGACAGCGGCGGCACCCTCGGCATCGCCGGCGAGTCGGGCTGCGGCAAGACGACCCTGGCGCGCGCCGTCGCGGGGTTGCTGAGCCCGAGCGGCGGTCGCATCGAGCTGTTCGGCGAAAAGGCCCCCCAGGGCCATTGGCCGCTCGCCCTGCGCCGGCGCGTGCAGATGGTGTTCCAGGACCCGGGCGGCTCGCTCGATCCGCGCCAGAAGGTGATCGACGCCGTGCGCGAGCCGCTCGAAGCGTTCACGCGGCAGCCGCCGCAGGCCCGCACCGAGCGGGCACTCGCGCTCCTGGCCGAGGTGGGCATCACCGCGCAGCAGGCCCTGCGCTACCCGCACACCCTGTCGGGCGGCCAGAAGCAGAGGGTGGCGATCGCGCGGGCCCTCGCGGCCGAGCCGGACCTGATCATCCTCGACGAGCCGACGTCGGCCCTCGACGTCTCGGTCCAGGCGCAGATCCTGAACCTGCTCGCGGACATCCACGACCGGCTCGGCACGGCCTTCCTCCTGATTTCCCACGACCTCGACGTGATCGCCCATGTCTGCGAGCGGGTCGCGGTGCTCTATGGCGGTCGCGTCGTCGAGGCTGGACCGGTCGCGGAGGTCTTCCGGGAGCCCCGCCACCCCTACACGCGGGCGCTCCTCGCGGCATTGCCGGATCCGGACCCGGACCGGCCGTGGCGGCCCGAGACGCTCAAGGGGACAGTGGGGGCCCCGGAGGGCGGTGTGGGCTGCCCGTTCCGGCAGCGCTGCCCCCTGGCGGACGCCCGCTGCGGGCAGGAGACGCCCAAGGCGCTGGAGATCGAAGGCAGCGTCGTCTTCTGCCACAGGGTGGAAGAACAGCAGCGGCCGGCCTGACGGCGCCCG
The DNA here is from genome assembly GCA_021847575.1 of Bacillota bacterium. Taxonomy (GTDB): domain Bacteria; phylum Bacillota; class Sulfobacillia; order JAJZYS01; family JAJYTV01; genus JAJZQO01. Next base: position 1,296 of record JAJZQO010000053.1, on the reverse strand, counting down.
GCGCGGGCGATCAGGCGGGTATCAGCATCTCTGAGGAGGACTGCAAGGTGCGCATCGGCATCGATGTGGGCGGAACGAACACGGACGCGGTCGTCATCGACGGGACGCGCGTCGTCACGGCCTTCAAGACGCCGACGACACCCGACGTGCTGGAGGGGATCGAAAGCGCGCTTCGCGGCGTGCTGCGGAGCGTGGCCGCCAAGGAGATCGGCGCGGTGATGCTGGGCACGACCCACTTCGCCAACGCGCTCGTCCAGGCCCAGCGGCTGACGCCTGTCGCGGTGCTCAGGCTCGGGCTGCCGAGCGGCGCGGCGCTGCCGCCGCTCGTGAACTGGCCCGAGGGCCTGCGGCAGGTCGTGCGGGGCGAGGTATTCATGCTGCACGGCGGCTACGAGTTCGACGGCCGCGAGATCGCACCGTTCGATGAGGACGAGGTGCGCCGGGCGGCCGTCAGGGTGCGCGAGCTCGGCCTCAAGGTGGCCGCCGTCTCGGCGGTCTTCGCGCCGGTCAAGGACGACATGGAGCGGCGCACCGCCGAGATCCTGCTCGAGGAGGTGCCTGGGCTCGAGGTGACGCTCTCGTCGAGCATCGGCTCGGTCGGGTTGCTCGAGCGGGAGAACGCGGCGGTCCTCAACGCGACGCTTCTGCCACTCGCGGAAGAGATCGTCGGCTCGTTCGGCCGGGCGCTCGCGGGGCTCGGCCTGCGCTGCCGCTTCTACCTGACGCAGAACGACGGCACGCTGATGGCCGCCGAATACGCGAGGCGCTTTCCCGTGCTGACCATCTCGTCCGGCCCGACCAACTCGATGCGCGGCGCCGCCTATTTGTCCGGGCTCAAGGACGCCGTCGTGATCGACGTGGGCGGCACGACGACCGACGTCGGGGTGCTGGTCGGCGGCTTTCCGCGGGCTGCGGCGCGCACGGTGGAGATCTGCGGCGTGCAGACGAACTTCCGCATGCCCGACGTCTACTCGTTCGGCCTGGGCGGCGGCAGCCGCGTCGACCTCGCCTCCGGCCAGACCGGCCCGACGAGCGTCGGCTACCGCCTGACACAGGAGGCGTACGTCTTCGGCGGCGCCACCCTGACCGCGACCGATGTCGCGGTGGCGGGGGGCAGGGCCGTGGTGGGTGACGGGGGCCGGGTGCCGGTTGACGCGGATCGGGCGAATGGGCTCCTGCGTGCCATGGACCTGCGCGTCGCGGCGGCGGTGGACCGCATGAAGCCGAGCCGCGAGCCATTGCCCGCCATCGTCGTCGGGGGCGGCTCGATCCTGATCCCCGATGCGATCGAGGGTA
>JAJZQO010000052.1 GCA_021847575.1 Bacillota bacterium | reverse complement strand
GGGCCGGGCCGGGCGGAGGAAAGACGGCCATGCAGAGGAATCTCTCGGCAGTGGGCTAGACAGGTGCTTCCTCGGCCGGTCGAGGGCCTGAGCCGAGTCCGCGCTCCCCTCCGGACATCGAATGGCACCGGGAAGGAGATCTTCGCATGTCCTATGCCGGCAGCGATTTCGATCACCTGGACCTCGACCGCACCATTCTGGACCTGAGGCGCCTAGGGGATGGCCGACGGCGCCGCCAGCAATTCTATCTCCATCTGGCTTTGGCGCCCCTGTGCCTGCCCGTGGAGTTCGTCTCGGACACCTTGCCGGGCGAGGCCAGGGCATACACGTCCCGCGGCGCCTACGAGTCCGGGCCCGACGCTGGCCAAGCGCTGCTCGAGCTGCCAGCCAAGGATCTCCTCCTCCACTTGGCCAGGGCGGGCAGCGCGATGCTGGCTGTGGGGGCGCTGTCGACTCCGTCCCCAGCCGCTCCCTTCGGCGACAACCGCCTGGACTGGGCCTACGTGCCGGGGGATGACATCTCAAGTCTCGCGGAGGGCCGCCTGCCCGAGACCCCGAGCGTCTGGCAGGTGCCGCTCGACCTGATCGAGGAGTGCCATCGCACGGCTGCCACTCTGCCAGGTCTCGCGGCTCTCTGCCTGAGCCGCGTCGGCGGCTACACGGCAAGGGAACTCCGGCTCACGGCGTTCTTCCATCCGAATTTCGGTTTCGCGCACCAGGATGACCCATTGCACGCACTCGCCCTCTACGTCCGCAATGTCATCGACGGCGTGGAGACAGTGACCGTCGCCCAGGCGACGACATCCAGGTTCTACGAGGACCCGGACGGCTTCCGGCGCATCCTCTACTGCAGCGCGGAGCACCTCAGTTCCTGACGTCGTCGCCTTCTTCGGCCTCAAGTGCCTCCTGCGCGGTCTGCCAGAGCCCGTACAGCCGCTCGATCTCCTGTGTGAGCTCGAACAGTTGCGTCGCAATCTGCAGGGCCTCAGGCCCGGCAACCAGCGCAAGGTTCTGCTCGAGCTCTTTGCGCTTGGCCTCCGCCTCGCCCACGAGCCGCTCCTTTTCCGCAACCTCGGCCCGCAAATGCGAGCGTCTGGCGCGGCGCTGCTTCGCGGGAGCAGGCTTGGCCGCGCGGGCCTGCGCCGGCGTATTCTCCGTCTCCTGCGCAAGACCGAGCAGTTCGTCGAAGTCCGAGGTGATCTGCCAGCGGCCGTCACCCTGGAGCCAGAGCCAGCGCTCGGTCACTCGCTGCAGGAGCGCCCGGTCGTGGGAGATGAGCAGAAGCGTGCCGGGAAAGGACAGGAGGGCTTCCTCGAGGGCCTCCTGCGCGGGCAGGTCGAGATGGTTCGTCGGCTCGTCGAGCAGCAGCACATTCGCCCCCTGGGCAACCAGCACGGCGAGTGAAAGACGACTGCGCTCGCCGCCCGAGAGTGCCGTGATGGGCGTTTCGATCTGCTCGGGCTGGAACAGGTGGCGCGCAAGGAGGCGGCGCGCAGCGAACACGGTCATGCCTGGCAAGCGCAGGATGGCGTCGAGCGGCGTCTCGCCGGCCACCTCCACCTCCTGCGCGAGATAACCGAGCCGCGTGCCCGGAGCCCAAATCACTTCGCCGCGCTGCGGCTTCAAGCTGCCCCGCAGTGCCTCGAGCAAGGTCGTCTTGCCAGTGCCGTTGCGGCCGACGATGCCCAACCTGCCGCCTTCGTGCAGGGTAAAGGCAAGATCCTGCCAGAGCGTGCGCCCTGGGTAGGATTGGCCAAGCCCACGCACCTGGAGAAAGAGCGCGCGCTCGCCCATGGGCTGGCCCTCGAAGCGCAGCTTCAGTCTGCCCGCATGGCGGGTCTGGTGGGTTGGCCCCAGACGCTCGAGCTTGCGCTCGCGGTCATGGGCCTGCGTCGCGCGGTTTCCTGCCTTGTAGCGCCGGATGTAGGCCTGCAGGCGCTCCCGCTCCGCCTCGCGCCGCCTGCTCTCCTCCTCCTCGCGCAGGAGCTGGCCGCGCAGGTGCAGACGATACGCGTCGTAGCCTCCGGCGTAAGTCTGAAAGCCCAAGGGGCTGAAGTCCCAGATCCCGGTCGCGACGTTGCGCAGAAAGGCGCGGTCGTGCGAAGCGGCGATGATGCCGCCCGGATACTGTCGCAACGTCTCCTCGAGCCAGGCCATGGCCGGCAGGTCGAGGTGGTTGGTCGGTTCGTCCAGGAGCAGGATGTCGGGCCCCTCGAGCAGGAGCCGCGCCAGCGCGAGACGCACCTTCTGTCCTCCCGAGAGCGCCGCGGCAGGCATGCTCTCCTGCTCCGCGGTGAAACCAAGGCCGCGCAGGGTCGCGCGCACGCGGTTCTCCCAGAGATACCCGCCAAGCTGTTCGTAGGTGGTCAAGGCCTGCCCATAAGCTGCAAGCTTGCGCTGATCATCGCCCAGTTCCGCCTCCAGGCGCCTCAGCCGCCGCTCAAGCCGGGCAACTTCGCTGGTGCCCGCACCGAGCGCGTACTGCCGAAGCGTCTCGGCCTCGCCGAGCTCAAGCTCCTGGCGCAAATAGCCGAGGCGCACGCCCCCGGCCACGGCCACCCTTCCGGCGGCAGGCTCGACGCCATTTGCGATGACGCGCAGGAGGGTCGTCTTGCCGACGCCGTTGGGACCTGTGAGGGCAATGCGCTGTCCTGCCTCGAGCCGTCCCGAGACACCTGAGAAGAGCTCGCGGCCTCCCACGTCCACCGAGACGCCCTGCAGCTCGAGCAGCATCGCCTGTCCCCCCTCGCACGCGCAACAATACCATAAGGACGACCCGGAACCTACCGCCACGCTGGCGGCACCCAAGCGCAGGCGCTCCATCTCACGCCAAGTCCGCCGGCACATGCTCGACGAAGCGCCTGTGGCCCTCCGCCAGCCTCCCGGGCGCGGGCAACACCGAGCCCGGGAGGCTGACCTGCTAACCCGGACATTATCGTCGAACGACAACACGCTTCAAAGTTGCTGTTGCAAACCTTTTGGCCACCTGCTATGGTACTAGGCAATACACGCAAACCAAGGCGTTGAAGGGGCAAAGTAGGTCGGCCACCGCCGCTTGAGAGAAGGGAGCCTCGGCTGCAAGCTCCCGCGGCGCATCCGATGCGAAGTTCGCCCTGGAGCTGCCCGCTGAAGCCTTCGGGTGGTAGGCGCGGCCGGTCGCCCTCCGTGATGGGGGCTGGGTGTCGGACCGAGAGGTCCCGCACCGACGAGAGGGTCGCCATATCGGTGACCAATGAGGGTGGTACCGCGGGTCATGGACCCGTCCCGGAAGGGGCGGGTCTTTTTGTATTGCGGACGCGGCAGAAAGGGGCATGCGCGATGGCGGAGGAGCTCCTCGTTACCGAGGGTGCAGGGCAGACGCGAGTGGTGAACGTAGGCTCGTTCGTGCGGTTCGGCGACAGCGCGCCGGTCGTGATCGCCGGCCCCTGCTCGGTTGAGTCCGAGCGTCAGATCATCGAGACAGCCGAAGCGGTGGCCGCCGCGGGAGCGCACATGCTGCGCGGAGGCGCCTTCAAGCCGCGCACCTCCCCCTATTCCTTCCAGGGGCTGGGTCTGGACGGCTTGCGCTATCTGCGGGCCGCCGGCAGGGCCACGGGACTGCCGGTCGTCACAGAGGTGATGGACGTGCAGGACGTCGGGCCCGTGGCCGAAAGCGCGGACATGCTGCAGATCGGCGCGCGGAGCATGCAGAACTTCAGCCTGCTGCGCGCCGCCGGGCGCAGTGGACGCCCGGTGCTTCTGAAGCGCGGCGCCGGCGCCACCCTCGACGAGTGGCTGCATGCTGCCGAATATGTGCTGGCGGAGGGCAACCGCGACGTCGTGCTCTGCGAGCGCGGCATCCGCAGCTTCGAGCCCTATACGCGCAACACCATGGACCTCGCCAGTGCCCTTGCCGCGCGGCAGCGGACATCCCTGCCCGTGATCGCGGACCCGTCGCATGCCACCGGCCGGCGCGAGTTGGTCGTGCCGATGGCCCGTGCGGTGATCTCAAGCGGACTCGACGGCGTCATCCTCGAGGTGCACCCGAACCCGGACGGTTCGCTGAGCGACGCGGCACAGACCATCTCGACCGATGCCTTTGCCGCGCTGATGCGTTCGCTGCACATCGCGCCGCGCTCGGCGGACCTCGCCCAACTTCGGGACGCCGTCGACGAGCTGGACGAGGCCATTGTGAAACTGATCGACCAGCGCATGGCTCTCTCGGCGCGCATCGGCGAGGTCAAGCGGCATCACGGCCTGCCGGTGCGCCAGCTGAGCCGCGAACAGGCAATCCTGCAACGCCTGAGCACCCGCCGCGACGGCCATCTGACTCCCGCCGCGGTGACCGACATCTGGACAGCCATCCTCTCCGCGTCGCGCGAGCGTCAGGGGCGCACCGCGGCCCAGGAGGGCAGATGACGGTGCAGCTCAGCGTCGCGATCCAGGGAGAGCGCGGCGCCTACAGCGAGGAGGCCGCGCTGGCCCTCTACGGGCCGGAGGCTGTGATCGTTCCCTGCCGCACGCTGCACGACGTCTTCCTCGCCCTGGACCAGGGAAATGCCCATGCCGCCGCGGTCCCCGTCGAGAACTCGCGGGCCGGCACGATCGTCGAGACCTACGACAACCTGCTCGCGCACGGCTACCCCGTGACCGGCGAATATCGCCTGCGCGTTCGCCATTGCCTGCTCGGGCTGCCTGGCGCCGAGCTTGCCGACATCCGGCGGGCGTACTCGCACCCCCAGGCTCTTTCGCAATGCCGCCGCTTCCTGGAGGGACACGGCATCGTCGCCGAAAGCGCCTACGACACGGCTGGCAGCGCAGCCGACCTGGCGGGGCGCAGGGACCCTACCGCGGCCGCGATCGCCTCGCGGCGCGCAGGGGAGCTGTTCGGTCTCGCCATCCTCGCCGAAGGCATCGAAGACCGCCAGGACAATGTCACGCGCTTTCTCGCCGTGGCTGCCCCGCCTACCCTTGCGCCGGGCCCTGGACGCACACTGCTCGCCTTCACCGTCGGCAACGAGCCAAAGGCCCTGTACCGCTGCCTCGGACCCTTCGCCAAGCACGACTGCAACCTCTCCAAGATCGAGTCCAGGCCAGACCTGGAAACCCCCTTCGACTACGTCTTCTACCTGGATGTCGATGGGCGCGCCGACGAGCCGGGGGTGGCCGGGGCTATCGCGGAGCTTGCGGAAATAGCCAGTTCCTGCCGGGTGCTGGGCACATTCGGCGGCTGAGGCGCTTCGGCTTGCCAAGATCCGCTCCGTACGGTATATTGAGCCCGTCGCTTTAGGAGTTGGTATGGATCGACGGCCAAAACAATCGCCATGTCTCCGTGCACTTCCTGGCGAATACGGTTTCGAAAGGAGTGCAGAGACGTGCAGAAGACGATTTACGTCGGTAACCTGCCCTGGTCCGTCACCAGTGAGGACCTGCAGCAGGCGGTTTCACAGTACGCTGAAGTCCTGGCGGCGCGCATCGCGACTGACCGGGAAACCGGCCGCTCGCGCGGGTTCGGCTTCGTCGAGGTTCCCGCCGACAAGGCGGAGGCCGTGATCGAGGCGCTGAACGGCGCAGACTGGCAGGGTCGGCAGCTCACCGTGAACGAGGCACGCCCCCGCGAGGAGCGTCCCCGTCGGTACTAGAAGTTGCACCTCGGGGCCCGGCGAAAGCCGGGCCCCCTTCTTTTGTCTCGCGGCGGACCATGCGCCGGCGTCAGGCGAGGCGCTACAATGCTTGCAGATGCGGTTGCGGGTCGGGAGGTGCTCCTGTGCCGGACTGCCTGCTCGCGATAGACCAGGGCACGCATGCTTCGCGCGCGGTGATCTTCGACCTCAAGGGCAGGCCGCTCGCTAGCCGCGTCGTTCCTCTGAAGACGCTCTGTCCGGCTCCCGGATGGGTGGAGCAGGATCCCGAAGACATCTTTGAAACCAGCGTCCAGGCTGCGCGGGAAGCGATCGGCAGAGCCGGCGTCGCGGCGGCCGCCGTGCGGGCGGTGGGCATCGCGAACCAGCGCGAGACCTTGATCCTCTGGGATCGGCAGTCTGGGCGGGCCGTCGCGCCGGCCATCGTCTGGCAGGATCGCCGCGGCGAGACCATCTGCCAGGAACTCGCCCCAGAGGCTCTCGCTCTCGACCTGCCCGCCAGGACGGGACTCCGACTCGATCCATACTTCACGGCAAGCAAACTGACGTGGCTTCTGCGCGGGCGTCCCGATCTCGCCGATGCCGCCAACCAGGGCCGACTCGCGGCCGGCACGGTGGACAGCTGGCTCCTCCACCGCCTCACGGGCGGAGAGGTCCATGCGACCGAGCCGAGCAACGCCAGTCGCACCCTGCTCTACGATCTGCGCCGGCAGCAGCAAAGCCCTGAGTTGCTTGACCTCTTCTCGCTGCCTCGGGCCCTCATGCCGCAGGTCAGGCCATCCGCGTACCGGTTCGGCGTCACGGCGGAGGGAATCCTGGGAGCCCGGCTGCCGATCACCGGCATCCTGGGAGATCAGCAGGCCGCGCTGCTCGGTCAGGGCTGCCTAAACCGCGGCGACGTCAAAGACACCTTCGGCACAGGCTCGTTCCTGCTCGCCTTCACCGGTGATGAGCCCTGCCCTTCGACGCACGGTCTCCTGACCACCGTCGCCTGGGATTTCGGGAATGGGCCGCGTTACGCGCTCGAAGGCAGTGTGTTCATGGCGGGAGCCCTCCTGGACTGGCTGGTCGAGCTCGGTCTGGGGGCATCGCCGTCCGCCCTCGATCGCCTGGCCCTGGCTGTGGCGCCGGGGCACGGCGTCGTGATCATCCCCGCACACCAGGGCCTGGGCGCGCCGTGGTGGGAAAGCGGCATGCGAGGCGCAATCTGGGGTCTCACCCGCTCATCCGACCAGGGCGTCCTGGCACGGGCTGCGCTCGAAGCGATCGCCCAGCAGGCGGCCGACGTCACCGAGTCGATGCGGGCTGACCTCGGCGCACCGCTCGGTGCCCTGCGCATCGACGGCGGAGTGGCCAAAAGCGCACTCCTGCCACGACTCCTGGCCGATCTGACCGGGTTGCCCGTGCTGCGCAGCATGGACGCGGAGGCGACGGCACGCGGGGCGGCCATGGTCGCGGGAGTCGGGGCCGGTCTGCTGGGTCCGCAGGACCTCCCCGGGTTCGTCGGCCCAGGCGAAAGCTTTACCCCTGCCTGGACAGCGGACGAGAGGGACGCCGAGCGCCGCCGCTGGCGCGAGGCGATCGCCTCGGCGAAGGGTCTCAAGGCATGACGGACCCTACGCGCGAGCACGCCCTGAGGCGCACGCAGATGGAAGTCTTCGACCTTGCGGTCGTGGGCGGCGGCATCACAGGTGCCGGCGTGGCACGGGAAGCGAGCCTGCGCGGGCTGTCGGCCTGCCTGCTCGAGGCGCGCGACTTCGCGTCGGGCACGTCGAGCCGGTCGACCCGCCTGATTCACGGCGGCCTGCGCTACCTGCGCATGGGTGACGTGCGGCTGGTGCGCGAGTCGCTGCAGGAGCGCAACCTGCTGCAGGAGGTCATGGCGCCGCATCTGGTGCAGGCCCTTCCCTTCTACTTCCCGGTCTACCGCGGCGACCCCGATCCCCTGTGGCTCGTGCGGTTGGGCGTATCGCTGTACGGACGGCTGAGCGGCGCCAGGCGGGAAGAGGTGGACACCCGGCTCTCGCCACAGGCCCTCCTCGCCGCCATGCCGCTCCTGCGTCGGCCGGGCCTCGTCGGCGGGGCGCGCTACCTCGATGCGCGCACCGACGATGCGCGCCTGACCGTCGCCACGGTGCGCGACGCGGCCGAGCGCGGTGCGGTGGTGCTCAATTACGCGCCCGTGCGCGGCTTCGGCCGCGAAGAGGGGCTGCAGTCCCTCACCTGCCGCGACGAGCAGACCGGTGAGGCGTTCCGCGTGCTCGCGCGCAAGGTGCTGGTCGCCGTCGGTCCGTGGACCGACGAGGTCATGCGCCTCGTCAAGCCTGGCGGACCACCGCTCGTACGCCGCAGTGCCGGCAGCCACCTCGTCCTGCGCAGCGGCCGCCTGCCGCTCCCCGGGGTCTGCGTGATGCGCGGAGCCGACGGCAGAATGCTCTTCGCCGTGCCACACGGGGCTCAGACCTATGTCGGCACCACCGACATCCCCAGCGACGAGGCGGACGGCCCGGCGGTACCTGCGGCGGAAGCCGGCTACATCCTCGCGGCGGCCAACCGTCTCTTCCCGGACGTGCACCTCGCCGCGCACGACGTCATCGGCGCCTGGCGCGGCGTGCGGCCGCTGGCTCGCCGCGGTGGCGGGCGCCGCGTGGGCAAGGTGTCGCGGGAGGACCGGCTCCTCGAGGTGGCCGACGGCCTACATGTGGTGGTCGGAGGCAAGCTGACCGCGTTTCGCGCGATGGCCGAGCGCATCCTCGACCGAGTCTATCCGGACTCGGTCGGCGAGCTGGCGTCGCGGCAGAGCCGCGCCCCTCTGCCGGGCGCCCGGGGCAAACCCTTCAGCGACGAAATGTGGCGCCGGGCTGCGAGGCACTCCGGCCTGCGCGTGCAGGAACTGAAGGATCGCCTCCGCCCGTACGGCGATGAGGCCGGTGCGGTCCTGGAACTCGGGTCAGGGCCGGGCGACCTGCGTTTCAGCCTGGACAGGGCCCTGCTGCGTTTCGCCGTCAGGCGCGAGTTCGCCCTTCACCTTGTGGACGTCTACCGCCGGCGCACCGAACGCATGCTCTTCGGCGGCGACTTCGCGCTGCTCCATCTCAAGTCGGACGCGGACGAGATGGCGCGCCTGCTCGGCTGGTCCGACGCGAGACGCGACGCGGAGGTGGCTGCGGTGCGACGCATGGAGGTCGAGATGCTGGCCTGGCGCGCGCCGCACTTTGATGAGATTCTCAGATAAGCTTCAGACTGCCTTTAAGTTGCAGGTCTATGCTCACCACAGAACACGAGACAACCGAGATCCGCGAGGTGAGTCGATTGCGTTTGGTTCGCCGGTCGCAGCTTGTGCAAAACGCCCTCCTGCTGTCCTTCCTCGTCGTGCTTGGCGCCTCCGGGGTCTATCTGCTGATGCTCGGCCATTCCCTGCCCTTCAGCTGAAAAGTTGAGGGCTTGCCATATGCCAGCGACCGACGGCACCGCAATGCCGGCGGTCGCTGGACTTTGCTGCGATCCGGAATACCAGAACGGCCCTGGCTCCGGGCGCGGATCGGGCTGCGGCCCGGATCCGAGGTACCGCGCGGGATGCCGGTTGTGCAAGTGGTCTGGGCAGGCCCTTCTTTTGCCGACTACGGCTAAGCCTTTCGGCTTTGCGGGTCGAACGGGACGATGACGGGCTCCGGCTGCAGCTCGATGGCGAAGGCCCGGGCAACAGCGCGCCGGATCTCGTCCGAGAGGGCAAGAAGCTGCCTGGTGCTGCCGCCCCGATTGACGAGCGCGAGCAGGTGGCGCTCGGAGATGCCCACGCCGTCGCGTCTTTCGCCGCGCGTGAACCCAGCCGCGCCGATCAGCCACGCGGCCGAGACCTTGACGCTCTCCCCAGACGGAAAGACGGGCAGTTCCGTCGCCTTCGTCCCCAGCCGGTACTTCAGGCCGGCGTATTGCGCCTTGGTCAGCACCGGGTTCAGGAAGAAAGACCCGACCGACCGTGCGTTGGGGTCGCTCAGATCGCGCAGCATGGACTTGCCCCGTCGCAGATCCAGCACGATGCGCCGCACAGCGGCGAGCGCCTCTGCTGGGGGGAGCCCTGCCACGCCGTCCTGCAGTGCGCGCGCGGCAACCTCGCGGTAGCCCAGATGCGGACGTTCGCCCGGACGCAGCCGCATGGCCACGGCAAGAATGACGAAGCGGTCGCGATCGGGTCCCTTGAAGCGGCTCTGCCGATAGCCGAAGCCGCACTCCTCGCCGCGCAGGCGGACGATTCTGCCGCTCGGACGCTCGTAGGCCCGCACCCATTTCAGGGTTTCGGCGATCTCCTGGCCGTACGCTCCGACGTTTTGCACAGGCGTCGCGCCAACACTGCCCGGTATGCCGCTCAGACACTCGATGCCTCCGAGTCCCTGCGCGACGGCGGCGGCCACGACGTCGTCCCACACGCTGCCCGCCTGCGCGACGCAGAGGACCGCTTCCCCATCCGGGCGAAAAGCGATGCCTCGGCTCACGATGTGGAGCACGAGCCCCGCAAATCCCTCGTCGGCGAAGACCGTGTTGCTGCCCCCGCCAAGCACCTGCACCGGCAGGTCTCGCTCGGCGGCCCAGCGGAGCGCCCTGACGAGCCCCGCGCTGCTGCGCACGCGGGCGAAGAAGCGGGCCGGCCCGCCGAGACCGATGGTGGTCAATGGTGCCAGGGGGACGTTCTCAAGCAACTCCGGTTGGGGGTTCACCTGAAGCCTCCGATCGGCTGCTGGTCGGGCGCGCGGCCTAGAGCGTGCTCCAGGCTTCCTGCGCCCCCTCAGGCCAGTATTCGCCCGTTTCCGTCTCGATCGCGTAGCGGCCCTTGAATTCGCCGAGCGAGACCGCCATCAGGGCCGCGTGCAAGCGGTCGATCTCCGCCTCGAGGTTGTAAAGGCCCAGGCTCGCCCGCACGGCCCCAGGCAGGTGGCTACGCTCGCCGCGGGCGATCTCGTCTCTGAGACCCGCGACTTGCGGCGACGAGAGATGGAGCAGGCGCATGACGTAGGGGTTGGCGCAGAAGCAGCCCGCCCGGACGCCGATGCCCCACTCCCAGCCAAGCGCCGCCGCAACCAGCATGGGCGGGACACCGTCAAGAACGAACGATACGGCGCCAATGCGCTCGTCGCTGGCCATGCCGCCAAGCACCTCGACGCCAGGCACTTCGCCTAGGCGGCCCAGCAGGTAAAGGAGCAGCTCGTGCTCGCGCGCCTCCAGCCGCTCGACGCCCATCGCCTCGAGGGAGCGTAGGGCGGCACCCAGCGCGATGGCCCCGAGCACGTTGGGCGAACCGGCCTCCTCCCGCGCCGGCGGTTCATCCCAGATGACGTCGTCCAGGCTGACGAACTTGATCGCGCCGCCGCCTCGCAGCTGCGGTGCTCCGAGCCTGAAGAACTCCCTTGGCCCGACCAGGGCGCCAGCGCCGTAAGGCGCGTACAGCTTGTGGGCCGAAAAGGCCAGGAAATCGATCGCCCCGGGGTCGTCCGCGTCCAGCATGCGGATGCGCCGATGCGGCGCAAGCTGCGCCGCGTCCACGAAGATCATGGCTCCGTGACGGTGCGCCATCTCCGCCGCGAAGTGGATGTCGTTCACGTAGCCGGTCACGTTGGAGGCGCCCGAAATGGCGACAAGCTTCACCCTGCCGCTGTGGCGCTCGAGCAGGTCTGGCAGGGCCCCGAGGTCCAGCCGGCCCTGGGCGTCGACCGGGAGATAGGCGATCTCCGCCCGGCCTCGCCACGGCAGCAGATTGGCGTGATGCTCCATCTCGCTCAGGATGACGACGTCGCCCCGCTCGAGCGGAAACTCAGCCGCGAGCTTGTTCACCGCCTCGGTGGTGTGCTTGGTGAAGATGGCCACGCGCTTGCCGTCCTGCGCCCCCAGAAAGCGCAGCACCTCGGCCCGCGCCTCCTCGTAGAGGTCCGACGTGCGCCTCGACTTGTAGCCTGCGCCGCGGTGGACGCTTGAGTAGATCTCCTCAGCCTCGCGCAGCATGTGCTGCACGTGGCGCAGAACCGGAGTGGTCGCCGCATTATCCAGATTGACGTAGGTCGTCCGACCTCCGTCGAGCAGACGAACCTCGTGCTCCACACCCACAACCTGCTGGCGCCAGCGCAGCGCATCCAGCCGCAGCCCACCGTCTCCTGGCATGGAAGGTCACTTCCCCTTGCAGAGCCGCTTGTCGCGAGTTTCGCGCCGGAGTGCGGCGATCCCTCCGCGGCAGCGGCCCGCCGCAGACCTCACACCCCAGGACTGTGCTGTCGAACACGCCCCGTATCGCGGCCGAGCCGGGTGGCCAGAACCGCCATCGCCAACGCGAAGAGAGACGTCAAGGCGATCGCGAGCTCAGGCAGCCGCGCGAAGACCTGGCCCTCGGCCCATGGCACCAGCAGTGACGCCATGGCGAGCGAGGTGAAGACGAAGAAGAAGACCTGGCCCTCGCGCCGCGGCGCCTCGCGGCCCGCTACCGTAAGAACGATCGGGAACGCGGGTCCAAGGCCGATGCCCGCCGCCATGACACCGATCAGCACCAAAGCGGGGCTGTGCCCCAGGAGCGCCACGAAGCCGCCCGATGCGACGGCGACGATCGCTCCCACCAGCAAAACGCGCTCAAGGCGCAGTCCAGGCAGGCGTGGCCCGATCAGTAGGCGCGTCACCATGAGACCCGCCTGATAGGCGGAGGGATAGAGGGAGGCGACCGAAACAGGCAGACCGCCGCGGACATGGACGAAGGCGGCCACCCAGGCCGAGAAGCCGCTCTCTGCGGCGACGTAGGCGAAGACGAGAAAGGTCAGGCTGCGCAGCCATGGCTCGGACCTCCACAGCTTGAGGTTGCCGCGCAGCCCGGGTCCCGGCTCGGCAGGCTCCCCGGGCACTTCGCGCACCGTCGCCATGCCGACGGCACCGAGCAGCGAAAGGGCGGCCGCCAAGGCGAAGACGAGCGTCACCGCAAGGCCAAGGGCGCTGAGAATGCCGATGGTGATGGGCGCAGCGATCGCCCCGGCGCCGAACCAGAGATTCAGCCGGTTGAACGCCACGGCCTGTTCGTGGCGGTAGAGATCCGAGACGAGCCGCGAGGCGCCGACATCGACCAGGGCGAAGGCAACCCCGGCCACGAAGGCCAGCACCGCCCAGAGCGCCAGAGAGGCCGTGAGGGGCTCGAGCCCTGTGCCGACGGCGAACAGCAGAAAACCGACCAGCACAACGCCGCGCGTGCCGTGCCTGTCGACGAGGTGGTTCGCGTAAATGTAGGTCACCGTGTTGCCGAGCGACTGCATCGCGAAGAGCAGCGAAAGCTCCCCGTAACCTGCCCGCAGATGCTGCACGAGCTCCGGCAGCGCGGCCCCGTATGCGGTCGCCATCAGGCCGATGACCGCATAGCCAAGCCACGCGAGGCGCTCCGCACGCCGGCGCCCGCCGGTGTCACTTGGCGTCGTGGTCATCCCCTCCATGGCGCGAAGCTGCGGCGGCCCGCGCCAGCAGGCCGCCGCAGCGCACTCGCGTCGTGCTCTAGCCTTCGAGCAGGAGCTGCGTCGGGTCCTCCAGGAGTTCTTTGACGTGGCGCAGGAAGCGCACCGACACGGAGCCATCCACGATGCGGTGGTCGTAGGAGAGCGCGACGTACATCATCGGGCGCACCACCACCTCGCCGTTCACCACGATCGGCCTCTCCTGGATGCCGTGCATGCCAAGGATGCCCACCTGCGGCGCGTTCAGGATCGGCGTCGAGAGCAGTGAACCGAACACGCCGCCGTTTGTGATCGTGAACGTGCCGCCACGCAGGTCCTCCAGCGTCAACTCGCCGCTGCGCGCGCGCCGGGCGAGCTCCGCGATCGCCTGCTCGATGCCGGCGAAGTTGAGCTGGTCGGCGCCGCGCACCACGGGCACGACCAGTCCCTCGTCGGTGGAGACGGCGATGCCGATGTCGTAATAGCGCTTGAGCACGATCTCCTCGCCCTGGATCTCGGCGTTGAGGTGCGGGTAGGCTTTAAGCGCGCTCACGGTTGCCTTGGTGAAGAAGGACATCATTCCGAGCGACACGCCGTGCCGCTCCTTGAACGCGTCTCGGCGCTCGTGGCGCAGAGCCGTCACGGCGGAGAGGTCCACCTCGTTGAACGTGGTGAGCATCGCGGCCTGGTGCTGTGCCTCGACGAGCCGGCGGGCGATGGTGAGCCGCCGCCTGGACATGCGCTGGCGCTCCTCGCGGAGCGGCTGTCCAGAGAGGTCGGGCGCAGGCTTAGCCTCCGACGGGCTGGGCGCCGGCTGGGGCGGTGCCGCGACCGCGGGCTTCGACGCGGGCCTGGGCTCCGCTGCCAACTGCGCCGCGGGCTGCCTTGCGAACCGCTCGACGTCCTCGCGTGTCACGCGGCCGCGAGGTCCTGTGCCTGTCACCTGGCCCAGATCCACCGCGAGTTCCTGCGCGACGCGACGCACCTCCGGCGAGGTGGGCCCAAGCGCCTCGGCGGGTGCGGGCGAAGGCGAAGGCGCAGGCGCTGCAGCCTTCGGCTCGGGGGCTGGCGCCGTCGCGACTGAGCCATCGGCGATCAGACCCAGCACCTCGCCGATCTGCACGGTCGCGCCCTCCGCCTTCTGAACCTCCTGGAGGGTACCGGCTGCCTGCGCCTGCACCTCAAGGTTCACCTTGTCGGTTTCGAGTTCCACAACCGCATCCCCCTGCGCGACCGCGTCGCCGGGATGCTTGAGCCAACGCCCGACAGTCGCCTCCACGATCGACTCGCCAAGTTGCGGTACCGTGATCTCAGTTGGCACGTCTCTTCCCACCCCGCGCTTGCAGTTTGTCCTCCGGCAACGTCAAAGCCTCGAGCAGGATGCGCTCGTGCTCCGCCTTGTGCACGTCCGGCATGCCCTCGGCCGTGGATGCCCTCTCGGGGCGTCCGATGTAGCGCAGCGGCACGCCGTCCGGCAGAAGCTCCTGAAGCCGTGGCCCCACGAACCCGTAGGGGCCCATGTTGCGCGGTTCCTCCTGCATAAAGACCGCTTCGCGCACCCCGGGATAGGCCGCCAGGACGCGGCGGATCTCCTCCTCGGGGAACGGGTAGAGCAGTTCAAGCCGGATCAGCGCCGCGCGGTCGGCGTCGCGATGCTCCTTGGCAGCCAGACGGTACTCAACCGCTATCTTGCCGCTGCAGAAGACAAGACGCTGCACCGCGTCGCGCCGCTCCTGGGCCGCCGCGTCGTCGAGCACGGGCTGGAACGCGCCACTCGCGAGTTCGGCCAGGTCCGACTGCGCCAATGGGTGGCGCAGCAGGCTCTTCGGCGTCATCACGACGAGCGGGCGCGGCTGGGGGCCAAGCGCGGCCGCCTGGAGGCGGAGGAGGTGGAAGTACTGGCTTGCGGTCGTGCAGTTCGCGATGCGCAGGTTACCCTCGGCAGCCAACTGCAGATAGCGCTCGACGCGGCCGCTGGAGTGCTCGGGGCCCTGCCCCTCGTAGCCGTGCGGCAACAGCAGCACGAGGTTCGACCGCTCGCGCCATTTGGCCCTGGCGGCCGCGATGAACTGGTCGATAATGACGGCCGCGACGTTGGCGAAGTCCCCGAATTGGGCCTCCCAGATCACGAGCGTCTCCGGCGCCCTGAGGCCATAGCCGTACTCGAAGCCCAGTACGCCGGACTCGGTCAGGGGGCTGTTGAGCACGGCGAACGAGGCTTTGGCGGTCGGCAGGTGCTGCAAAGGCGTGTAGCGGTGGCCGTCGTGGACGTCGTGCAGAACGAGATGGCGCTGGCTGAAGGTGCCGCGCTCGCTGTCCTGCCCACTCATGCGGATCGGTACGCCGTCCTCCAGGATGGTGGCGAACGCCAGGCTCTCGGCGTGCGCCCAGTCGATGCTCTGCGGCTTGTCGAGGAGTTCACGCCGGCGCTGCAGCAGTCGCTCGAGCTTGGCGCTCCCCGTGAATCCGGGCGGGCGGGAAAGCAGCGCGTCGTTCGCGGCGCGCAGCCGCTCTTCGCCCGGCGCCTTGAGAAGGTCCTGCGGCGGCCGCTCTTCGGGCATCGCCTGCGGGAACTTCACCC
The DNA here is from genome assembly GCA_021847575.1 of Bacillota bacterium. Taxonomy (GTDB): domain Bacteria; phylum Bacillota; class Sulfobacillia; order JAJZYS01; family JAJYTV01; genus JAJZQO01. The sequence goes on along the minus strand of JAJZQO010000052.1, from coordinate 3,002 downwards.
TGCCCTCCACGACCTCATCGAAAGCGGCGCGCAGGCGTGCGCGCGCCTTCTCCTGCATGGCCTCCGCCGCCTGGGCCGTCGTCAGTCCGTCCGCCGCGAGCCGGCCGAGGTAGATCGCCCGCACGGTGGGGTGCTGGCCGATCGCGCTGTAGAGCAAGGGCTGCGTGAAGCTCGGCTCGTCGCCTTCGTTGTGCCCGTAACGGCGGTAGCCAACAAGATCGATCAGGAAGTCCTTGCGGAAGAGCTGGCGGTAGGCGATCGCGATGCGCGCGGCGGTCATGCAGGCGTCCGGGTCGTCGGCGTTGACATGGAGAATGGGGATCTCGAAGCCTTTGGCGAGGTCCGAGGCGTAGCGCGTCGTGCGGTCGTCGCCAGGGTCCGTCGTGAAGCCGATTTGGTTGTTGACGATGATGTGCACCGAGCCGCCCGTCGTGTAGCCGTCCAGGCGCGACAGGTTCAGGGTTTCGGACACGATGCCTTCGCCGGGGAACGACGCATCGCCGTGGACCGAGACGTTGAGCGCGAGGGAAAAGTCCGTGGCGGGGCGGCCGGGCTTTGTCCGGTCGTCCTGCGCCCCGCGCGTCATGCCCTGAACAACCGGGTTGACGAACTCGAGGTGGCTCGGGTTGTTCGCCAGGGTCAGCTGCACCGGCTTCTCGTCGCCAGTCTGGATCGTGCGACGCGACCCGAGGTGGTACTTCACGTCGCCGCTCCAGCCCACATAGAGGTCCGGCTGCTCGTCCGGCCCGACATGGAACTCGGTGAAGATCTGGCCGAAAGGCTTGCCGATGACGTGCGTCAGCACCGAGAGACGGCCTCGGTGCGCCATGCCGATCGTCACCTCGCGCGTGCCGCTCTCGACGGCCGCGTCGATGACCTCGTCCAGCATGGGCACCAGCACGTCGTTTCCCTCGATCGAGAAGCGCTTCTGCCCCTGGAACGTCCTGTGCAGGAACTGCTCGAACTCTTCGACGTCGGTAAGGCGCTCGAGGATCTCGAGGCGGCGCGCTGGGGCGATGTGCCGGTAGCTTCCGCCCTCGGCCGCGTGCTGCAGCCACTGCCTTTCCTCGGCCTCGTGTACGTGGCTGAAGTCGAAGCCGATGGTGCCCATATAGATGTCTTCGAGCCGCCTGATCGCCTGACGCAGACTGCCGGCGGCCTCGCCGGCTTCCGGAAAGGCGATCGCCCCCGGCAGCCTGTCCATCTGCTCGTCCGTCAGTCCATAGGCCCTGGCGTCAAGGCCGTGCTGCGTCGGCGGATCCTGGCCCAGCGGGTCGAGCTTCGCCTTGAGGTGGCCAAATTCGCGGATGTTGCGCGCCAAACGGGCGGCCAGCACGACCTCCTGCACATCGGCGGCGGCCGGCGCACTCGTCTGGAGTCCGGCGAAGCCGACACCGCCCTGCTGCTCCAGGCGCGCGAAGAGCGCGGCGCTGGCCGCGTCCACGGAATGAGGGTCTTGCCGATAACGCTCGTAGAGCTCGAGGGCCCAACCAGCGTTCGGACCATGAAACAACTCCCCGAGGTCCATGCTGATCTTCCTCGCGCGATCCGATTTTTCCCGGTCAGACCGGGTCGTCGCCAAGTACGTTTCATTATAACCAACGGCCGGTTGGCCGCACGGTGTGGCTAGCACTGTAAGTCCCCGGCGCGGGAGCGTCAAGGTCAAAGGGCACCGTACGAAGGATGCCCTGTTCCGAAGCGCGGAACTTGCCACGCACCGCCGCGGAGAGCATCTCCGCCACCGCGGGCCTGGGAAGGACACGCCCGCGCCACGCCGAAGGTCTGCTGCGGCAAGGAGGAATTGTGTTGGCTGAGGTTCTGCGCGTTGGCATCGCGGGCAGCGGCTTCGGCGCCAGGGTTCACGCGCCGATGTTGGCAGCCCATGGCGGGTTCGAGCCGGTCGCGATCGCAAGCCTGCATCGCGGCGACCAGGAGCGAATCCGGGCTGAAAGCTGCATCTCGGACGTCCTCGACGACTGGCGCCGGCTGCTGGACAGGCGTCTTGACCTTCTCGTCGTCGCCGCCAACCCGGCCCTGCACCGCGAGATCAGCGAGGCCGGCCTCGCACGTGGCATCGCGGTGCTCTGCGAGAAGCCGATGGCCCTTGACCTAGCCGAGGCGGAGTCGATGGAAGCCGCACGCCAGCAAAGCGCCAAGGTGGGCGCGATCACCTTCGAGTTCCGCTTCCGGCCCGCCCGCCAGGCAGTCCGCCGGCTGATCGCGGAGGGTCGGATCGGAACTCTCCTGCATGTCGCCTTCCGCGGCCAGGATGCCCGTTACGCCCACTTGCTCGCGAACCCGATCGGCTGGCTGGGCAGGCGCGAGAGCGGCGGTGGCAGACTCGGCGCCCTTGGCAGCCATATGTTCGACAGCCTGCGCTACTGGACCCGGGACGAAGTCCTGGAGCTCTCGGCGCAACTCACGACGCATGTCCGCGATGCGGCCGGCGAGCGGCGCGACGCTGACGATGCCTTCCAGGTGATCGGCCGCATGTGTTCGGGCGCCACCTTCCTGCTCGACTATCGCAGCTCTACGCACCTGCCGTCGGGCTGGCAGCTCGAGGTGCACGGCAGCGCAGGCACCATCACCCTGACCGACGACGCGGTCGTCAGACTGTACGACCCGGTCTCCGGCTGGCAGGAGGTGGCCTTGCAACCCGCGGCCGAACGGCAAGGGCTGCCGCAGGCGGCCGCAAGTTACGCGACCGCGATGCTGCCGTTTCTCGACAGTCTGCATGCGGCGGTCAGCGAAGGTCGGGCGGGCGAGGACCTGCCGACGTTCCAGGACGGCGTCGAGAGCCAGAGGCTGCTCGACGCGGTGCGCAGCGCAGCTGGGAACGGCAGGCGGCAGGTACTGAGAGGCTCGGGATGCCAGACCCTTCGTCCCTAGTACAGCGTCCCAGAAGTTCGTTCCTTTTTGAAGGGATCGGAGGAGGAGAAGGTCGAGGTAGCGATCGGGGGGCTGGACAATTCGTCGCCGAGTCAGTATGCTTGCGCTGGAAG
>JAJZQO010000129.1 GCA_021847575.1 Bacillota bacterium | reverse complement strand
GATCAGGCACTGCACCGCGCCCAGGCCGGGCGATACGGTGTTCTATGGCAACGCGCACGTGACGATGGTTCTCGCCGTCTACCCAGACCACACCTATGACGAACTGGATCTGGCACCGGGCGGCGTGTTCGCTACGGTCCACCACCATAAGACCTGGGTGCCACGGGACGTGGGGCGGTTCGCTCGGCTGCAGGGGCGAGGGGCCTGATGAGCGCTGCGCCGGAGCCGAGGTAGCGCGGCGGGACAGCAAAGGCGGCCATCACGAGGGGACTGCCACGGTGTTCTGCCCGGTAGGGGGGTTGCGAATGCGGGTGAGGACTGGGAGCTTTGCGGCCTTGGCGGTCTTGGCGTTCGCTCTTCTCGCAGCCTGCGTGGGCGGGCGGCCCACGGCGGCGCAGACGGGCTCCACCGTGATCCTGACGCTCAGGAACATGTCGCGTGAGGCGGCGCCGGTGCCGCGGGTTCCAGGGGTGACCCGCGTCAGCGTGCCGCTCTATCCGGGCGCCACGCCTACGTCTAAACGCTTTCCCATGACCTACGAGGACCCCGTACCCGGAAGTCCCTACCTGCGGGCAGCCGGCGAGAAGTTCCAGGTCGGGGCTACCGAGTCCGACGTCGAGGCGTGGTACCGGCGATGGATGGCAAAGGTCGGGTGGTCTGCGCAGGGCAGCGGCTCGTCCGGCAATTTGCGCACCGGGGTCAGCCAGGACATGCTTGCCTTCGCCCCGCCGGGATCCGCGAGGGATCCCGATCAGCTGAGCGTGTACATCTGGTTCTACGCAGTCGGCGCAAAGTCGACGCTGATCGGCGTCTGGGCGACGAAGGTGGTTCAGCCGCCCAGGCCCAGCAGCAGCTTTCTGGCCCGCACGATTAGCGTGACGGGCAATGTTGTGACCTATGGCACTTCCGTCGCCACACGCAGGGTCGACATCACGAACCAGACGGCCATCTCCCGCCTCGTGGCTGCGATCAACCGCCTGAAGCGGCTCGACGCCGGCGTTCACGGTTGCCCGGCCATCATGGAGACCGCGGACCTCGCCTTCCATGCCGCCTCCGGTCCGGCGATCGTGGTGCGCATCGAGGTGGGCTGCGCTGTGAGCGTGGGACAGGTCGGGCTGGAGGACTACCCGAGCGTGCGCGGCGCCCTGCGCTACGCGATGGCGCATGCCTCACGCTGAGCGTGCGCAAGTGGGGGCCATGCGATGGGCGTCCGTCCAGCCCCGTAGATCCGATGAGATCTGCGAGGCGTGGCGGGGTGTAGGCGCGCGAAAGATCGCTTCACGCCAAACGCGAGTGACGGCCTCATGGCACCCAGGGCAGTAGGCGGTCGGGCGTGATGGGCTGGGGCTCACCCAGAGCGCGCAAGGGATTACCACACGTGCGGCAGCGGATCGCCTGTCTGTCACGCTCAAATACCTTGCTCGGGTCCGACCGTCCTGAAGTGGTGCCGTTCGAGCCAGTCCTGTTGCATGCGGCGGGTGGCCACGGCCAGGACGGACGAGGCCAGGTAGCGGACGTGCACCCAGAGGAGCGGGCGGAGGCCGGCGTTGTTCACCACGAGTTGCAGGTTCTGCTCTCGCTGCGCGGGAGTTCAGCCGATGAACTGGTCGCGCACTAGCGTCTTGAACTGCGCTTCCGAGTATGGGTTGTCGTTCGAGGTGTGCGGGCGCGAATGGCTCTTGGTGACGCCGAGGTCCGCCAGCAGGAAGGCGACCGGCTTCGAGGCCATGGACGAGAGGTGATGGTCAAGCTGCGGGGTCCACGCCTTCGCGCTGAACGCTTTCGACGAGGGCATGGGTGGCGAGGATGCCAAGGCGGCGAGGTAGGCCGTGGCTGTTTGCGTGCAGGAGGTGGGGAGATTGAGGCGGGGCGCAAGGCAATGAGGCCGCTCAGGGCGTCAAGGTAATCGTGGTAGCCGTCTTGGACCCTGCCTGGGATGGGAGGTAGCCGCTGTAGTTAGGAATGCGCACGACGAGCGCTGGGAAGACGTAGTCGGCCGCGCTGGCGGCGGAAGCGCCGCTGCTCCGCGACGGACCGTATGATTGCAAGCTACGACGGGCTGGACGGCCGTCCCCGACTGGGCGGCTGGACCTGGCGGCAGCGCGGCAAACGGCGGTGGGGCAGCGGACATAGTTGCTCACAGCCAGGACGCGGTCATAGGGCTCCGGTGCCGTAGGGCCCGTGTCACCCGAATGCTGCGCGGCCGCGGAGGGAGCGTGGCTAGCGGCCCTGTCATCGCAGCGGCCTGGGACCGATGTCGCGCGGCCACGTCGTGCGCTCTTCTGCCGCCGCCCCTCCGGCCTGCAGGGCCGCCCATCTCGGGATAAGCATGACGGCGGCGGCGACGAGGGCGATGACGGCAAGCAGCCACCAGCCGCCATGGGTCAAATCGATCCAGACGGCCGCCAGGCCGACCATCGCCCAGAACATCGCGAAGTCGCCGGCGGCTGTGCGCACGGGCATGGGCCAGAAGTGGCCGATCAGGTAGAGAGCGGCCAGGCCGAACGCGATGCCGGCCACCACGCTGTGAAAGAGAGAGTTGGCCGCCGCGAGCACCCCCAGGTAGACGGCGACGTTCAGGGCGTAGCGCGCCGCGGGATGAACGCGGACGGGACCGCGCCGGCGAACCGGTCTACCGAGGGAGACAAACGCGACGGCCGCGAGGCCCAGGCCCACGCCGATGGCGACGCTGTGCACCGCCACGTAGACCACCGCCAGCACAGCGAGAAACGTGCCCGCACCCAGGGCCGCGCGCCGGTACCGCCAAATTCTCGGGCGAAACATGGCATCACCCTTGCACCAGCATATGCCGGAATGCTAGGTTTTGTTACTGCTGCCATGTCCAAGGCGGTTCGGTTTCTGGGACTCCGCAGGCTTGCGCCAGCGTCTGAATTCTTCCACCGCGCCGATCACCTTGCCCTGCGCGTCGGTCACGGGGCGCACCTTGGTCTCGATCCATTTGCGGCCCCCGCCGGCCGTCCGGAACGAGACGACGGCCGTGTGCGGCTTGCCGGTTTGCATGGCGCGCACGAGGGGACAGCCGCCGAAGCACAGGCGCGTCCCTGCGGCGTCCCTGTGATCGAGGCCGCTGAGCCAGCAGGTGACGCCGACGACCCCGCCGGACTGGTAACCGGTGAGGTTGGCGGCGGCGTCGTTCCAGGCCACGATGTGGCGGGAACGGTCGACCGCGTAGGCCGCGCCTGCAGTCGGCAGGGCGGCCGCCAGGGCGTGGCCCGCGTCGGCGTCCGCCTGCGCCCACGGCCCGTCGCCCGCCGCGATGCCGGCGCCAGGTACGGGGCGACCGAACAGCGGCCCTGCGCCGAGGGCGATCTTGCGGCCGACG
>JAJZQO010000051.1 GCA_021847575.1 Bacillota bacterium | reverse complement strand
CAAGAGAAGTTGATGAAGTTCGGCGCAGGACCGTCGTGGCGCATCAGAGTGAAGCTGATGTAGATGGCAAGGGCAGTCACGCCGACGACGCCGATCAGCCATCCAGTCAGAGTCACAACATAGAGCGCCTGCGGTCCGAGCCACGCGCCTGCCGTGACGTCCGCGTCGAGCGCAACGACCATCGCGGCGACCGGCATCGTCACGTAGAAGTTGCCGAGGAGCGGGTGGTCCAGGTCGCCACGCGCCGCGTCGCCGTGTCCAAGCCAGCGCCAGACCCAAGGAACCAGCAGAACCAAGAATAGCAGGGCCGTGATGAGTGCGAAGATGAGTCCGACACCTCGCGACCACGGGAAGTTTCCACCCCAAGAATAGATGACGTCAGCGAGGCCCCCCGTGCCCATCGCGGCCGCAAACCAGGCGGGAGAAAAGTGACGAACCCAAGATGCGCGCATAAGCAGTCTCCTCCCGGATCTTGACTGAGTGCCCAGTCAAGACCCATTCTAGAGCCGCTCCGCGGGAGCGCGCAACAACCATCGCAAACGAACCCGGATCGCAGCCCGGAAAAGGAGTTGTGGGCGTGGAGGATCACCAGGACCAGAAGGTCGTGCCGGCTTGGCTCGTGGAGTTTCATGGGCATCTCTGCCCGTTTCTCGTCGTGGGCTGGCGCATGGGCCAGGAAGCATTGAGCCGTCTCGGCGCGGAACGCGAACGTGACCAGGGTCTCTTTCTCTTCACGGAACTCGGCGGCGAGGCGTTGCGGCCCCAGTCCTGCTACGAGGACGGACTGCAGTCGGCGACCGGATGTACGGCTGGCAAGGGAACTCTGCGCCGCTTCGATTTCGGCAAGGTGGCTGCCGTTCTGGCACAACCGGGCGGTATCGCGGTGCGCGTCGCGCTGCGGCCGGAAGTCTGCGACGAACTGGCACAGGCTGACTATGCAGCTGAACGGCGGCAGGGCAAGCCGGCGTCCGCCGTGTCGCAAGCGGCCACCCTTGACGCCGTCGCGCGCGTGGCGAGCAAGAGCGCGGACGAACTCTTTCTCTTCGAGAAGTTTTCCACCGTCCACTTCAGCCCGGTCGCGGCAAGACCAGCCAGGGCACGCTGCGCAAACTGCGGTGAGTACGTCTTCGAGCAGGATGCCGTCACGAAGGACGGCATCCTGCTCTGCCGCCCGTGCGCCGGGCACCCCTCAGCTGTCTGATGATCCTTGGGCGGGGGCCGATCCGTGGGCCGACCAGGTCGCCTGCCCAGAGGTGAACCGCCGCTCGAGGCCACACCACTCCTACTTCGTCGACTGGCGGCTGCAATCGGCGCACCTCCAAAGGAGTGTCTCGAGGTGGGCGAAGACGTCGAAGAGGCCATGCCCGCCCTCGGTGCGGGCATGGCGGTCACTTCGTCGAGGCACCGCGATGTAGGCCGCTCTCCACCGGTCGTGTCCGTTTCGTACCCCTGAGCGGTTTCGCATCCGCCTGGGCACACGCGCTTCGATAAGCGTGGTGCTCTCGCAGCGCCGTTGGAACCTTTTCCTTGGCTGCGCGGCTGCAGTAGCCTTCCTGGCTGGGCGTTGAACATGTGAATCGTGGGCCTCCTGCTTCTCGCCCCGCCACTCCTGCGTTACGCAGGTACGAACTTGGGATACCGAGGCCCATCCGTGCGGGGGCCCTCGCCAGAGGGCCGTTACGTTGCCCCTGCAGGTCTCCTTACGTACACTGAAAGCACTCTCGGGAAGATACCTACCAGTGGGGTGATGACGTGGCCAAGCCCGGCAAACCGCTCGAGGTGGTTCCTTCAAGCCGCAAAGGGCCGCGTTCCGGAAAGGCTTCCGAACCGGTGCAGGCACGTCAGCGCATCCTCGACGCAGCCCAGGTTCTGTTCGCCCTGCGGGGATTCGATGCAACCTCGACAAAGGGCATCGCCCAAGAGGCCGGCGTGCCTCAGGGACTCGTGTTTTACTACTTCGCCAACAAAGAGAAGATTCTCGAAGACCTCGTCAGAGAGCGGAGTTTCCTGCCCGAGATGGAGCAGATCCTGCGCGCGGCGCCGGAGGTTCGGGCCAAGGAGGCGCTCCACGAACTGGGGCGGCGGTTTCTGGCTGTCGTCACGCGCCGTGAGGCAATCGCCCGTATTCTCGTTCGCGAGTCGCCAAACCACCCACAAGTGGCGGAGCGGTGGCGCCAGATGCGTGAGTCGGCGATCGGAATCATCGGCAGTTACCTTGAAGGTGCCGTCGAGCGCGGACACCTGCATGCGTCGCGTCCGGAAACCATCGCGCGCATCTTCCTGTACAATCTGATTTTCGCGGCGCTGATCGACGAGACCCTAGATGCGGAGCAGTACCTGAACAACGTGGTGGAGACGATGCTGGAAGGCATCACCGATTCGCCTTGAACGATGCGAACGCGTTCCCCACGCAGTCGTAGCGTTCATTGAGGCGATTCGCGGGACCCCAATGGCTCCGACCGCCGCTATGATCTGGCCAAGCTGAGGCCCGAGCCGTGCCGGAGCGTACCTGATGCGAGCCGAACGCACCCAAGCCATCCGTGGACTACGTCCGACGGAGCGGCAGCCTGCTCAGGCCGGATGGCCGATGACGTTGTGAAACGGTTTGCGCGACGCTGATGTCCAGCCTCATGACCGCCGCGCACAGGGCTTTTCAGCGTAGGGACTGACCGCAAGGAGGACGACATGGCGGATTTTGGACTGTTGCTCATTCGTCTGGTTGTGGGCCTGCTATTTGCCGTGCATGGGGTACAGAAACTGTTTGGGTGGTTTGGCGGCCACGGCTTCCAGGACACGACGCGCATGTTCCAGGGTCTTGGTCTGCGTCCTGCCTGGCTGATGGCGCTCCTGGCCGGTATGGGCGAGATGGCTGCGGGGCTCCTGCTGGCCGCGGGCCTCTTGTTGCCGGTCGCGGCATTTCTCTTTGTCGTGACAATGGCTGTGGCGGTCGCCAAGGTGAGCTGGTCGCAGGGTCTGCGCGGTTACGAGTACTCTATCGTGTTGGCCGCTGTAGCAGTGGGAATTGCACTTGTCGGGCCGGGCGCCTTTGCCCTTTAAGCTGCTTTTGTTTCAACTTCAGCTTCCCCGGCGTCGGTCGTCTGAATTTGCGTAAGGCTGGAGGGGTCGTTGCCCGGAGCCGCTCTGTTCGATTGCGGGTTCACTGCCGATCAAACGCCATCGGCCCGCCAAAACACCGCAAAGCCTGGCGAGGCAACAGCCCTTGCTCGCGAGTACCCCACGGGGGTATTATGCGTGTGGCAGAGGCTTTGGCTTTTTGGTCTGCCAGATTTCGAAGGTTGCCGCCGATTCGGTCGAACCCGTCCGCAGGTTCGACGAAGTTGCATGCGAACGCAAGCCCAAGGCGGAGCCTCATACTAGACCCATGGCGAGGCGGCGCTTGCGCCGCAGATCCATGGGCCCAGCCGCAATCCTCCGTGACGGCCATGTAAGGAAGCGAGAGATATGAGCCCAGTCGGGCAAATAGCCGAAGGAACCCGGGAGCCTGTGCGAGCCGTCCTCGACATCGAGGGCATGACGTGCGCGATGTGCGTCGCGACCGTCACCGAAGGCCTCGAGGAACTGCCGGGTATGGCCGACGTAAATGTGAACCTTGCGACGGCCAAGGCCACAGTGCGCTACGATCCCGACAAGGTCGACCTGCAGAAGATGATCGAAGCGGTCAAGGATAGGGGTTATGAGGTCCGCACGGAGCGGCAGCGCATCGAAATCGACGGCATGACGTGCGCAAGCTGCGTTGTGACGGTCGAAGAGGCCTTGCGCAGCCTGCCAGGGGTGGTGTCCGCCAATGTCAACCTTGCGACGAACGTCGCCATGATCGACTACAGCGATGGGGCCGTAACGCCGCAGGAGATGGTCCGTGCCGTCAAGGAAGTCGGCTACGGCGCAACTGTGCCTGCAGAGGGGCAGCCGGTTCGAGAGGACGCCTCGACCCGGGAGGTCAGGCGCTGGCGCAACATGCTGATCATCGGCGTCGTGTTCTCCCTGCCGCTCTTCGTGGCCATGGTCTTCAACACCATGGGCGTGCAGGCGACTTGGCTCCAGGACATCTCGAACTACTGGCTGCAGCTTGCGCTCGCCAGCGTGGTGCAGTTCTGGCCAGGTTGGACGTTCTACCTCGACTCCTACTACAACCTCAAGCATCGCAACGCCAACATGTCGGTGCTGGTTGCCCTCGGCACGACGGCCGCCTACGGCTACAGCCTCACGGCCGCGTTCTCCGGCGGCGTCTCGTCGCATGGCACGTATTTCGAGGTCAGCGCCGTGCTGATCACTCTCGTGATCACGGGCAAGCTGCTTGAAGCCGTGGCAAAGGGCAGGGCGTCCGCGGCGATCAAGGCGCTCATGGGCCTGCAGGCCAGAACGGCGCGTGTCGTGCGTGCAGCGGCTGAAGTCGATGTGCCGATCGAAGAGGTCGAGGTCGGGGATATCGTCGTCGTACGGCCTGGCGAGAAGATCCCGGTGGACGGCGTGGTCACGGACGGCTATTCGTCTGTGGACGAGTCGATGCTGACTGGCGAGTCACTGCCTCAGGAGAAACAGGAGGGTTCGGCGGTCGTCGGCGCGACGATCAACAAGACGGGTTCGTTCCGCTTCCGCGCCACCAAGGTGGGCCGTGACACGGCCCTCGCTCAGATCGTGCGGGTGGTGGAGGAGGCGCAGGGGTCGAAGGCGCCAATCCAGCGCCTTGCGGACGTCATCTCGAATTTCTTCGTTCCTGCGGTGATCGCCATCGCCGTGCTCACCTTCATCCTCTGGCTGGCTCTCAGCCACGACTTGACGCTCGCCATGCTTGCCGGCATCTCCACCATCGTCATCGCCTGCCCCTGCGCACTTGGACTCGCTACGCCGACGGCTGTGATGGTGGGCTCGGGGCGCGGCGCCCAGGCCGGCATCCTGTTCAAGGCAGCGGGACATCTCGAGCGCGCAGGGCGTCTGCAGGCGGTCGTACTCGACAAGACCGGGACGATCACGCGGGGCAAACCTCAGGTTACGGATGTCGACGTGTTCGTCGACAAGTCCACCCGGGAAGTACTTGAGATTTCATTGGCGCTCGAGCGGAAGTCTGAACACCCGCTGGCGCAGGCGATCGTCGACGGCGCGATGGCGGAAGGGCTCACGCCACGCGCGGTGCAGGACTTCCACGCCATCCCGGGCAAGGGTGTAAAGGCGAGTTTGGATGGTCACGTCTACCAAATGGGCAATCGCGCCCTGATGTCTTCTTCGGGCATCGACACGGCCACGGTGGAAGAGCGGATGAGCTCCCTTGAGGCCGAGGGCAAGACAGTGATGCTGCTTGCGGACGGAGCGACCGTCCTCGCGGCGGTCGCGGTCGCCGACACGGTCAAGGAGGGCAGTCGTGAGGCGATCGCGGCTCTGCACGACATGGGCATTCACGTCCTGATGATCACTGGCGACAACCGTCGCACCGCGGAGGCCATCGCGCGCCAGGTAGGCATCTCCCCGGAAGACGTCCGGGCTGAGGTCCTACCGCAGCACAAGGCCCGGGAGGTGCAGCGATTGCGGGACCAAGGCCTCGTCACGGCCATGGTGGGTGACGGGATCAACGACGCGCCCGCTCTCGCCACGGCGGACGTGGGAATGGCGATCGGCACCGGCACCGATGTCGCGATCGAGGCGGCTGACGTCACCCTGATGTCGGGCGACCTGCGCGGCGTTGTCGCCGCGATTGACCTCAGTCGTGCCACGGTACGCAAGATCTACCAGAACCTTTTCTGGGCGCTCGTCTACAACGCGGTGGGCATCCCTGTCGCGGCCCTGGGCCTCCTGAGCCCTGTGATTGCGGGCGCTGCCATGGCGATGAGTTCGGTATCCGTCACAACCAACTCGACACTTCTCAAGCGGTTTGATCCCATGCGCCGCTTTCGGCTGCATTAGACCAGCCACCTGAAGGCTCGAGGGGTCGCGTGTCAGCGCTGCCCTCCCTGCGTGCGAGGTAGCCCGCCGCGTCAAGGCGGGCTGCTGCTCCAAACGCGCCTCGTCGGGAACTGTTTCCTCTCGCCGCAAAGAACGCGAACCAGCAGCTCGGGGGAGAACACCGCCGCTCCTGCGCTGACGGGTCGTCGTTGACCAAGCGCACCGTCACCTGGGCGCCGCGTGACACGGTGATCCGCGGGTTGATCATCCCGGCCACCTCGAAGCTGAGTATGGGCTGCCTGCGGGCTCCGCCAACACGCTGAAACGCACATTCGCGACGCGGAAGGCGATGCGCCTTGCCGCACGGTTGACACTGGCGTCAGGCGGCAAGGCTGTCCCTGCTGACCGCCTCAGAGCCCGCCCAGTGGCTACGATTCGAGCAAACGGGACCCACCCAGCATGCCCACCGTGCCTGGCTGCGCTGGTTTGAAGCCGGAAAGGCGGGGCGGCATGCCTTGGCGGGCGAAGGCATCCATCGCGCTATGTCTGATTCCGGCCAGGAGGAGCAGGCCGATTCCTCCGACGAAGACCGCCCAGCTGCGGGCATGCCGCTGCCGATGCGCTATCGGCTCTCGCCCTCCCTCGTCGCTACGTGGAGGTCAGGTTGCGCCGCATCTCCTCGAATTGTTCGCGGTTGAGCTCGCCTCGCGCGTAGCGTCCCCTGAGGACGTCGAGCGCCGCGTCGGAGCCTTGCCGCGGGCGCATCGGCTGATACCACCAGGACCTGAGGATCACCGCGATGCCGCCGATCACGAGCACCCAAAACAAGAGCATCATCAAGGGACCAAGCCAGCCCCAGGCGCCGCCCCAGTAGCCCCACATCATCGCAACGCACCGCCTTTCGCCTTTAGCCTAGGCGATGATCGTGCGGTGTGCTGTCAGGGAACAGGCAAGGATGAGGCCAAGCGCGGTCAAGAAACCGACAAGATGCCCGAACCTTTTCAGAGCATAGGCAGGCTGACCTTCGCGACCGCACCTTGGCCCGGGCCTGGGCTCGCGATCGTCAGGGTGCCGTCCATCGCCTCGGCGAGACGTCGTGCGATGGCGAGTCCGAGGCCCATGCCCGGTCGGCTGGTGTGTCCTGCCGATCCCCCTTCGCCGCGGTAGAACGGCTCCATGACGTGCGGCAGGTCCTCGGGCTTGATGCCGCTGCCCTCGTCGCGCACTTCGAAGGCCAGCCGCCCCGCAGCAGGTGTTGCCGTGAGGATCACATCGCGACCCGCGGGTGTGTGGCGCAGGCTGTTGAGCAGCAGATTCTCGAGGATTTCCGCAAGGCGTACACGATCCGCGAGCACGGCGAGCTGCTCGGGCACGTCGCAAAGGACGAGCCGCACGCCCGCCCCGTCAAACGCGGACCTCACCGCTTCCGCGGCCTCCGCGAGCGTGTCCTTGGCCTTCAATGGCCGGATCGCGAGGTCGACGTAAGCGTTCCCTTCGGCCCTTGAGAGCGCGCTCAGATCCCTGGCCATGTGTTCGAGGCGCTCGACCGCCAGGTCTATGCGCTGCAGCACCGCGTCGGACCACGGCAGGACGCCGTCCTTCAGCGCATCGCAATAGCCACGCAAGGCGGTCACGGGCGTCCGCAGCTCGTGGCTCACGCTGGCGGTGGCGAGGGCGCGCGCCCTCCTCGCCTCGTCAAGGGATGCGGCCAGGAGGTTGATATCGCGCGTAAGCTCCGACAACTCGCGGACCCCGCGCTCGGGCACCCGTTCGGAGTAATCGCCTTTCGCCAGCTTGCGCGTAGCTGCCGCGACACGATCCACGGCCTGCCCCACCGCCCTGCTGAGATAGATGGAGAAGGCGAGGCCGACCAGGACCACCACGACAAGCGAGATCAGTACATGCAACAGGACGGCCGATGCTACCGCATTCGCCAGGATAGCGTCCATATCTGCCGTTGTCGCCCCTGCGGGCGGATGCATGATCTCCTGCATCAGCCGATCGTAGCGCAGGGCTGGCGTGAGAAAGAGAGCGAGCACGCCGGAAAGTGCGGCGGCCAGACTGGCCGCCAGATAGGATAGCAGGAGGCGCGTGCCGAGACTCTGCAGGTCTGGAGGCCGCCTCATGCCTCGGAACCCGCCAGGCGGAACCCGACGCCGCGCACGCTTTCGATCTGCAGTTCGTCGCCGAGTTTACGCCTGAGAGAGGCGAGATGGACGTCGACAACGTGATCGGAGACGTAGCCGTCCGGCCACAGCGCCTGGATGATGGCGGCACGCGAAAGCACGTGGCGAGGGCGGCTCAGGAAGATGGCCAAAAGGTCATACTCGCGTGGCGTAAGCTGGATCTCGGTGTCGCCGACCAGAACGCGGTGCTCCGCGCGGATCATGCTGACGCGCCCCCAACTCACGATGCTGCCCCTATCGTGCGGCTCCGCGGAGCCGTGGCGCAGGCCAAGTCGTCCGACGCGAAGACAGATCTCGCGTGGCGAGAACGGTTTGACCACGTAATCGTCCGCTCCCAGGCCCAGGCCGAGGAGACGGTCCGGCTCCTCGCCACGCGCGGTGAGCAGGAGAATCGGGAGGTCGGCCTGTGGTCCGGAGCGGATCCGGCGAAGCACCTCCAGGCCATCCAGATCGGGCAGGGTGAGGTCTAGAACCGCCACGTCCACCCCTCCCGCGGCGACGCCGGCCAACGCCGCGGCGCCCGTCCGGGCTGCCGTGACGCTGTGGCCGTCCTGCTCAAGGTAGTGCCCGAGGATGTGCTGGACGTCATCGTCATCATCCACAAGAAGAACGTGCAAGAGCATTCCGCCTTCACCGCCCTGACTCGCCGCCACAGTAGCGCACCAGGAACCGCGCGGCAAGGTCGGTGCGTAGTCTGAAGGCGCCCCGCCAAGGGGGCACCGCGTCGGCGTAGCTGCTGCGGCCGCAGGGACAAGGACAAGGTCTGGAGCACGGGGAACAGTGCCTTTGGACCGGAAGAGGGGAGGAGTTGCCATGCGCGGAGCCCAGGTCTCGGTCGTGTCGATCCCGGTCGCGGATCAGGAGCGCGCGAAGAAGTTCTACGTCGAGGTGCTCGGCTTCGACGTCGTCGTGGACAACCCGTTCGGCGAGGGGATGCGCTGGGTGATGCTGCGGCCGCCGGGCGGTGGTGCGGCGATCACCTTGGTGACCTGGTTCCCGGAGATGCGTCCCGGCAGCGTGCAGGGCACGGTGCTGTCCGTGGCGAGCCTCGAGGAGGCACTTGCGGAACTGGGTCGTCGGGGCGTCGAGATGGAGCCTGCACTGATCCAGGAGGCACCGTGGGCGCGCTGGGTCACGATCGACGATCCGGACGGCAACGGCTGGGTTGTGCAGGAAGACCGCGCGTTTGCCGAGGACGCCTGAGATCGCAGCCGTATTTGCAGGGGCATGCGAGGCTGCGGGGCAGGTATGCCTGATGAGACCGGGAGCGAAACCGCTTGGCGCCCGAGGTGTCCCGGCAAGCTTCCGTGCCTGCGCAGGCCGTCCGCGGCTGGAGGAGTCGCTCTACCGGTGACGCGCGCGAAGGCCGCGACGATCGAGGGGCATGTCAACACCGGCACAGGCAAGCGTCTCATCGGACCTTTTCACGCTGCGCCGCTGTCGATGCGAATGCTTTGTTTTCGTGTGACTTGAACGTCTGCCGCAGGGTGGACATCATTTGGCAGCTGTGCCTCCAAAGGAGGGGGCCTTCCCTCTCGGATGCTCCGATCAGGCAGGACCTTGGCCAAGAAAGTAGGCGCGCAGAGTGGCCTCGGCCGGCTTGCCCCTCGGCGTGTAGCCATTGTCGCCGGGGCCACCTTGCCAGTTCGGATTGGACGGATTGGCCCACCAGAACCAGAAGAGGCCCCGGAGCCACGGCTCCTTGCCGATGGTCTCGAGCGTCGCCTCGTAGAGGCGCTGCTGCAGGGCGAGGTTCACGGGCTGCTTGGGGAACCACGCCCCGGGCTGTGCGGCAGCACCGTTCTCGGAGGGGTAGCCGAGTTCCGTGATGATGAAGCCCTTTGCGGAGAGGCCAGCCGACCGGCGCCAGGCGGCTACCTCGGCGGTGGTCTGTCGCCAGCCTTCGGCGAGTTCGGCGACGGACGGATTCGCAGCCTGCGAGAGGGGGAAGTAGGCGTCGATGCCGACGTCGTCAAGTGCCCGCCAGAACGTCACCCGCTGGTAGTTGGGATAGTCCGCGCCATAGACGATGGGGCCGTGGTAGTACTTGCGGGCGACGGTGATCGCCTTGAGCCAGTACGGCCTGTAGGCCGGGACGGAGTCCAAGCTGTCGAACTCGTCTCCGATCGCGAAGAGGTCGGCGCCGGACGCCTGCGCCAGCGCCGCGTAGTGCGCAAGGTACCGGTCGAAGCTCGCGAACCAGCGTGGCACCGAGCTAGGCTCGAAGTCGGCCTGCCAGCCGTCGCCGTCGAGCGAGTTGACGAAGGGATTCAGGAAGACGCGCATGCCCATGTGGTGTGCGAGGGAGATGAGTCTGCGCACGCTCAGGTCGGTGGGCGTCTTGCGTCGGCTGGGACTTATGGTCACCGAGGACTTTGTGTCCTGGAACCAAGCGACCTGGATGGCCAGCCAGTCGATCCCGTCCCGTTTGAGGCGCGCGAGCTCCCCCGTGACCGCCGGAGTGTCGAACACGTTCGGCTTGTAGCCAGCCTCGGTCATGCCCCGCATCCTAGCGGACATGGGCGGCAGCGGCAGGTCCGAGATCTCGCCGGCCCCGCTGCAGCCGGCAAGGGCCAGGACCAGTAGCACGAGCGGTCCGAGACGCTGAAGTCGCACGTCCCCACCTCCCGCAATCGGGAGTATGGTGCCCGACATGCACCAGCATGCGCACGATCGGACGGGACTTGGTCCGGTTCAGGGCAGCGGCGCGATGATCGTGTCGCCGAACGTGCCCTGCCACAGCAGCCCGCTTTCCAGACCCGCGACGGCGTAGGGCGTACCGGCGGGGCCGTACACATAATCCGCGACGACCGCAGTGCCCGGGCCTTCGGCCAGCCAGACGCCCTGGCCGGCTACCGCCCGTCTCAGCGGGCCTTCGCCGGGTTTGTGCCAGATCTGGCCAAGCAGCCTGACGACGCTCTCCGCTGTCATGTAGTCGCCGAACGAGATGCCGGTGGGATCGGGAACGACGTCCGTCGTCCCGACAGCGCCTGCGACCGCCTTGCGGGATGCACTGCCCAGCAGGAGGCTGAGCTCGGCGGCATCCAGGGTCGACGGATCCGCCAGAAGGGGCTCGGCAAGCGATGCGAGAGACGGTCCCGGCAGGGAGGCGAGCGGGTGGCCAGCGAGTGGAATGCGCGTGGACCTGATCCCGCCCGCAGCCGTCACGCCAGCTTGCGCCAAAGCGTCCCTGAACAGCGTAGCTCCGACCAGACCGGGATCGGGCGCCGTGACCTCCAGCACCTCGATCTGCCCAGGCACAGCGCTGCCCGTCAGAACGAAGCCGTGCAGACCTGGAGACCAGGACGCCGCGAGCGGGTTCTGGTCGGAGCCGTTGGCGGTAACCCCCTGCGCCAGCACCTTGATGCCTGCGTCGGCGGGTCGCACTTGGACGCGCACCCGCCCGCCCGCCGACTGCACAAGGATCTGGATGATGTCGCTGTCCACCAGCAGATTCGACATCGGCGGCAGGTAGCTCTGTCCGAGTTCCTCCCAAGTGGCCCCGCTCGGCCAGCGGGCGGGATCGCCCCGCATGGGTCCGTTCTGCACGTAAAGGAGCGGGCCGTCCACCTTGGTGATCCCCGAGGCCCGGACCTCCCGCGCGAGAGCGGCGAGGTCCTGCGAACTCAGGGCCGGGTCCATGGCGCCGTCGAGCACCAGGGAACCCTGCAGCACGCCGCCCCGCACCGGCCCGTCCGCCTTGACGGTGACGGCCGGGAAGGCCCGCAATCCCTTCTGCCAGGCACCTGCCAGAAGTCCGAGACGCGTCAGCCAGCTGGTGCGGATCAGTTTCTGGGCGTTGATCCCGTAGACGATCCGCCCTGTCTTGAGGTCGAGAATGGCCAGCCCCCGGGCCGCGTCCGGCTGGGCCGGCAGTTTGCCCAGGACTCCCGTGGCGAAGGAGGGCGGCTCCTTCGCGGTCTGAGACGCTGACGGGGCAGCGGACGGCTCGCGGGGCCAGGTGGCGAGGTCTATGACCATCTGGTCGATGGCGCTGCGCCTGGGATACGACACTGCCATGGCATGCGCCGGCGGGCCCTCCTCGAGGATGGCGAAGGCGATCAGGTCGCCATTGCCGGCCGTCGCGTAGCCCTCGTAATTCCACTGGTTCGCAAGATTGCCCGTCTTGAGCCAGACCTTGTTTTGGGCAGCCGTTCCAACGAAGTGGCCGCAAAGGATGCCGCAGACCTGCGGATTTGCGTTCCCGGCCTCCATCATCGCGTTTCGGAAATAGGGGAACCACGGCCGTGACGCGGCGTACGACAGCAGAGAGACGACGCCTTGAGCGCTCTCCAGGTCGAGCGGCGAGAGGCCGGACCCGTCGTACTGCGGCGGCAGGGCACCCAGGCCGGCCTGGCGCAAAAAGGCGGCCATGGCGGACTGAGCCGATGCCGCGGTGGCACTGCCACGTTCCTTCATGCCGTTCATGCGGAAGAGGTTGTCGGCCATCTGGTTGATCGAGAAGCGGTCTTGCAGCGGCAGCAGAACGCGCAACGGGGGAGACAGGTAGGACGCCACCGTCTCCTGACCCTTGGGCAGGCCGCCGGAGGAAGCCTGCCCGGTGAAGCGGACGCCGTCCTGGGCAAGCGCCGACTGAAAGAGAGCCGCTGCGAAGCGGGCGGGATCGTTCGGCGAAAGATTGAATGCGAGCGTGGAGCCCGCTTGCATCGTGCCTGAGACGACGATCGTCTCGCTGCCCAGCAGGCGGGTGACGTTCGGCGCCGGGCTTGGGCCGGCAACGGCGTGGGCCGTGTTCACGATGCGGAAGTAGTCGGGCGCGGCGATCCGGCCCAGGAACTGCAGGCTTGCCGAAACGCGGCTGCCGACGCTGGTTCCCGCCTGCAGCACGAGTTCGACCGACGAGAGTTCGCCTTCGAGGGCGTTCGCCCCGCTACCGTAGTCGGTCGGCAGGTCGCCGGCGGCCCAGCCGGCACCCGCGCTCGGCGGCGGGAACAGGCTGCCCACACCCACCACCCGAGTGGCGCTGTGCAGCCTGCGTGCCACCTGCGCTGCCAACAACTCGAGTCCCGTGTTGCCCTGGGCTTCGAGCCAGGGGTCGCCCCCACCAACGAGGTAGATGGGGCCAGCCTGTCCAGCGAGCACCGCTGGCGCCGCGTCCACCTGGGTCTTGTAGGTGAAGGTGGGGCCGAGATCCTGGAGCGCGGCGGCCGTTGTGAACATCTTCATGATGGAGGCGGGTATCTGCAACTGCGTGGGGCTGATCGCGGCGAGCGGACGCCGCGCGGTGAGATCGTACGCGTAGGCGGAGACCTGGGCGGACCGCATCAGCGGCGTTGCGTGCAAAGCCTCCTGCCAGGCGCTTTGCAAGGCTGTCGCGGGTTCGGCCGGGGCTTGTGCGGAAAGGGCCTGCAACCGGTTCGGCACAGCCGGCCGCCCGCCGTCGCGCGTTGCCTCGGGCCAGGCGACGGAAATGGCTGCAAGAAGGAGCAAGGCGAGGACAAGCCTGTGGCGGCGCAAAAGACCACCCCCCTGTACGGTTATTCGTTTGCGGCCGCCGCAGATGATTATGCGGGCCATCGTCGCGGCTGCGGCGCTCTTTCGGATCGGACGTCGGGCAGTTTTTGGGGGTTGCATGGGACAACTTCGCTGGCCGCAGGGACCTTCCCTATAACCTTCGCCACAATCCTGAAGGAAGTGGCCGTGTTCTCTGCGAAGCCACTTCGGACGGCCGAAAGGGCCGCGTGTTGCGGAACATGTATGGAGGCAGTGGCGTGACGTACGACCTCGTGATCGTGGGCGGCGGCGTTTGGGGGAGCGGGGCTGCGCAGGCTGCAGTGCGCGCCGGTGTCCGGTCGGTGCTCCTGCTGGAGAAGAACATCGGCCTGGCCCAGGAGAGTTCGGCGAAATCCGGCGGCATCGTGACGGACCTGCTGTGGCATCCGGAAGATCAGGCGTTCGTGCGGCGCTCGCGCGAACTGTACGAGGAAGCGCGCGTGTCGAGCGGCGACGTCTCCGTCGCGCGCAGGGTAGGCATGCTCACATTGGCTGAAGGGGAGCATGTGTCCTCACTCGAGCGCCGCCTGCCCGACCTCGCCGCGCGCGGGGTGGCACACGAGCTGTTGCCGCGCGATGAGGTGGAGCGCCGCTATCCCAGGCTTGACCGGCTTCGCGACGACACGGTAGCGCTTTGGACACCCGACGACTGGCACGTGAACCCGACTGCCTACGCGCAGCAGGCGACCGCCGAGGCGCGGGAAGGTGGCCTTGTGCTGGGCACCGCCGAGCGGGTGGACGCGATCCGCCTCAAGCAGGGCAAGGTCGCGATAGAGGCCGGTGGGACGGTCTACGAGGGCCACCGGGTGCTGATCGCCGCCGGCACGTGGACGCGCAAGCTGGTGCGCACAGCCGGTCTCGATCTGGCACTCCTGCCCTATCGCGTCCAGCTCTCTTCGCTGGAACTGGCCGAGCCGCACCGGCTGCCGCTGGTTTGGCATTTGTCGACTGACGTGTACCTGGTACCGGACGGGGAGAGAGATGTGCTCGCCGGCGACGGGACGCGCCTCGCGGAATTCGACCCCGACGCCTATCAGACGACTGGCGACGATCGGTTCCAGGAGGAGATCGCGGAGCGCCTCTTGCGGCTGTCGAGCCTGGGCGAGCGGGCGGGCTTGCGCTCCAGCTGGGCGGGTCTGGTCGGCTCGACGCCTGACCGGCGGCCCCTGCTCGGCCGCTTGGCCGACCGCGTCTACGTCGCGTGCGGCGACAACGGCATCGGTGTGATGCGAGGACCCGCGATCGGTGAACTGGCAGCCAGAGTAGCCCTGGAGATGGACGACGCGCCACACCTCAGGCCGGATCGCTTTCCACCGGAGCCGTTCCCGATCCGGCCCGGCTTCACGCTGGACTAGCCTTCCGCCGACGCGTGCTGACTTGGTCTATCCGCCGGGGAGACGACGGAGCACCTCCGCGAGCGGCTGGCCGGTTTCGCCGCCGCATCGGGCCTGTCCGGGCGGATGGTGGCATGTCCCACCTTGAGCTCTGGAATGTCGCAGGTCGTGTGCTAGGATCCAATCGCGCATGCTCGGCAGACCCAGCGCTCCTTTCAGGATGGTGCTGGGCCGGTTCAGGATCTGGTGGACATGGGGTGGCGCCAGAGCTCTTCCGTCAGGCGGATGAGCAGATCCGGCACGTGCTCGAAGCTGTACGGCATGAAGAGGCGCTCGTCGACGCGATGCGCCCCTTCGCCATGCGGGCCGATCATGTACACGGCGTCCGCGACGAGGGAGGGGCCCGCCTCCGCGGCGGTTACGGCGGCGACGGGGTCGTTCGCGGCGAACGCAGCATCTTGCCAGTCCTCCGAAGCGGCCACGAAGCTGAGGTCGCTGATCAGGGGAAAGAAGCGCCCCTGGCGATAGGAGTTGCCCGTCACGGCCGCGTGCTGCGTGAGAATGTCATTGAGCACCCTGCGTCCGTGGCTCTGGGTCGCGACCTTGGGTATCAGCCCGTTGCCGAAGAAAAGGACGATGGCCGGCTCCCGTCCCAGCACGGCGTCGGCCAGCCTGCCCGTCGCAGCGATGCGCTGGGCGGGCCCCGACGCCCCGGTCAGGCCGGTAGCGAGGCTGGGCCGCAGGTCGGACCAGAGACCGCGCTGCTCGGCGAGGCGCGTGAGTTCTTCGAAGGTGTAGACGGGGATTTCCGGAGCGCCGCCGAACGCCTGCACCAGGCTCTCCCGTACGGATTGCGCCGCGTCCTCGGCGATCGCGCGGAACTGGCGCAGCACATCTGCCGGCCGTCGCGACACGTAGAGGACGTTGTAGCAGCCGACAGCCGAAAGGGGCGTCTGCACGTCGTAGGCTGCCTTGTCGTCGCGCGCCTGGAGCGATACCGGAACGGCGGAGCGCTCGTCGCCCACGCCGTCGCTCAGGCCCTGGCTGTACACGACGCGACGCGTGATCTCGGCGAGCACGAAATTCGGGTCGAGTCCCGCTTCAGGCTCGCCGACGTGGCTCGGAACCCCGCGCACGTAGGCACACGGCAGCAGCTTGCCGACGCTCCCCGAGTAGACAAAGCGCTCGAAAGGACCATCCCTGCCAAGACGCGGCCCCGTTGCGTCGGTGTTGATGATTCCCGCCAGTTCGAGTCTTTCCTCCCGCAGGTAGGGGGCGAGGAAGCGGGTGAGGGCGCGGATGCCCCGCGATCCCGCCTCCTCGTCGGATGTAAGGGCAACGAGCAGGTGGCCCGCGGCGTTCTGCGCCGCGAACTGCTCCAGCACCGCGATGGTCGCCGCCACACCGGCCTTCATGTCGAGTACGCCGCGGCCGAAGAGCCAGTCGCCGCCCGCCGCAAGGCGGGAGAGTTCCGGACCCAGGGCCCCCTCCGCGATGCGCCTGGTCAGTGCGAGAGGCTTGAAGGCGAGAGGGCGCAGAGGACCGTAGTCGTCCACGCCGACCGTGTCGATGTGGCCGAACTGGACGACGCAACGCGATCCCGTTCCTTTGAGGTGTGCCAAAACGAAGGCTGGGCGGCCCGACGCGTCCTCGCCGCGGAACACCCTCAGGCGCTCCTGCGTGGGGAGACGCGAGAGCATGCCGTAGGCGTCCTCGAGGATGTCCGCCTCCCCTTGCGAGCCGTTGACGGACGGATGCTCCGCGAGGTGCAGCGTCAGTTCTGCCACGCGGTCGTAGAATCGCACGAAACGACTCCTCCCTATGCCCGGGCCGTCTGGATCGGCGGACCTACCATCTGGCGCGCCGTACCCCTACGGCGCGGCAGGGCCCCGCTCCTGCCGCTTGACATCCCCGACCCTGCGTCGGCAACGTAAGGCCAGGACCGGACTTGGGTCCGTTTGGGAACAAGGGGCGCGAAGTCGTCCCTGGAAGGAGGGTGCCGCTTGCCCGACGCCTATCTCGTGGACGCCGTGCGCACTCCGATCGGCCGCTACGGCGGCAAGCTCGCGGCCCAGCGCCCCGACGATCTCCTCGCGCACGTCATCAGCGCAATCCTGCGGCGGCAGGCTTCCGTGCCGCCCGGGGAGATCGACGATGTCCTCGCCGGCGCGGCCAACCAGGCCGGCGAGGACAACCGCAACGTGGCGCGCATGGCGCTCCTGCTGGCTGGCCTGCCCGACTCCGTCCCAGGCATGACGCTGAACCGCCTGTGCGCGAGCGGGCTCTCCGCGGTCATCACCGCGGCGCGTGCGATCCGGGCGGGCGAGGGCGACCTCTTCCTGGCCGGAGGGGTCGAGTCGATGTCGCGGGCCCCCTTTGTGGTGGGTAAGAGCCAGGGCTCCTACCCGCGAGGCGATCAAACCCTCCACGACACGACACTAGGCTGGCGCTTTGCGAATCCTCGGCTTGCGGCCCGCTTTCCCCTCGAGTCGATGGCGGAAACGGCCGAGAACGTGGCGGAGCGCTATGGCGTGAGCCGCGAGCGCCAGGACAGCTTCGCCTGCGAAAGCCAGGAACGCTGGCGGGCGGCGCAGGACAGGGGACGCTTCCAGCAGGAGGTCGTCCCGGTGGAGGTCGCGGGGCGGCGCGGTGCGTCCGAACTGGTCGCAGTCGACGAGCATCCCCGCCCCGACACGACTCTTGAAACCCTTGCGGGGCTCAGGCCGATCGTCCGCCCGGGCGGAACAGTCACGGCCGGCAACGCATCGGGGGTGAACGACGGCGCGGCGATGCTCCTCGTCGCATCGGAGTCCGCGCTGAGGCGCTTCGACCTGGTGCCGAGGGCCAGGATCGTCGCCGCGGCGGAGGTCGGTGTGGATCCGCGCTACATGGGCATGGGCCCAGTGCCGGCACTGCGCAAGGCCTTGCATCGGGCACGACTCGGCATCGGGGACCTCGGGCTGGTAGAGCTGAACGAGGCGTTCGCGGCGCAGAGCCTCGCCTGCATCGACGAACTCGGCCTCGATTCCGCGATCGTGAACCCGAACGGCGGCGCCATCGCCCTGGGACACCCGCTCGGCATGTCCGGCGCCCGCCTCGCCGGGACGATCGTGCACGAGATGTGGCACAGGCCCGTACCGTACGCCGCCGCCACCCTTTGCGTGGGGGTAGGGCAGGGCGTGGCTCTGATCCTTGCCGACGCGCGATGATCTGGGCCACTCTTGGCAGGAGCAGGCGCCTCTGCGGGTGAACCTTCGGTGACGTGCCCTGTTTGACAGTGCCGTAAGGTGGGATCGGTGTTGGCGGTGCGCCCTCGCCGGGCGCTGCGGGACGGTCTCGAGGCCGTGGTCGCGGCGGTCGCGCTGACATTTCTTGTCCGCATGTTCCTTGTGGAGCCCTTCGTGGTCAACGGCGTCTCCATGCAGAACACCCTGCAGAATCAGGAACGTGTGGTCGTCGGGAAGCTTTCGCCCCGCCTCCTGCCGCTGCACTACGGGCAGATCATCGTCTTCCACCCGCCCATCGCGGGTGCCGGTGACTACATTAAGCGGGTGATCGCCCTCGGCGGGCAGACGGTGTCGATGAGGGAAGGCAAGGTCTTTGTCGACGGCAGGCAGATGCCTCAGCCCTTTCTGATCCATGGTGGCGTGAGCACGGCCGACCACTACACGATGCCTGCGCGCAAGGTACCGCAGGGCGATGTATTCGTCCTCGGCGACCACCGCGACGTCAGCGACGACAGCCGCTATTTTGGCCCGGTCAGGCTTTCCTCCGTCCAGGGAGTGGCCTTCTGGGTGATCTGGCCGCTCCAGGACTTCGGTCCCATCCGGCAGTGATGTTCCTCTG
>JAJZQO010000050.1 GCA_021847575.1 Bacillota bacterium | reverse complement strand
CGACAACGTCGAGATGAGCATTGAGCTGATCAACTCGATCGCCATGGAGGAAGGCCTCCGCTTCGCCATCCGCGAAGGCGGCCGCACCGTCGCCGCCGGCGTCGTCACCTCGATCAGCCAGTAAGGAGGCGCGCCGTGGCCGCCCAGAAGATCCGTATCAGGCTCAAGGCATTCGATCACAGGGTGCTTGACCAATCCGCGGAGCGCATCGTCGATACGGCGCGCAGGACAGGGGCCGGAGTGGCCGGCCCCGTCCCGCTGCCGACCGAGAAGAGCATCTACACGGTCCTGACCGCGCCAAACGGCGAGAAGGACATCCGCGAGCAGTTCGAGATGCGCACGCACAAGCGCCTCATCGACATCCTCGACGCCACGCCCAAGACGGTGGATGCGCTGATGCGCCTGGACCTGCCGGCTGGAGTGGACATCGAAATCAAGCTCTAGCCGGGGGGTAGCAGAGGTGAAGGGGATCATCGGGCGCAAGCTCGGCATGACGCGCATCTTCGACGCGAGCGGCCGCGCCGTGTCTGTCACGGCGATCGAGGCCGGCCCCTGCCCGGTCGTGCGCGTCAAGGAGCAGGAGACGGACGGCTACCGAGCCGCCGTGCTCGGCTTCGACCGCGCGCGACGCGCAACGCGCCCATACAAGGGCCAGTTCACGGACAGGACCGCGGCACCGCTCAAGGTGCTGCGCGAGATGCGGCTGGCGGATGGTGATGACGCGCCGTCCGGCGAAGTGCGCGTCGACATCTTCCAGAACGGCGACCTCGTCGACGTGCGCGGCCGCTCCAAGGGGCGCGGTTTCGCCGGTGGCATCAAGCGCTGGAACTTCCACCGTGGACCGATGGCGCACGGTTCGAAGTACCACCGCGGCCCAGGTTCGCTGTCGTCCCGCATGTCGGGCGGCGGCGGCAGGGTCTTCAAGGGACGTCGCCTGCCGGGGCACCTCGGTAGCGTGCGCGTCACCGTGCAGGCCCTAGAGATCGTGCAGGTGGATCCCGAGCACAACATCCTGCTCGTGCGGGGCGCTGTCCCCGGCGTGCGGGGTGCGATCGTCGAGATCCGCGAGAGTTGCAAGGCAGGGGGGCGCAAGGCATGAAGACCACCGTCTACAACCAGAAGGGCGAGGCGGTCGGTGAAGTCGAGCTCTCTGAGCGCGTCTTCGGTGCCCCTGTGAACCAGGGACTCATTCATCAGGTGGTCGTCGCCCGGTTGGCCAACCAGCGCCAGGGCACGTCCGAGACCAAGACCCGGGCCGTCGTGTCAGGCGGCGGGCGCAAACCCTGGCGTCAGAAGGGGACGGGCCGCGCCCGCCAGGGCTCCATCCGGAGTCCCTTGTGGCGCAAGGGCGGCATCACCTTCGGACCGCACCCGCGCAGCTACCGTCAGGAACTGCCGCGCAAGATGCGCCGCGCCGCGTTGCGCGCCGCGCTGTCGGCGAGAGCGCTCTCGGGCGACATCGTCGTGCTGGACCGCCTCGAACTCGATGCGCCGAAGACGAAGCTCTTCGCGGGCGTCCTCAAGGCGCTCGGCGCGCCGCGGGCGCTCTTCGTGAGCGAGGCGCACCGACCGGAGCTGCAGCTCTCCGCACGCAACGTCGCCACGGCCGAAACCGTGGTCGCACAGGACCTCAGCGTCTACCAGGTGCTCAGGTATCCGAAGCTCATCTGCACCAGGGACGCCCTGGCGCGGCTCGAGGAGGTGCTCGGCTGATGGACGTGCACGAGGTTCTCGAGCGCCCCATCGTCACCGAGAAGTCGAACGACCAGATGGCCCTCGGCAAGTACACCTTCCGGGTGGCGCTCCACGCCACCAAGCCTGAGATCAAGCGGGCGGTGGAGGAGATCTTCAAGGTGCAGGTCGTGAACGTGCAGACGATGCGCGTGCGCGGCAAGCTCCGCCGCCAGGGCCGCACATTCGGTTACCGCAGCGACTGGAAGAAAGCCGTCGTGCAGCTGAAGCCCGGTCAGAGCATCCAGATCTTCGAGGGGGTGTAGAGATGGCTGTGCGCAAGCTCAAGCCGACATCCCCTGGCGTGCGTGCCGTGGCTCTGCCCGGCTTCGAGGAGGTCACGAAGGACCGGCCCGAGAAGGCGCTCGTGCGCGGGCACGGCACCAAGGGCGGCCGCAACTTCCAGGGGCGCATGACAGTGCGCTTCCGCGGCGGGGGCCACAAGCGCCTGCTGCGGCAGATCGACTTCCTGCGCCGCAAGGACGGGGTGCCGGGCACGGTGGTCGGAATCGAGTACGACCCGAACCGCTCCGCCAACATCGCCCTGCTGCATTACGCCGACGGCGAAAAGGCGTACATCCTGGCTCCGGCCGGGGTGGCGGTCGGCGACGTGCTCCAGTCCGGCCAAGGCTCGGACATCCGTCCGGGCAACGCGATGGAGATCCGCCACATGCCCGTCGGCACGCAGGTCCACTGCATCGAGCTCAACCCCGGCCGCGGCGCCCAGATGGTGCGGTCCGCCGGTACGAGCGCACAGGTGATGGCGCGCGAGAACGGCATGGCCCTTCTCAGGCTGCCGTCCGGCGAACAGCGCTATGTGCGCGACAACTGCCGCGCGACGATCGGCCAGGTCGGCAATGTCGAACACGAGAACCGCCAGATCGGCAAGGCCGGCCGCAAGCGTTGGCTCGGCAGGAAGCCGCACAACCGCGGCGTCGTGATGAACCCGGTCGACCACCCGCACGGCGGCGGCGAGGGCAAGAGCCCGATCGGACGCAAGGCTCCGGTCTCGCCGTGGGGACTCAAGATGGGCCAGAAGACGCGCAAGAAGAAGAAGCACTCCGACCGCTACATCGTGTCCAAGCGCAAGAAGTAAGGAGGCGATCCAGGATGGGACGCTCGCTCAAGAAGGGGCCGTACGTGCCGGATCACCTCGTGAAGAAGATCCGGGACATGAACGAGAGCGGCCAGAAGCGCATCGTCAAGGTCTGGGCCCGGGCGGCGCAGATCACGCCGGAAATGATCGGCCACACCATTGCGGTCCATGACGGCCGCAAGCACATCCCCGTCTACGTCACCGAGGACATGGTGGGTCATCGGCTCGGGGAGTTCGCTCCGACCCGCACCTTCCG
Source organism: Bacillota bacterium (assembly GCA_021847575.1). Classification (GTDB taxonomy): domain Bacteria; phylum Bacillota; class Sulfobacillia; order JAJZYS01; family JAJYTV01; genus JAJZQO01. Next base: position 15,900 of record JAJZQO010000050.1, on the reverse strand, counting down.
TGGCCACGGCAACCACACCGAGCGCTCCTCGGCGCTCAAGTAAGGTGGCGACCATGGAGAACAAGCCCGGCGCCCGGGCGATCCTGCGCTACGTGCGCATCGCGCCGCGCAAGTGCCGCACCGTCGTAGACGCCATCCGCGGCAAGGACCTGGACGAGGCGCTCGCCATCCTCCAGTACACACCCAAGCGCGCGGCGCCCTTGATCGAGAAGCTGGTGCGTTCCGCCGCGGCCAACGCCACGGAGAATCACGAGATGCGGCGCGAGGATCTGTACGTTTCCGAGGTGTTCGTCGACCAGGGCCCGACGCTCAAGCGCGCGCACCCGCGCTACCGCGGCCAGATGTATCCGATTCTGAAGCGCACCTCGCACATCACGGTAGTCGTGCGCGAGAAAGGGGTGTAACGGTGGGTCAGAAGGTACACCCGAAGGGCATGCGCATCGGCGTGATCAAGGACTGGGACTCGCGCTGGTACGCCAGCGCCAAGAACTTCCCCGATCAACTCGCCGAAGACCTCTGGCTGCGCCGTCTCATCAAGGGGGGCCACTACCAGGCAGGTATCTCCCGCATCGAGATCGAGCGGGCCGCGAACCGCCTGAAGGTCTTCATCCACACCGCCAAGCCGGGCATCGTGATCGGCAAGGGCGGCGCCGGAGTCGACGGCCTGAGGCGCGTCCTCGAGCAGAAGACCGGCAAGCAGGTGCACATCAACATCATCGAGATCAAGAACCCCGACGTCGACGCCCAGCTGGTCGCGGAATCGATCGCCTCGCAGCTCGAGAAGCGCGTCGCCTTCAAGCGTGCGATGAAGCAGTCGGTGCAGCGCGCGATGCGGCAGAACGCCAAGGGCATCAAGGTCATGACGTCCGGCCGCCTCGGCGGCGCCGAAATGCACCGCCGCGAGTGGTACTGGGAGGGCTCGGTTCCTCTCCACACGCTGCGGGCGGACATCGACTACGGCTTTGCCGAGGCGCACACCACGTACGGGCAGATCGGCGTCAAGGTCTGGATCTACAAGGGCGAGATCTTCGGATCGCGCACCGCGCAGGGAGGGCAGTGACATGCTGCAGCCCAAGCGCACGAAGTTCCGCAAGCTGCACCGCGGCCGCAGGGCCGGCCAGGCGACGCGCGGCAACCGTATCATCGAGGGCGAGTACGGACTTGTCGCCCTGGAGGCGGCATGGATCACGGATCGCCAGATCGAGGCGGCGCGTGTCGCACTGACGCGCTATATCCGCCGCGGAGGCAAGGTCTGGATCAAGATCTTCCCGGACCACCCGTACACGAAGAAGCCGGCCGAGACCCGCATGGGTTCCGGCAAGGGTTCGCCGGAGTACTGGGTCGCGGTGGTAAAGCCCGGCCGCGTGCTGTTCGAGCTGAGCGGCGTGCCCGAGGAAGTCGCGCGCGAGGCCATGCGCCTCGCGGGGCACAAGCTGCCGATCCGCACCAAGTTCGAGGTGCGGCAGCAGGCGGGGGAGGTTGTGGCCGATGAAGCCGAGTGAACTGAGCCGGCTTTCGAGCGATGAGCTCGACAAGAAGGTCCGGGACCTCAAGGGAGAGCTCTTCAACCTGCGCTTCCAGGCGGCCACCGGGCAACTCGAGAACCCCATGCGCATCCGCGAGGTACGGCGGTCGATCGCACAGCTGAAGACCGTGCAGCGCCTGCGCGAATTGGGCATGGACGCCTAGGAGGGACGAAGTGGTGGAGGAGCGCGCGGAGCGCAAGACCCGCGTCGGCAGGGTGGTGTCCGACAAGATGGACAAGACGGTCGTCGTGGCCATCGAGGAGATCACTGCCCACCCGGTGTACGGCCGGCGCATCAGGCGAACGAAGAAGCTCAAGGCCCACGACGAGGAGAACCTGGCCAGGCAGGGCGACACCGTACGCGTCATGGAGACGCGGCCGCTCTCGCGCGAGAAGCGCTGGCGCGTGGTCGAGATCCTCGAGCGGGCCCGGGTTTAGGAGGGTCTGCAAGGTGATCCAGGTACAGACCCGTCTGACAGTGGCGGACAACACGGGAGCCAAGGAGCTTCAGTGCATCAAGGTGCTCGGCGGATCGCTGCGGCGTTACGCCAACATCGGCGACGTCATCGTCTGTGCGGTGAAGCAGGCGTCGCCGGGCGGCGTCGTCAAGAAGGGCGATGTCGTCAAGGCGGTCGTGGTGCGTACGCGGGACGGCCTGCAGCGCGTCGACGGCTCGCACATCCGCTTCGACGACAACGCCGCGGTCATCCTGCGCGATGAGCGCGAGCCGCGCGGCACGCGCATCTTCGGACCGGTGGCGCGCGAACTGCGCGAGCGCGAGTTCATGAAGATCATCTCGCTCGCCCCGGAGGTGCTTTAGATGCCAGGGCGCATTCGCAAGGGCGACCAGGTGGAAGTCATCGCGGGCAAGGACAAGGGGCGCCACGGCAAGGTGCTGCACGTGCTGCCGAAGACGGGGCGCGTCGTCGTCGAAGGCGTGAACAAGCAGAAGCGGCACCAGAAGGCGACCCAGAAGGTGATGCAGGCCGGCATCGTGACGAAAGAAGGGGCAATCGACCTCTCCAACGTCATGCCGTACTGCAGCCACTGCGGCAAACCCACCCGTGTCGCCACCCGCATCGACGGCGAGACCCGCGAACGCGTCTGCCGCAGCTGCGGCGAACCGTTCGCACGCTAGGAGGAAACCATGCCGACGATGAAGGAGCGGTACCTCGGAGAGGCGGTCCCGGCGCTGACGAAGCGCTTCGACTACCGCAACCCGATGCAGGTGCCCAAGCTCGAGAAGATCGTGATCAACATGGGTGTCGGCGACGCCGTGCAGAATCCGAAGCTGCTCGAGTCCGCCGTCGCCGAGATGGGACAGATCGCGGGGCAGCGCCCCGTCGTCACCAAGGCCAAGCGCTCCATCTCCACGTTCAAGATTCGCGAGGGGATGTCGATCGGCGCCAAGGTGACCCTGCGCGGACAGCGCATGTACGACTTCCTGGACCGCCTGGTGAATGTCGCATTGCCGCGCGTGCGCGACTTCCGCGGCATCTCGGGCAAAGGATTCGACGGCCGGGGCAATTTCGCACTCGGCCTCAAGGAACAGCTTATCTTCCCGGAAATCGACTACGACAAGGTAGAGAAGATCCGGGGAATGGACATCGTCATCGTTACGAGCGCCCGGTCGGACGAGGAAGCCAAGGAGCTCCTGCGCCTGCTCGGGATGCCTTTCCGCGACTAGGGGGGAAGAGGATTTGGCCAAGAAGTCGCTGATCGAAAAGTCGCAGGGCCCGCAGAAGTTCAAAGTTCGCAGCTATCACCGCTGCCGGGAGTGCGGGCGTCCTCGTGCCTTCATCCGCCACTTCGGCCTCTGCCGTCACTGCTTCCGCCAACACGCGCTGCGCGGGGAGATCCCGGGCGTGCGCAAGGCCAGCTGGTAAGGAGGACCGGAGCATGGTCATGACCGATCCCATCGCCGACTTCCTGACACGCGTGCGCAACGCTTCGCACGCGCGCCACGAGCAGGTCGACATCCCGGCTTCCCGCGTCAAGGAGGCGATTGCCCGCATCCTGCGCGAGGAAGGCTTCATTCAGGGCTTCGAGCGCATCGACGAGGGCCCGCAGGGCGTTCTGCGCGTCCACCTCAAGTACGGTCCGGAGCGCAAGCGTGTCCTCATGGGCTTGCGGCGCATCTCGCGACCCGGCCTCAGGGTCTACGCCCGCAGGGATCAGATGCCCCGCGTTCTCGGCGGCCTCGGCGTAGCCGTGGTCTCGACATCCAAGGGCATCGTCACCGACGCTGAGGCCCGGCGCCTCGGCCTCGGCGGCGAGGTGCTCTGCTACATCTGGTAGGGAGGTGATGACGTGTCCCGCATCGGCAAGATGCCCATCCCCGTGCCCCCAGGCGTGACGGTGGAGATCGACGGCAGCGCCGTGCGCGTCAAGGGACCGAAGGGCGAACTCTCGCGCCGGCTGAGCGACGAGATTTCGGTTCGGCAGGAGGGTCAGACGCTCGTCGTCACCCGCCCGTCAGACGCCCCGCGGCACAGGGCGCTGCACGGACTCACGCGCACGCTCGTGGCCAACATGGTGGACGGCGTGACCAAGGGTTTCGAGAAGCGCCTCGAGCTGATCGGCGTGGGCTACCGCGCCGCGCGGCAGGGTACGAAGCTCGTGCTCACGGTCGGCTACTCGCACCCGGTGGAGATCGTCCCGCCCGAAGGCATCGAGTTCCAGGTCCCGGCCGCGAACGCCGTCATCGTCCAGGGCGCCGACCGCGAACAGGTCGGCGAGGTCGCGGCGCGCATCCACAGGGTGCGTCCGCCTGAGCCCTATCAGGGCAAGGGCATCCGCTACCAGGGCGAGTACGTGCGTCGCAAGGTCGGCAAGACCGGCAAGAAGTAGGAGGGCCCCATGGCTAAGGAACTCAGCGCACGCGAGCGGCGCCACCGCCGGGTGCGCAAGCGGATCTTCGGAACGGCCGAGCGCCCGCGACTTGCGGTCTACCGCTCGCTGCAACACATCTACGCGCAGCTGATCGTCGACGTCGAGCGCCGCACGCTGGTGCAGGTCTCGTCGCTGGACGCGGCGTTGCGCGATCAGGACGCCGAGAGCAAGGTCGGCATGGCGCGTCGCGTCGGCCAACTCCTTGCCGAACGGGCCAAGGCGCAGGGCATCGAGGCCTGTGTCTTCGACCGCGGCGGCTATCTCTACCACGGCCGGGTCGCGGCGCTCGCCGAGGGCGCGCGCGAAGCCGGACTCCGGTTTTAGGGAGGCGTCGTATGGCCAGAGGAAGGGAACGCCGACAGGAGCGCGACCAGGAGTTCCAGGAGAAGGTCGTATCCATCAACCGTGTTGCCAAGGTGGTCAAGGGTGGCCGGCGCTTCAGTTTTTCCGTCGTCGTGATCGTCGGCGACCAGAACGGGCGCGTCGGTGCAGGTCTGGGCAAGGCGCAAGAGATCCCCGATGCGATCAAGAAGGGTATCGAGACCGCCAAGAAACATCTCATCAAGGTGCCGCGCGTCGGCACCACCATCCCGCACGAGGTGCTCGGCGAGTTCGGCGCAGGCTCTGTTCTGCTGAAGCCAGCCCGCACAGGAACCGGCGTGATCGCAGGCGGCGCCGTGCGCGCGATCATGGAACTCGCCGGCGTGCGCGACATCACCACGAAGTCGCTCGGCACGTCGAACCCGAACAACGTCGTCTACGCCACCATGGCTGGTTTGCGCCAGTTGCGCTCTGCCGAGGACGTCATGCGCCTGCGCGGCAAGCTGCCAGTAGCTCCAGCCGTTGCCGAGGAGCCGGCGGTCGCGGTCGAGGACGAGCCCCAAGAGCCGGCCCAGGCGCTGTAGCAGGAGGACATGATGCTCAAGATCACGCTAACGCGTTCGCCCATCGGCTATGCCAAGGACCAGCGCGCCACGGCGGAAGCCCTCGGACTGCGCAAGCTCCACCACACCGTGGTGCAGCAGGACACGCCGTCTGTGCGCGGCATGCTGCACAAGATCCGCCATCTGGTAACGGTCGAGGAATTCGAGGAGGGATCCGGCGATGCGGCTCGATGATCTGAAGCCGAATCCCGGGGCGCGGACAGTGCCCAAGCGGCTCGGCCGAGGCATCGGTTCCGGTCTCGGCAAGACCTCCGGCAAGGGCCACAAGGGGCAGAACGCTCGCGCCGGCGGTGGCGTGCGTCCCGGCTTCGAGGGCGGTCAGCTGCCATTGCAGCGACGCCTGCCGAAGCGCGGCTTCCGCAACCCCGAGCGCACCGTATTCACACTGCTGAACCTCGAGCGCCTGCAAGAGGTTCCGGCTGGCACGGTTGTCAACCCCGAGTACCTGCTCAGGGAGGGCATCCTGCGGCGGCTTGACGGCCCTGTCAAGGTGCTCGGCCGAGGCGAGCTGACGCAGGCCATCACTGTGCAGGCGCATGCCTTCAGCCAGGCGGCCAAGGAGAAGATCGAGGCGTTGGGCGGCAAGGCCGAGGTGCTCTGATGTTTCAAAACATGGAGAACATCGCACGGGCGGGAGATCTGAGGCGCAGGATCCTCTTCACGCTCCTGATGTTCGCAGTGTTCCGGCTGGGCATATACATCCCCGTGCCGGGAGTCGACGCGGCCGCGCTGCAGACCTTCGTCAAGTCCGGGAGCATCACGCTCTTCGGCCTGCTGAACCTCTTCTCCGGCGGCGCGTTCTTCACGTTCTCGATCTTCGCGATGAGCATCGTGCCGTACATCAACGCGTCGATCATCATGCAGCTGCTGACCGTGGTCATACCGCGCGTCGAGGAGCTGCAGAAAGAGGGCGCGGACGGCCAGAAGAAGATCAACGAGTGGACGCGGTACCTGACGGTCGCTCTCGCGCTGATCCAGGCATTCGGTACCACGGTGACCCTGAATCGCCTGGCTGGTGTCGTCGCGGTGCCCGGCTTCGGCTCGATCCTGCTGATCACGCTGGTGCTCGCGGCGGGCTCGGTCTTCCTGATGTGGGTCGGTGAGATGATCACCGAATTCGGCATCGGCAACGGCGCATCGCTGATCATTTTCATCGGCATCGTCTCGCGCCTGCCGTCCGGCATCTCCGCTGCGATCCAGTACGTGCAGGCCGGCACCGTCTCCCCTGTGGAGATGCTGGTGCTCCTGGTGCTGGCGGCCGGGGTGATCGCGGTGGTCGTGGTGATGCAGGAGGGCGAGAGGCGCATCCCCGTACAGTACGCCAAGCGCCTCGTGGGCCGGCGCATGTACCAGGGAGCCACGTCGCACATCCCGGTCAAGGTCAACGCATCCGGCGTCATTCCGCTGATCTTCGCGGTTTCGCTGCTGTTCCTGCCGTCGACCCTGGCCTCGTTCTTCCCGAAGCTGTCGACGGTCGCCCAGATGCTTTCGGTGAACAACTGGCCGATGACCATCGTCGAGTTCCTGCTGGTCGTCGCGTTCACGTTCTTCTACACGAGCGTCGTGTTCAAACCGCACGACGTGGCCGACAACATCCGCAAGCTCGGCGGCTTCATCCCCGGCATCCGTCCCGGACACCCGACGGCCCAGTATCTCGAGCGGGTCTCGAGCCGCATCACGGTGCTCGGCGCAATCTTCCTCGGAGCCGTAGCCATCCTGCCGTTCCTCATCTACAAGCTGACCGGACTGCAGGTCTACTTCGGCGGCACGGCGCTCCTTATCGTGGTCGGCGTCGCGCTCGACACCATGAAACAGATCCAGGCCCAACTCGTGATGCGCAACTACCAGGGCTTCCTCAAGTCGTAGGGGAGGGGATGCGAATGCGTGCTGTTCTGATGGGACCGCCCGGCGCCGGCAAGGGAACGCAGGCCCAGGTGCTGGCCCAGGGCGCCGGCGTACCGCAGATCGCCACGGGCGACATCCTCCGCCGCGCCCGCGAGGAAGGCACCCCGCTCGGCCGGACCGCCCAGTCCTACATGGACAAGGGCGAACTCGTGCCGGATGAGGTGATGGTCGGCATCATCGAGGAGCGGCTGCGCCAGGACGACGCCAGGCAGGGCTTCCTGCTCGACGGCTTCCCTCGCACGGTGCCTCAGGCCGAGGCTCTGGATCGCCTGCTCGGGACCCTTGGCATGCCGCTTGATGCGGTGCTGCTGCTTGAGGTGCCTGAGGAGGCGATCGTGCGGCGGCTTTCCGGCCGGCGCACCTGCCCGAACTGCGGCCGCAGCTATCATGTCGAGAACGACCCGCCGCCGGCCGAGGACCGCTGCGGGACGTGCGGCGCCGAGCTGGTGACGCGCACCGACGACAAGCCCGACACGGTGCTCTCGCGCCTCGAGGTCTACCGCCGCAGCACCGCACCGCTCAAGACCTACTACGAGCAGCACGGTCTCCTGCGGCAGGTGGCAGGCGTCGGTCCGGTCGAGGAGGTGACAGCGCGCCTTAGGGCGGCGCTGCGCGCTTGATCATCCTCAAGTCGGAGCAGGAGATCGAGAAGATGCGCAAGGCGGGGGCGCTCACGGCACAGGCCCGCGACTATGTCGCAGGGCTGGTGCGTCCGGGCGTCACGACGCGCGAACTCGATCACGCTGCGCGGCGCTTCATCGAGGAGCGCGGCGGCATCCCCTCCTTCCTCGGCTATCAGGGCTATCCCGCCAGCATCTGCACCTCGGTGAACGGTGTCGTCGTGCACGGCATCCCAGGCAAGCAGACGCTGCGCGAGGGCGACATCATCTCACTCGACCTCGGCGCGCTGCTCGACGGCTACCACGGCGACACCGCGGTGACCATCGCGGTGGGGAAGATCCCCGAGCGCACAGCGGAACTGCTCGAGGTCACGCGACAGGCTCTCCACGCCGGCATCGAGCAGGCGAGGCCCGGCCGCCATCTGGGCGACATCTCGCACGCGGTGCAGGAGGTGGCCGAGAGCCACGGCTTCTCGGTGGTCGTCGACTATGTGGGACACGGCATCGGCCGGGAGATGCACGAGGACCCGCAGATCCCGAACCACGGGCCCGCCGGGCGCGGCGTCCTGCTGCGGCACGGCATGGTGCTGGCGATCGAACCGATGGTCAACCAGGGCGGGGCAGACGTCACGCTGCGGGACGATGGCTGGACCGTCGAGACGACGGACGGCGAGCCTTCCGCGCATTTCGAGCACACGGTGGCCGTTGGCGATCCTCCCGAGATTCTCACCGCGCCATGAGGCGATAGAGTCATGGAAGTCGGTGATGTCGTGCGCAGTCTGAGGGGCCGCGACAAAGGACGGTGCTTCCTGGTGGTCGGCGAGAGCGTCGGACGCGTCCTGGTCGCCGACGGCGACCTGCGGCCCGTCAAGAAGCCGAAGGCCAAGAACCCGAAACATGTCGGCCATGTTGGACGCGTGGGCGAGAGCGAACGCGAGCGACTGAGGCACGGGCCGGTGCCGGGCGACGCCGATGTGCGCAGATGGCTCCAAGACCTGCAGGAAGGAGGGGATGCGGATGCCGAGGGATGATGCCATCGAAGTGGAGGGCAAGGTGATCGAGCCCCTGCCGAACGCGATGTTCCGGGTGGAGCTCGAGAACGGACACAAAGTTTTGGCGCACGTTTCCGGCAAACTGCGCATGCACTTCATACGCATCCTGCCGGGGGACCGCGTGACCATCGAGTTGTCGCCCTACGATCTGACACGTGGCCGGATCACCTACCGGCTCAAGTAGGAGGGATCTCATGAAGGTGCGACCTTCCGTGAAAGTCATGTGCGAGAAGTGTAAGATCATTAGACGGCACGGCGTCGTGATGGTGATCTGCGAGAACCCGAAGCACAAGCAGAGGCAAGGTTAGGAGGGAGAATCCTCATGGCGAGAATCGCTGGCGTGGACCTGCCGCGCGACAAGCGCGTCGAAGCCGCCCTGCCGTACATCTACGGCATCGGCTGGAGTCTCGGGCGCCGCATCCTCAAGGAGACCGGCGTCAATCCCGACACACGCGTGCGGGACCTCTCGGAGGACGAGGTCTCCCGCCTGCGCGACGTGATCGAGAAGCAGTACCGCGTGGAGGGCGAGTTGCAGCGCGAGGTGCAGCTCAACATCAAGCGCCTCATCGAGATCGGTTCGTACCGTGGCCTTCGCCACCGCCGTGGCCTGCCGGTGCGGGGCCAGCGCACCCAGACCAACGCGCGGACGCGCAAGGGACCTGCCCGCACCGTCGGCGTGCGGCGCAAGAAGTAAGGAGGCACGATCTTGCCCACCAAGAAGTCGAGCACCGCGGCGCGGCCCCGCCGACGCGAGCGCAAGCACATCGAGCGCGCAGTCGCCCATATCCGCAGCACGTTCAACAACACGATCGTCACGATCACCGACCCCCAGGGGGCGACGCTCTCGTGGGCCACTGCCGGCACCCAGGGCTTCAAGGGCTCGCGCAAGTCGACGCCGTTCGCGGCGCAGATGGCCGCCGAGACCGCGGCCAAGGCCGCCATGGAGCACGGCGTCCGCGAGGTCGAGGTGTTCGTCAAGGGACCGGGATCGGGTCGCGAGGCCGCGATCCGCAGCCTGCAGACGGCTGGTCTCGAGGTCTCGGCGATCAAGGACGTCACACCGATTCCGCACAACGGCTGCCGGCCGCCCAAACGCCGGCGCGTCTAGGAAGCGTATAGAAAGGGAGGGATTGCAGCTAAGATGGCCCGTAACACTGGTCCCACCTGCCGGCAGTGCCGACGCGAGGGAATGAAGCTGTTCCTGAAGGGTGACCGCTGCTTTTCGGACAAGTGCCCGATCGTAAAGAAGCAGCGCAACCAGCCGCCTGGCCAGCACGGTCAGGGTCGGCGCAAGGCCTCCGAGTATGGTCTGCAGCTGCGCGAGAAGCAGAAGGTGCGGCGCTTCTACGGCGTCATGGAGACGCAGTTCCGCCGCTACGTGGATCGTGCGCAGCGCAGCAAGCAGCCCACCGGCGACGTGATGCTGTCACTGCTCGAGCGGCGCCTCGACAACGTCGTCTACCGCATGGGCTTCGCCCTTTCCCGGCCCCAGGCGCGCCAGCTGGTGCGTCACGGCCACTTCAGCGTCAACGGCCGCAAGGTCTCGATTCCCTCGTTCATCGTCCGCCAGGGCGACGAGATCGTGGTGCGTGAGCGCTCGCGCGAGAAGGCATCCCTCAAGGAGATCGTCGAGCGCGGACACGGGCGCATGGTACCGGAGTGGGTCGAGGTACAGCGCGACCAGTACAAGGGACGCGTCGTCCGCCTGCCCGAACGGCAGGACGTGGACGTGCCGGTTGAGGAGCACCTCATCGTCGAGCTCTACTCCCGCTAAGCGAGGGAGGACAGTACGTGAACGAGTTTCAGACGCCTCAGATCGAATGCCTCGAACTCCAGGAAGCATCGGGCTACGGCCGCTTCGTCGTAGAGCCGCTGGAGCGCGGCTTCGGCATTACGCTGGCGAACGGGCTTCGGCGCATCCTGCTCTCCTCGCTCACAGGAGCGGCGGTCACGTCGGTGCGCATCCAGGGGGTACTGCACGAATTCTCGACCGTCCCCGGTGTGCGTGAGGACGTCACCGACATCGTCCTCAACCTGAAGACCCTGGGTCTCAAGATGCACGGCGAAGGCCCGAAGAACCTGCGCGTCGAGGTGCACCAGGAAGGACCGCTCACGGCCGGCGAGGCGATCCAGGATCCGGAGATCGAGGTCCTGAACCCCGACCTCGTGCTCTGCACGCTGGACAAGGGCTCCGAGTTCGTCATGGACCTGACGATCGAGAAGAACCGCGGCTACGTCTCGGCCGATCGCAACAAGCGCCCTGACCAGGCCATCGGCGTGATCGCGATGGACGCCATGTTCTCGCCGATCCGCCGCGTCAACTACACCATCGAGGACACCCGCGTCGGCCAGATCACGGACTACGACAAGCTGACGCTCGAGATCTGGACGAACGGCGGCATCCGCCCGGACGAGGCGCTCGTCGAGTCCGCCCGCATCCTCGAGGACCACCTGTCGCTCTTCACCGGGCTTTCGGTTGACGCGCGGCGTCCCGCCGCGGCGCAGGACGTCCCCGGCGACAAGCGCGACAGGCTGCGCGAGATGCCGATCGAGGAACTCGAGCTCTCGGTGCGCTCGTTCAACTGCCTCAAGCGCGCCGGCATCAACACCGTCGCGGAGCTGGTGTCGCGCACCGACGAAGAGATGATGAAGGTACGCAACCTCGGCAAGAAGTCTCTTGAAGAGGTCAAGCAGAAGCTGGCGGACGTCGGCCTCGGCCTGGCCAAGTCCGAGGACTGAGACCAGACGAAGGGAGGGATATCCGTGCCCATGCGCAAGCTTGGCCGTCGCTCCGACGTGCGCAAGATGCTGCTCAGGAATCAGGTCACTTCGTTTCTGCACGATGAGCGGTTCGTCACGACCGAGGCCAAGGCCAAGGAGGTGTCATCGCTCGTCGAGAAGCTGATCACCATGGCGCGCGAGGACACCGTGCCGAACCGGCGCGCAGCCGCGGCCTACATCCTGGATGAGGACGTCGTGCGCAAGCTGTTCACCAACATCGCGCCCAAGTACAAGGAGCGCCAGGGTGGCTACACGCGCGTCGTGCGGATCGGCCCCCGCCGCGGCGACGCAGCTCCCATGGCGGTGCTCGAGCTCGTCTGATGCTCGAGGCCGAGACCGTACGCCTGCGTCGCGGCGCATTCCGCCTCGCCGTGCCGGAGTTCCGGGCGGCGCAGGGGGAGATTGCCGCGGTCCTTGGGCGAAACGGCTCAGGCAAATCGACGCTCCTCCTGGCCTTGGCCGGGATCCTGCGACCTGAGGCCGGCGAGGTCCGCCTTGCCGGAGAACCCTGCTTGCCGCCTCACGTAGCCTATCTGCCGGCGCGCGCCGAGGATGCTGTCCTCGGGGCGCGTCGCCTGCTTGAAGTGTCCCTGACCCTGGGCCTGCAGGGCAGGGGCGACGAGGACCCGCAGGCTGTTCTCCGGCAGGTCGAGGGTCTTCTGGACCTGCCTCGGGAAGCGGAGCACGATACCGCCGAGGGCACTTACCGGGCACTGTGCGGCCTCGTCGCGACCGGCGCGTCGTGTCTCGTGCTGGATGAGCCGACGGCGCGGCTCCTGCCCCGCGCACAGGTGGCCCTGCGCCGCGCGCTGCGGCGCCTCGCGTCCTTCGGCCGCGTTGTCGTGGTCGCAACGCACGATCCCGAACTCGCGCGGCTCGCCGACCGCTGCTACAGGGCGGAAGGCGGGAACGTGCTGCCGGATGGCCTCGAAGATGCGGTACGGGATGGCATCGTGGCGCAGCCGCCGCTCTGGCGGGCGGCTGGCGCCGCGGGTCTACGCGAACTGCTGGCGGAGCTCCTGGGACCTTGATCGAGTTCAGGGCGTTCCAGGTCGAAGACGCGGGACCGTACGACGTCCTGCTGGAGCCAGGCTCGGTGCTCGGGCTGATCACGCCTGGCGGCTCCGGCGCGACTAGGCTGCTCGAGGCGCTGACAGGCGCCCGCCGCCATCGTGGACGGCTACTGGTCGATGGGCGTCCGCGCAACGCTGGCGACGTCGCCTACGCGCCCGAGGAAGTCGAGCAGATCCTGTTCGGCCAGACCGCGCGGGAGGCGATCGGCAGGGGCGGCGTTGCGTTCGCCGAACGCCTCGACGCGACCCACCTGCTCGCGCGCCCCCCCCAGGAACTGTCGAGCGGCGAGCGGCGGCGGTTGGCACTGGCCGCCGTCTTCGGCAGCGCGCGGCCTTTCCTGCTCTTCGACCGTCCGACGGCAGGCCTGGACCCCGACGGCCAGAAGCGGTTCTGGCAGGCAACCGCGGCATATGACGGAGCCATGGTGGTGACGCTTGGATCCCAGGAGGAGCTCCGGCACTGCACCTTCGTCCTGCCCGTGCCCGGCCAGGGCGCCCCGTGGACTGGTGGACAGGTCGCGGCCGATCGCCAGCGCATGGTGCGCTGGCCGCCGGACGAGGCATCGGATCTCGCCTGGACGCTCGGGCTCGGGGCAGGCCAGCAGGCGCTGGCGGAGGAGGTGACCCGGTGGCGCGCAGGGCGGAAGCGCAGGTGATCGTGCTCGTCTTGTGGGTTCTGCTGACATGGCTGGACCAGGCGATCTGGCCTTCCGCGCTCGCGCTGATGCTCGCGCTCGGCTACCTCGTGCTGCGGGAAGGGCTGCGCCGCATGCCCTGGCGCGCCATGGCGGCTATTGGTGCCGTCGTGCTGCTGGCACACCTCCTGGCCTTGGGGAGCCTGACGCTGCGGCTGACCTCGGCCCTCTCGATGGGTCTCCGGCTCTGGGCCGTGCTCTGCGAGGGACAGGTCGTGCTGGGCATCGTCGGCCCGATAGGGCTGGCGCGCACCCTGGGACGGGTCGGCGGGCTGCTCCGGCCTTTCGGCCTGGCGGCCAGGGATCTCGAGGTGATGACCTTCGTGACGCTGCGCATGATCCCGGAGACGGCGCGCAGCGCCCGCAGCATCTGGCTCTCGCGCCGCTTCCTCGCGACGCGCTCGGGGCTGGCGCAGTGGACCGCTCTCGCCGGGGCGTGGGTGGCCCAGAGCATGCGCACGGCGGGAGCCCTGGGCGAATCGCTGGTGCTCAGGGGCTTCGGCCCGGCGCATGCACCCGCGCGGATCGACTGGCGGGGGCTGGGTCTCATCTGGCTGCCGCTCGCGACGGCGGCCCTCGCCCTGCCCTGGTGGACACGATGAGATTCGTCGTGGCCTATGAGGGCACGCGTTACTGCGGCTGGCAGCTGCAGGCCGGCCAGCCGACGGTGCAGGGCGCGCTGGAAGCGGCCGTTGCGGCGCTTGAGGGCCAGGCCGTGCGGGTGCTCGGCGCGTCGCGCACCGACCAGGGCGTGCACGCCCTCGGTCAGGTCGCCTGGGCCCGCACCGCACGGGATCTCGCCCCTGACCGCTACCGTGCGGCTCTGAACCACTTCCTGCCCGAGGACGTGCGCGTTCGACTCTGTGATCTGCCCGGCGCCGAGTTCAGGCCACTGCGGGGGGTGATCGAGAAGACGTACGCGTACCGCATCGACCTGCGGGAGGTGGCGGATCCCAGGATGCGCCGCTTCGCGCTGCACGTGCCCGCTCAGGTCGACGTCGACGCGATGCGGCAGGCGCTTTTGCCGCTGGTCGGCCAGCATGACTTCGCGGCTTACGGCGGCGCCGGCAGCCCGAGACGCACAACACAGCGCACCCTGCGCCAAGCGGAGGTGCTGGCCGTCGAAGGCGGCATCGAGGTGCGGCTCACCGCCGACGGTTTCCTCTACCACATGGCGCGCCACATTGTGGGCCTGTTGATCGAGGTGGGGCGCGGGCGCGCCCAGGTGGGCAGCCTCGGAGCGGTGCTGGCGGGCGGCGCGCCGGCGTCCGGCCTGCCGCTCGCGCCCGCCCACGGACTCAGCCTCGTCGGCATCGCGTATGGACCGCCGAATCCGCTTGACAGCCGCTACGTTCGATGACTACCATTGCATTATGCGCCATCCTGGGGATGGTACGTTTCGGGGAGGCTTGCCCGCTTTGCAGCGAACCTTAATGACGAGGCGCGAGGATGTCGTCCCGCGCTGGCACATCGTCGACGCAGATGGAATGGTTCTGGGCCGCCTGGCGACGGAGGTGGCCGCGGTTCTCCGCGGCAAGCACCTGCCGACGTACACGCCGTCGATCGACAACGGCGACTATGTCATCGTGATCAACGCCGAGAAGGTGCGGGTCACCGGCAACAAGTACGAGGGCAAGATCTACTACCACCACACCGGCTATCCGGGGGGCATCCGCGAGACGAGCCTGCGTCACATGCAGGAGCGCCACCCGGAGCGCGTGATCGAGAAGGCGGTGCGCGGCATGCTGCCCAAGAACCGTCTCGGCCGCGACTTGTTCCGCAAGCTCAAGGTTTACAGTGGACCGAGCCATCCGCACGAGGCACAGCAGCCCACCGAGCTCAAGCTGGGAGGTACGAAGTCCTGATGGCGCTACAGCTTTACGGCACTGGCCGACGCAAGAGCGCGACTGCGCGCGTGCGCATCGTGGCCGGCAGCGGCAAGTTCATCGTCAATGGCCGGCCGGTCGAGGAGTACTTCCCGATCAGCACCCTGCAGATGCTGGTCATGGCGCCGATGCGCACCGTCTCGGTGGAAGGCCGCTACGACGTGATTTGCCGCGTCGAGGGCGGGGGAGTCGCGGGCCAGGCCGGCGCAGTGCGGCACGGCCTCGCGCGCGCCTTGCTGACGGTCGACCCTGAGTACCGCATTCCGCTCAAGCGCATGGGCTTCCTGCGCCGCGACCCGCGCATGAAGGAACGCAAGAAGTACGGTCTCAAGGCTGCGCGCAAGCGGCCGCAGTTCTCGAAGCGCTAGTACGGGGCCCCGCCGCAGGCGGGGCCTTCTTGTGTGCGCCCGGCATGTGCGCAATGCCAGGGGGAGAACGCCCCCGCCGCCTCACCAGCGGGAAGGCAACCTGTAGGCAAGGGCGTCACTGGTAACGGTGGGGTCCGAAGGAAGCCGAAGGGAGAGAGT
>JAJZQO010000049.1 GCA_021847575.1 Bacillota bacterium | reverse complement strand
AATGGGAGCGGATCCAGAACGAAATCGTGCTCGCGGAGCACTGGGTGATCGACGGCAACTATAGCCGCACCCTGGACATCCGGCTCGCGCGCGCGGATGGCGTGCTCTTCCTCGACCTGCCACGCGAGATCTGCCTCTGGCGGGCCTTCTGGCGTGGGGTCCGACTGCGCGGCAAGGTGCGCCCCGATCTCGCGGCCGGTTGCCCGGAGCACTTCGACCTCGAGTTCCTGCAATGGATCTGGCGCTTCCCGCTGCGCTCGCGGGAAAGGGTCCTGCGCAGGCGCGCGGCTGCGCCGCTCGGTCAGGCATGGGTCGTGGTGCGCCGCCCGCGGGACGTGCGGCGCCTGCTTGCGGCTTTGCGCGCCGCCCGAGGCGCGGGTACCGCGGATGGTAGGGGTATGCCGCCCGCACAGGGAAGCTAGTCCTTCCGCCGGCAGGCCGCTGCCGTGCAGCCCCATAGGCATGGCCCGTCTGGACAGGATCGCATGGCATATAGCCGGGCTTTCGGCCACTGGAACCGGCCCCCGATTCCGGCGTGGCCAGTGGTCCACATGGTTGTTGTCCCATGGGGCAAGTTGCTGGATTCTGGCGGTTGTACATTGCATGGGCGTTTGGTCCTGCGGGGCACGAGACACTTCGCAAGGTGGTCGCGATCATGGGGCAAGGCATCCGCGTAGGCCTGATGCAGAAGATTCTCTCCGCAGCCCTGGTGCCTGTCGTAATCTTCGTGATCTCGGTGGTGCTGGTCACCGCCACGATTTCACGGGCGGTCTCCCAGCTGCACACGGTCGCGCAACTCTCCGCGGCGATGCATGGCCTCGAGACAGTGCTCTACGTGGCGACGGCCGTCGCCGCGGCCATCTCGGTTGTGAGCGCCTATCTCATTGCGGCGGCGATCGTGCGCATGGTGCGCCGCCTCATCGCCAACATCCGGCGGCTCGCATCGGGAGACCTGGCCCTCGAAGGGCATGGTGCCACGCACCTGGACGAGGTCGGCGACGCGTCGGACGCACTCAGGGCGACGGTGGAGGCCCTGCGCGGCCTGATCAGCTCGGTCATCCGCACGAGCGAGGCGATCGGCTCGCAGAGCGCCGGTCTCAGCTCGGCCGCGACGGAGTCGTCCGTCACGGTCGAGGAGGTCCTGGCCGCGGTCGACCAGGTTTCCGCGACAGCCGCATTGGGTAGCCAGACGGCACACCAGTCCGCCGAGACGATGAGCCAGCTCGCGAGCACTGTCGATCAGATCGCCCGCGGTGCCCAGGAGCAGGCGATCGAGGCCCAGGGTGTGATGGATGCGCTCCGCGCCGTCAGTCAGGGCACGGAGAGCGTAGGCGCCGCCGCCAGGGACATAGCCCGGCAGACTGAGGATGGCGCTGCGTCGGCGCGGGAGGCGGCGGGGGCGATCGAGACACTCCTGGCCAAGGTGCAGGCGATCGGCCAGGCGACGGCGGAGGCTGCCGAAAAGGTTCAGCAGATGGCCAGTTACGCGGCACAGATCGACGAGATCTCGCAAGTGATCACGGGAATCACCGAACAGACCAACCTCTTGGCCCTGAACGCGGCGATCGAGGCTGCGAGGGCGGGCGAACACGGCCGCGGCTTCGCGGTGGTGGCGGATGAGGTGCGCGAACTTGCGGGAAGGGCCGCGGACTCCACACGGGACATCGAGAGTCTGACCGGGACGATCCACGGGACGACCACCGTGGCGCTCTCATCTGTTCAGAGCGTTCTCGCCTTGGCCGCCGAGGGCAAGGCGATCAGCGACCGCGCAAGCCAGGGCCTCGCCCTGATCCTCGGCGTGATGGCGGGCACCTCGGACGAGGTGCGGGAGATCGCGTCCGCGATGCAGCAGACGATCGCCACCGTGCGCGCGGCGGACGAGCGGGTGGCCTCCGTGTCGGCGGTGATCGAGCAGAACTCGGCCGCTACGGAGGAGGCGGCTGCCGCGAGCGGCGAGGTGAGCCACTCGATCACCGAGGCGGCGGACGGCTCCAAGGACATCGCGGCCTCCGCGCGAGAGGCGTCCGGCTCCATTCAGCGCATCGCCACCGCGACGAGCGACGTCGCGCGCTCGGCGGCCGCCCTCGCGGGTCTTGCGGGCGAGCTCAAGTCGTCCGTCGATGCGTTCAAGATGTAGCTGGCAACCAGGCGGGGTCGGGGCGCCGGCGACCCGCAAGGTGGCGCGGATTGGCGCGACGTGAAGGAGAACGTCGCCGCCCAAATCTTTTGGCGTAGCTGGCGGCCCAGGCCGCAGGCCGGGTAGGACTGCGGCCTGGGCCCGCACCGCAGCGCAAAGCCGGGTCAATGTCGCGCTGGGGGATCCACAGCCCTGCCGTCTCGAGCCCGTGTGACGCTTGGGCGACGAGAGGCCATACTGCGCGCGAGCTCCTTACTTGCGCCGAGAGGTTCGGCACGATCGCGGGCTTGCCAACGATCGGCGGAGGCGCCCGCACACCTTGCGGTGAGCGAGGCACTTGCCGAGGACCCCCCTCGCATGCGTACACTACATCCAGTAGGCGCTATCCATGCCAGGCCCCGGCCAAGAGGGGGAGACTTTTGAAGAAGTACGTCGCCGAGTTCGTAGGCACGTTTCTGCTCACTACGGTGATCGCCGGCGCTGTGATGATGGATGCCATGACGCACAGTGCCACAGCGAACGTACCGTTCGTGGTCTTCCTCGTCCTGATGGTCCTCGTCTACACCATCGGGCCCATCTCCGGCGCCCATGTCAACCCTGCTGTCACGATCGGCGTGCTCACCCTGGGCAGGATACCCTTCCGGGACGCGGTGCTCTACATCGTGGCGCAGCTTCTCGGCGCCGTCGTGGCGGCCCTGGTTCTGCTCGGCATCCTCGGCCATGTGGCTTCGCTCGGCGCCACGGTGCCCGTGCCAGGCTGGGGCGGGGCGCGCGGCGCGGCGCTCGAGGCCCTTCTGACCTTCGGACTCGTTTTCGCGGTCTCGATGACGTTCCATCCGAAGTTCCCGCCCCTCGCCTCTGGACTTGCAGTCGGCGGGGCGCTCGGACTCGGTGCGTTCTGGGGCGGCGCCCTTACGGGCGGCTCGATGAACCCTGCGCGCACGCTCGGCCCCGCGCTCATCTCGGGACAGTACGCGAGCGTCTGGATCTATATCGTCGGCCCGATCGCAGGCGCCATTGTCGCTGCCCTGGTCGTCCGCTACCTGCTGCTGGAGGGCGAGGTGCGACAGGCCCCCGCCGCAAAGCGAGCCAAACGCTAGGGCGCGGGTCAGGCGGTGCCACGCGGACGGCGGCCACTCAGCAGCGCTGAGCGGCCGCCGTTCCGGTTGTGGCGGAGGCGGCAGGGCGGGTTGCCGCCAGTACGGCGTCCTTTGCCGCCGCCTCGTGTCGCTGCGCGTCTCAGCTGGCGGACAGCTTGTCACTTCCGGCCTGCGCGCCGCGCCGCGCCCCGCAGGCCGGCAGCATGGTGCAAAGTCCGCCTGCGGCCACCAGCGCACCGCCCAGCAACTGCAGGGGTCCCAGGCCTTCGCCCAGGAGCATGGCCGACAGCAAAACCGTGACGACCGGCTCCAGCATGCTGAGGATTGCCGCGCGCGAGGCGCCGATCCTCGCGAGGCCGGCAAGGAAGGCGAACATGGCCAGGGCACCTGGAATCAGCCCGATCAGGCTTGCGAAGACATAGCCCTGGGGCGTGAAGCGCTGAAAGTCGAAGCCGCCGAGCACCAGGCCTGCCACCGTCAGGGTGCAGACCGCAGCCAGGGCGATGTGCGCCGCCGCGACGATCGGATCGCCGCGCGCGATCACTTGTTGGCCGAAGAGGATGTACACGGAGTAGACGGCGGCGGCACCGAGCGCGAGAAGGGCGCCGACCCAGGAGAAGCGACCGCCTAGCCCGAGCACGAGCAGCAGGCCGAGCGAGGCCGAGACGAGGCCGAAGACGCCGGCGCGCTGGATCGCGCCGCGCCGCAGGATCGCGGACAGGATCACGACCAGAACGGGGTAGACGTACAGGAAGAGCGCCGCGAGCGCAGGCGACGCGGCGCGCACCGCCTGCAGGAACAGTACTGCCTGCAAGGCGTACAGGATGCCGCCCAGTATCCAGAGGTGCCAGACGCGGTCTGGCCAAGGCCGAAGATGGCGCAGCCAGACGACCGCCCAGAGTACCGCTGCGGCGAGGGCGAAACGTAGTACGACGACGCCGAGCACGCTGGCACCGCCGCGGTAGGCGAAAGTCGCGAAGATTGCCATGGTTCCGAAGGAAACCGCGGAGAGCGCGACCAGGACGAAGCCCAGGGGATCCCGTGACCGTGCCATGTGATCGCCGCCGTGCACAGGTTGCCATCTCCTCAGCAGCCGGACGCCAGCCGGGTGCCCTTGGGCGTCACCACCCAGGATAGGCGCACTGGCCGCACTGGGCTAGCGCCTCTTGACAGGAGTTGTGCCCAGAGGGGCGTTTTTTCGGAGACCCACCCCAAAGTGCGCATCGCCCAAGGCTTACAGCCGCGCTCCACCGCCCCTTCGGGTGGCGGAGCGTTTTCTGCCCGCCCGTTGGCCCCGGGCGACCAGGCGCGCTCGGCCGTGCGGCAGGTTGGGGGTTGGCCGTGGTACCGCCAGCCCGCTCGGCGCGTATGGATGTAGAGAGTGCCAGTCACTGCCCGCTCGTCTCGGCGTGCAGCGAAGACGATGACGACCTTGGCACGACCTGCGCGGGAGGAGGTGCGTCAACGGGGTTCAAGCGCGGCATCACCTTTCTGGTCGCACTGACGCTGCTGCTGCTGTGGGAGGCTCTCGCACTCCTGCATGTCTTCCCGGCGATGCTGCTCCCCTCGCCGATCACGGTGCTCCGGGAGGTGCCGCAGCTCTTCACCGTGGGCTATGGCGGCCAGACGCTGCTGACGGACATCTGGGTTTCCACCGTGCGCATCGCGGCAGGCTTCCTGGTGGCGGTCGCGATCGGCGTCCCGCTCGGCATCTTGATGGCCTCGAGCGAGATCGCGTTCCGGATGATCGACCCCCTGCTGCAGTTCGTCCGGCCGGTGCCGCCACTGGCCCTCGTACCTCTGCTCGTGACCTGGTTCGGCATCGGGGAGGTCTCCAAGGGGCTCGTCATCATGCTCGGCACCATCCCTGTCGTCGTGCTCAACACGATCGCGGGTGTGCACGGCACGCCAAGGCAGCGCATCCGGGTGGCGCAGTGCCTCGGCGCGACATCTTCTCAGATCCTGCGTCATGTGATCCTGCCGTCGGCGCTGCCGGAGATCCTGACCGGCATGCGCGTCGGCATCGGCGTCGGCTGGACCTGTCTCGTTGCGGCGGAACTCATTGCGGCGACTGCAGGCCTGGGCTGGCTGGTGCAGGAGGCTGGTCAGCAACTGCAAGTCGGGATCATCTTCATTGCCATCCTGGCGATCGGGCTCATCGGCTACGCGATGGATCTCGCCATCCGGTTGCTCGAGCGCGCGCTTGTGCCCTGGAAGGGCAGGGCGTGAACTTGGGCCCGGCATGAGACGACACGGGGGGAAACGCATGGCAGCAAGAGGTTTTGCGAAGATCGTAGCAGGCCTGGGCGCTGTGGCTCTCACGGCTACCACCCTCGCCGCATGCGGCAGTCAGCCAACTGCGGTGAGGCCTGTGCCGACGGTGACGATCGGCTATGAGAACAACGGCGCCGATCCAGAGATGGTGGCGAAGGCCGAGGGCTTCTTCGGGAAGTACATGAAGGGCGCGCACGTCCGCATGCGCGAGTTCAGCTCCGGGCCCGCCTCTCTCGCCGCGCTCGCCTCGGGCAGCCTGCAATTTATGACGGGCATCGGCAATCCCCCGACCGCGGCGGCGATCGGACAGGGAGTGCCGCTCAAGGTGATCTGGGCCCAGGAGCTCTACACGAAGGACGAGGGACTGGTCGTGCGCAAGGGCTTGGGCGTTCACTCGCTCAGGGACATGGCGGGCAAGAGCATCGGGATCGTGGTGGGGTCCACCTCGCCCTTCGAGGTGGCGACCGCCATGGCCAACGCCCACATGCCAGCGTCCGCGATCAAGTTCGTCAACATGAGCCCACCCGACATGGTGGCTGCCTGGCAGCGCGGCCAGCTTGACGCAGCCTACGTCTGGGACCCCGCCTTCGACACCATGCTGCGCTCCGGCGGCGAGGCGATCATGTACGACCAGAACGTCGCGAAGCAGGCGCCGATCTTCAACCTGGCTGTCGTGCAGGCACCCTGGGCGAAGAGCCACCGCCAACTGGTGCTCGGCTTCATCAGGGCCGAGCAGGCGGGGGTGGAGTTCTACCACAGCCACCCCGCCAAGGCGGTGCAGGACATGGCCGCGCAAGCCGGCATCTCGCCAAGCCTCGCCAGGACGGAACTGGCCGGATACCGGCTTTACAGCGTACGGGATCAGCTCACGCCCGACGGGCTCGGCGAGGGTGCCGGCGTCAAGCATGCGCTCGTCACGCTGTCACTGAACGGTGCCGCCAGGTACCTCTACAGCATTCGCCAAATCACGCAGGCCCCCAAGGACATGAGCGGCTTTGTCGACCCGTCCTACGCGCAGGCGGTCGCGGCGGAGCGGTGACGAAGGCGAGAGAAGCATGATCAGCATCCAGGACGTGCACATGGTCTATCCCGGCGGGCGGGGGCGGCGCGCTGTCCCCGCCCTACTGGGGGTAGATCTCAAGCTGGCCGACGGCGAGTTTGTGAGCGTCGTCGGTCCGAGCGGCTGCGGCAAGTCGACCCTGCTGCATCTCGTTGCAGGGTTCGGCCGTCCGACGGAAGGCAACATCCTGGTCGACGGACGGCTGGTGCGAGGCCCCGGCGCCGATCGCGCCGTCGTCTTCCAGCAGGCGGCGCTCTACCCTTGGCTCAGCGTCGCAGAGAACATCGGCTTCGGGCTCAGAATCCACGGGCTGCGCGGCGAGGAGTACAAGCGCAAGGTGAGCGACTATCTGGCCATAATGGGGCTCGAGGCGTTCGCACGCCACGCGCCGTACGAGCTCTCCGGCGGCATGCGCCAGCGGGCCGCGATCGCGCGGGCCCTGATCACCCAGCCCGAGATCATGCTGATGGACGAGCCGTTCGGTGCGTTGGACGCTCAGACGCGCAACGAGATGCAGCGCTTCCTGCTGCGGCTGTGGCGCACGCTCCGGCCAACGGTGCTGTTCGTCACCCACGACGTCGAAGAGGCGATCCTGCTCGGCGACCGGGTGGTCGTGATGACGGCGCGTCCGGGCAAGATCGCGGTCGACCTTGCGGTGCCGTTCGCACGGCCGAGGGAATGGGACCTCGTGCTCACGCCGGAGTTCGTCGAGGTCAAGCGCCAGGTGCTATCCGTGCTGCGCCCCGAACTCGAGTCGGCGGAGCACCTCGAGAGGCTGATGTCGGGCATCGGGGGGGAAGGCGAACTGGATACCTGACAGGCGTGGTGTCGCGACGGCAGGTCCACGGCCGCCCCTGCGCGGTCGTGGACCTGCCGTCGCCGCGTGGCCGGTTCTGGAACTCTACCGGTGTGGGTGGCATCCTAGGAAGCGGACAGGAAGAAAACCATAGGGAGCTGGTCCACCGTGCAATATCGCAGCGTCGGCCGAAGTGGACTCAGGGTGTCGGAGGTGGCGCTTGGCAGCTGGCTCACCTACGGCGGCAGCGTCGCCGAAGAATCCGCGATCGCGTGTGTCCGGCGGGCGTTCGAACTGGGAGTCAACTACTTCGACACTGCGGACGCCTACGCGCGCGGCGAGGCGGAGAAGGTGCTGCGCAAGGCGCTCGAGCCCTTTGCGCGCCACCATCTCGTAATCGCCACCAAGGCGTTCTGGCCGCAGAGCGACGACCCGAACGACCGCGGCCTCTCGCGCAAGCACATCGTCGAATCGGTGGAGCGCTCGCTCGGACGCCTCGGGACCGACTACGTGGATATCTTCTATTGCCATCGCGCCGACCCCGACACGCCGCTCGACGAAACATTGCGGGCAATCGACGATCTCGTCGCACAGGGCAAGGTGCTCTACGGCGCGATCTCGGAGTGGCCCGCAGAAGACGTCAGCCACGCCGGCAAGGAGACGACGAGGCTGGGACTGCACCGACTGATCGCGGACCAGGTGCAGTACAACCTGCTGGACCCGAAGATCGAGGTGGACGTTCTGCCGCGCGCCAAGGCGGCCGGCATGGGCATCGTGGCCTTC
Source organism: Bacillota bacterium (assembly GCA_021847575.1). GTDB lineage: Bacteria > Bacillota > Sulfobacillia > JAJZYS01 > JAJYTV01 > JAJZQO01. The sequence continues at coordinate 10,918 of JAJZQO010000049.1, read as the reverse complement.
TCACCCTTGGCACAGGGCGTGCTCACGGGCAAGTATCTCGGCGGCAAGACGCCATCTGGCAGCCGCGGCTCGGACCCGCGCACCTCCTCGCTGGTTCAGCACTACCTTGAAAACAGCGACGGCAAGGTCGAGCGCCTGGCGGCCATCGCACGCCAAGCCGGCCTCAGCCTGACGGAACTCGCGATCAAATGGGTGCTGCGCCTGCCGGAGGTCTCTTGTGCCCTCGTTGGAGCCTCGAGCATCGAACAGCTCGAAGAGAACATCGGGGCCGCGGGCAGCGAGCTGCCGCTCGACCTGCGCAGGAAGATCCAGGCGGAGCTCAGCTTGCCTGTGGCTTGAGCGCCGAACACGCGGCGGGGCGGGCAGGGGCCCCTGGGGGTACCTGCCCGCCTCAGCGCTGGAAGGTGATCCGCTCGCCCTTGAGCCGCACCTCGGGCGGTGTTGCCGCGGCGATCAGCCGGCCGCCCTTGACGACCTTCGTCACGGTCGCCAGGCGGCGCAGGGCGTCCCAGGCGTCGGGCGCGTCCAGGACGATGAAGTCGGCAGGCTTGCCCACTTCCAGCCCGTAGCGGTCTGCGACCCCGAGTGTCCGCGCGGCGTTCCTCGTCACCATGTCGTAGCAGGCCACCACCTGCTGACGGCCGGTCATCTGCGCGACGTGCACGGCCATGTGCGCGGGCTGCAGCATGTTGCCCGTGCCAAGTGAATACCACGGGTCCATCACGTCGTCGTAGCCCAGGCTGACGTTGAGGCCTTCCTGCCAGAGCTCCTTGACGCGCGTCATGCCGCGGCGCTTCGGGTAGGTGTCCATGCGGCCCTGCAGGGTGATGTTCACGAGCGGGTTCGCGACGAAGTTGAGACCCGCGCGCCGCAGGAAGCCCATGAGCTTGAAGGCGTACGCGTCGTCGTAGCTGCCGAAGGCGGTTGTGTGGCTCGCCGTGACGCGGTCACCCATGCCGCTGCGGATCGTCTCGGCGGCCACCACCTCGAGGAAGCGGGACTGTGGGTCGTCGGTCTCGTCGCAGTGGATGTCAACCTGGCGGTCGTACTTCTCCGCGAGCCTGAACGCGATCTTCACGGACTCCGCGCCCATGTCGCGCGTCAGCTCGTAATGCGGGATTCCCCCGACCACGTCGACGCCCATGCGCAGGGCCTCTTCAAGCAACTCCTCACCCTTGGGGTAGGAGAGGATCCCCTCCTGCGGGAAGGCGACCAGTTGGAGATCGACGAGGTCCCGCACCTGCTCCCTGACCCGGAGGAGGGCCTTGACGGCTGTCAAGTCAGGGTCGGTGGTGTCGACGTGGGAGCGGACGAAGAGGACGCCCTGCGCCGCCTGCCAGCGCAGGAGCTCCGTCGCCCTCACTACGACGTCGGCCTCGGTCAGGGACTCCTTGCGCAGGGCCCATGTGGCGATGCCCTCGAACAGGGTGCCGCTCTCGTTCCACTTCGGCTCGCCTGCCGTCAGCGTCGTGTCCAGGTGCACGTGCGACTCGATCAGCGGCGGGGAGACCATGCGTCCCTCGGCGTCGATCTCCTCGCGCCCCTGGCCGAGCCCCTGGCCGATGGCAGCGATGCGGCCCCCCTCCACGGCCAGGTCGACAGCTTGTCCCTCAAGGCGCGCGTCCCGCAGCACGAGATCATAGATAGGCCATTTCCCCTTTTGCCCGAGATTCGACAGTATTCGGTGCTTGGGATTCTGCGGACCCGCCTGCAATCCTATCGGCCTCCCGTGCGATGCCAGCCCGCCTGACCCGCGGCGTGAGGGTGTGCAACTGCGGGAGCAGGCTTCCCAGCGCGATTCCCGGCTCTGCGCGCACCTCGGGTTCAGTGGGCATGGGTCGGTCGCATGTATAGCTCCGGTGAACGAGGTGATGGGCGGTGAACGGCATGAACATCCTGCGCCTGCGGGAGGTCAGGGAGGAGCGGAGAATCAGTCTAAGGCAGGTTGCCGCGGAGGTCGGGCTGTCTCCAGCTCTGATCAGCCAAGTTTGAACGGGGCCTGACAACCCCCAGCCTCGACACGCTGCGCAAACTCGCGCGGGCGCTCGACGAGCCCCTTTTCAACCTGCTCGACGAACCGGAGAAGACGCGCGTCGCCCTGGTCCGGCCAGAGCGGCACCTCAGCCTGGCGCCGCCCGGCGGCGACGTCGCCTATGCGCGCATCACTCGTGGCTTCGGCAGGCTTGAGTTGCTCGAAGGCGTCCTGCAGCCCGGCGACTCATCCGCCCAAGCGCCTTGGGCGCACCCGTCGGAGGAGTGTGCCGTTGTTCTCGAAGGCGAGCTTACGGCGGTCGTCGAGGAACAGGCCTACACTGGCGACAGCATCTACTTCGATTCCTAATTGCCGCACTTCTTCCGCAACGAAAGCGCCCACCGGGCGACTTGCATCGTCGCGGTGACACCGCCCAGCCACCAGCCCATCGCCGAAAGGGGACCAGGCCCAATGACCATGACCGCCGAGGAGTTCCGCAGTCACTTTCCGATCTTCGAAGAAAAGGCGCACCTCTGCAGTTGCAGTGAAGGGGCCCTGTCGGACCGCGTCATCGTCGCAATGTCGGAGTTCATGACGAGCTGGCGGGTGCACGGCGCGCCGTGGCACGCCTGGATGGAACACGTGGACCTGGCGCGCGGACTGTTCGCCCGCCTGATCCACGCGAGCCCCGAGAACGTGGCCGTCGTGTCCTGCGCGTCGGAAGCCGCCTACCATGTCGCCTCGACCCTGGACCTGCGTTCGAGCAGGCGGATTCTCACAAACGATCTCGAGTTCCCATCCGTCGCCCACGTCTGGCTTGCGCAGAAGTCGCGGGGCGCCCAGACGGACTTCATCGCGCACAAGGGCGGCGTCATCACCGCCGAGGACTACCTTGGGCGGATCCGAGGCGACCACGCGCTGGTCTCGGTGCCGCTCGTGTCGTACGCAAACGGCCTCCGCCTGCCCGTGCGCACGATTGCGGACGCCGCCCACGCCGTGGGGGCGAGGGTCTTCGTCGACGCGTACCAGGGCCTTGGCGTCGTTCCAGTGGACGTGCGTGAGCTCGATTGCGACTATCTGGCGTGCGGTACGCTCAAGTACCTCCTGGGCGCGCCTGGACTCGCGTTCCTGTACGTCCGTCCAGGGCTGGAATTCCGCGTCGAGCCACCTCTGACGGGGTGGTTCGCCAGGCAGGAACCGTTCGCGTTCGACCCTGGTCTCCTCGACTACGCGGACGACGCTCGCAGGTTCCAGACCGGCACCCCGGCCATTCCGGCCGCCTTCGCAGGCGTGGCGGGCATGTCGCTCGTCCTCGAGACCCAGCCTCAAGCGAATCTCGAACACGTGCTATCCCTCGGCGACTTCCTGCAGGACGAGTTGCTGCGAGCCGGCTTCTCCCTCTTCTCTCCGACGGACCGCTCGCTGCGCGGACCGCAGGTGTCCGTGCTGGCGCAGGATGCGGAGGGACTCGGCGCGTTCCTCGCCGACCGGGGCGTCCTTGTCTCGCCACGCGGGCAGGCGATCCGCATCAGCCTGCACTACTACAACAGCTTCGACGACGCACGCCGGGTGCTGCAGGGGGTGATCGACTACCGCCGCACGCAGCCGATGTGACTCCGGGTGTGTCCCGCTAGGAGCACTGAGCCATGGCATCGGACGATCTTGTCACGCGGAGGCAATCCGGGCTCCAGCGCAGCCTGAGCGAGCATCAACCGGCCATCTCGCTTGCATGCCCATCCGTCATCGTCTCGTACATCTTCGGTGCCGTCGTCGCCCTGATCATGACCTGCGCGCTAACTGGGATGAGCGTGGTGCATCCACGGCGGGATCCTTCGGCGGCTACGCCGAGGAGTACCCGAATCCGTACTCCGGCTTCCTCGTGCGCTGGACCTACTGGCTTGGGGCTGGAGACCGGGATCCCCTACACCGCCGTGATTTCGCTCATCTACCTGTTCGTGCGCAAACGCCACGGGGTGCCCGTGGTCGAAGGGATGCCGCCCGAAGTCGAGAACTGAAGGCCTGACGCCGTGGGCACTGCAGGCAGGGACCAAGGCGTCGCCATCTGCACGGGATGCCGACCCCGGGGCAGGGGATGGAGCCATGTTCCTCGCAGTGGCGCGGCTCGAGGAGGGGCTCCGCGCGACCGGGTGTTCCCCGACCCGGGTGGGGTGGAGCGCGTCGCAGCCAACCCGAGCCGACAGTCTGTGGCATCGCCCGCGCCGCCGTCGCGGTGGCCTTTTGGCGGTCCTTTTCCGGGTGAAGCGCCAGAGGCAGTACCGCGCTGCGTGCTGGCGACGCAGAAGGTCTCCGTGCGCCCTTGGCGGGTGGCAGGCCGATTCCATCGCTGCCCCCGGGGTCGTGCGCGTCATCGTGCGCGAGGGCGGTGAATCTCTCCAGGGGGCGAGGAGAACGGCGGAGAGCCCCACGCTTGCGTCCAAGGCGTGGTCGCGGAGGTGGACCTGATGCTGACTGCCTACGGTGCCACAGTCGTCTTCCTGATGATGGTGTTCTATGCCCTGGAGTCCCGCTCTCCGTGGTTCACATTTGCTTTTGGCATCGCGTGCTTGGGGTCGTCACTCTACGGGTGGCTCGCCGGGACATGGCCCTTCGGTGTCGTGGAGGCGGCATGGGCTGTAATTGCCTTTCGGAAGTGGGCTCTTCTGAGGCGTTCGGCGAACGCGGAACAGGTGTGAGCCTTGTAGCCACCACGGTCGGATGGTCAACGCCGATCCGCAGGAGACTCAGTCCACCAGGGCGCGCCACGCGCCTGGCCGCATCGGGTGGCGTTCCAGGGTCTGCCGCACGTAGACCTGGTGCTGGCCAGGCGCTGGTTAGGGTGTACGTGGCGATGCGGCTGGCGCCAGGCATGGCCGGCATCCGCGTCCCGTGCCACCATTTCAGCACGAGGGCCGACGCCGGGCGCAAGGCTCCCGACTACGCCGCGCTCGCCTGAAGCGGAGAGGCGGGGCGCCGGCCGTCCCCGGTCCTGCACCGGGAAGGAGGTCTAGGGCATGCCAACGCTCGTGCTTGCCCACAGAGAGGTCACCGAACTACTGGATATGGCGGGGCTCGTGCCCTTGATGCGCCGGACGCTCGTAGAACTGAGCCGTGGCGAGATCGCGATGCCGCCACGGCAGATGCTCCCGCACCCCGACCAGCCGGGCCTCATCGCCTGGATGCCGGCCGTTCTCAGGGGCGGCGACCCCTTCGGCAGCAAGGTGATCTCCGTCTATCCCGAGAACCGTCAGCGAGGCATGCACACGCACCAGGGGGTGGTGGTCCTGTTCAGGCCAAAGACGGGCGAGGTGCGGGCGATCGTCGACGCCGACGCGGTCACCGCGCGGCGCACGGCGGCCGTGAGCGCGGCCGCGACGGACCTCCTGGCTCAGCCGGACGCGGCCGACCTCGGCCTGATCGGCAGCGGCACGCTCGCCGAGACCCACCTCGAAGCCATGCTCGGCGTCCGGCCCATCCGTCGGGTGCGCGTCTACGCTCGCAGGCCAGACAGGCTGAGGGACTTCGCGGAGCGCATGTCCGTTCTGTTCGAGGTCGAGGTGCAACCCGCAGCGGACGCGCAAACGGCGGTGGTTGATGCAGACATCGTCTGCACCCTGACGGACGCGCGGAGCCCCGTTCTCGAAGGGGCATGGCTACACCCGGGTGCGCACGTCAACGCGGTGGGGGCATCGGTGGGGGGATTTCGCGAGCTGGACGACGAGACAGTGCGGCGCTCTCTGGTCTTTGTCGACTCCCTCCTGCACGCATTGCCGCAGGCGGACGACCTGCGCCTGCCGATCGAGGCCGGGGTGGTCGGGCCCGAGCATGTGCGGGGCGAGATCGGCGCCGTGGCGGACGGCAGGTTGCAGGGCCGTCGGCAGCCGGACGACGTCACGCTCTTCAAGTCGGTCGGACTTGCCGCCGAGGACATGGCCGCGGCGGCATACTGCGTCGAGCGCGCCGAGGCCCTGGGGCTGGGCACATGGATCGAGTTCGGGGCAGGGCGCTGACGGGCGTCAGGCCGGCCGCTCGATGAGCGTGGCCATGGCCGGGCCGCCGCCGGCACACTGCGTCGCGATGCCATAGCGGCCGCCCGAGCGCTGCAGCTCGTAGGCCAGGGTGAGGACGAGGCGGGCGCCGGTCGAACCGGGCGGGTGTCCGAGCGCGATGGCGCCGCCGTTGACGTTGAGGCGATCCTCCGGCATGCCGAGTTCCCGCTGGCAGGCCAGGACCTGTGCCGCGAAAGCCTCGTTCAGCTCGAGTAGATCGATGTCTGCGAGCTTGAGGGTGGTGCGGGCGAGCAGAGCCCTGACCGCGGGCACCGGCCCGATCCCCATCCGGCGTGGCTCGACCGCTACGGAGACCGAGTCGGTCAGGATGGCGAGCGGCTGGATGCCGCGCCGCATGGCAGTCTCCTCCGCCATCAGCACCATGGCCGTCGCGCCATCGTTGAGTCCCGAGGCATTGCCCGCTGTGGTGATGCCGTCCTGGGAGAAGGCGGGGGCGAGCGCCGCGAGCGCTTCGTACGTCGTTTCCTTGCGCGGATGCTCGTCCTGGCCCAGAGAGCCCTTCGGCAGGGGCACCGCCACGATCTCCGTGGCGAGTTTGCCGTCTGTCTGGGCCCTGGCGGCGCGCTGCTGCGAGAGCAGGGCGAAGCGGTCCGCCTCCGCGCGGGAGATGCCGTATTCCCTGGCGAGCAGATCGGACGTGACGCCCATGTGCTCGTCGAACGTCGGATCGACGAGCGCGTCCCAGAGCAGTCCGTCGCGGGCCGTCTCGTCGCCGAGCCGGCTGCCCCATCTCTGGCGCGGCAGGATATAGGGCACCTGGCTCATCGCATCCATGCCTCCGGTGAGGACGATATCGGCGCGCCCGAGCCGGATGAGGTCCGCGGCGATCTCGATGGCGCGCGAGCCGGATGAGCACTGCTGGTTGACGAGGGCTGCCGGCACCTCCACGGGCACTCCGGCGAGAAGAGCCGCCTGGCGGGCTGGATTGGCCCTGAAGCCGCCCTGGTACACCTGACCCAGGATCACGTGCTCGACTTCCCCGGGCATCACGCCGGCCCGAGCCATCGCCTCGCGCAGGGCGACCGCCGTGAACTCCCTGAGCGGCACACGGCTGAGGCTGCCGCCGAACCGGCCGATCGGCGTTCGGGCCCCTGCGGCGATCACGACCGACCTCGTCAATCCGACCCCTCCCCGCTTGCCGACGTGGCGGCAGTCAATAGCCCGCCTTCGCGCCGAACGACTTGCGCAAGGCGGTCTTCAACACCTTGCCCGAGGCGTTTCGCGGCAAGGACGGGACGAACTCGACCGAGCGCGGCTTCTTGTAGCGCGAGAGACGCTCCGCGCAGAACTCCATGAGTTCCTCCGCCGATGCCTCATGTTCGGGCTTCAGGGCGACGATGGCCTTGACCGCCTCGCCCCAGTGCTCGTCCGCCACCCCGATGACGGCCGCCTCGAGCACGGCGGGGTGCTGGAACAGGACTTCCTCGACCTCGCGCGGGAAGATGTTCTCGCCGCCGCTGATGATCATGTCGGTCTTGCGGTCCAGGACGTAGACGTAGCCCTCCTCGTCCTGGCGCACGATGTCGCCCGCGTGGAACCAGCCGCCCCGCATCGCCCTGGCCGTCGCCTCCGGCAGCTTGTAGTACTCCGTCATGATCGTGGGACCGCGGTAGACGATCTCACCCGGCGCGCCCTGCGGCACGTCGCGGTCCTCTTCGTCCAGGACCCGCACCTCGACCGTTGGGATGGGCAGCCCGACGCAGGCGGACTTGCGCAGCCCGTCCTCGTGCGGCAGGAGCGTCGTCACGGAGGCCGTCTCCGTCATGCCGAAGACGTCGTTGATCCGGGCATTCGGGAACGTGCGCATGATGCGTGCCCTGAGTTCCGTGGGGAGGATCGCCCCGCCGGAGTTCCAGATGCGCAGAGAGGAGAAGTCGTAGCCGGAAAAGCCGTCCTGGGCCAGGAAGCTGATCGCCATGGTCGGTACGAACCAGACCGTCGTCACCTTGTGGCGCTCGATCGCCTGGGCTGCGCCCGACGGGTCGAACGCCCGCATGATGACGACGGTGCCGCCGACCAGGATATGCGCCAGGAAGAAGCAGATGAAACCGACGTGGAAGAGCGGCACGGCGTTCAGGTAGACGTCGCCGCTGCGGAAGCCCGCGACCATCGGCATCGTGAGGGCGTTCGTGACGACGGCGAGATGGCTCAGCACGGCACCCTTCGGCTGGCCCGTGGTGCCGCTCGTGTAGAGGATAATCGCGGGTGCGAGCATGTCGACCGGGTGGACGGGCTCGTCGTCCGGCGCCTGCAAGAGCTCCTCGAGCGGAAGCGAGCCTGCACCGAGGGATCCTTCGGCCAGAAGGAAGTGGCGCACCTTTGGCAGCTCGGGGCGAATTTCCCTGAGTATCTCCGTGAACTCCGCTCCGGCCAGCACCGCGACGGCGTCCGACTGGTCGATGACGTAGGCAGCGTCGCGCGCGTTGTAGCGGAAGTTGAGGGGCACCGCTGTGGCGCCGGCCTTCGTCACGGCGAACATGAGTGCGGTCAGCTCGATGCTGTTGTACATCCAGACTGCGACATGCTCGCCCGGCTTGATCCCGAGCGCGAGCAGGCCGTTTGCGTAGCGGTTGACGAGACGGTTGTAGTCGCCATAGGTGATCTGGCGCTCGCCCTCGATCAAGGCGACACGCCCGGGGAACTGCCTGCTGGTGCGGGCCAGCACCTCGCCCATCAGGAGACTCCTGTGCAGCAGATCCTCGCCTTCCACCTGCCCACCCCTCCCTATGCACCGGGCCTGACCGGTGTGGCGAAGGCATTGGCCAGGCGGGGGCGGTTTCCTGCTGCGGATCGCAGGTGGTGGCCGAATTTCCCCCAGAGCATAGCCATGGCACATGGGAGGGGGACGGCAAGTGAGCGTTGATGTGCGCACACGTCTCGACGAGATGCGGCTCGGAGCGTTTCACCGGCGCCTGATCGTCGTAGGCGGCCTCGGCATCATGTTTGACGCCTTGGATGTCGGCATTCTCTCGTTCGTGCTGGCGGCGCTGATCCTCGCCTGGCACCTCGGCCCCGTGACGATCGGCGTCATGGGCAGCATCAATCTCGTCGGCATGGCCATCGGTGCCGCGGTCGCGGGCACCCTGGCAGACCGCTACGGCCGGCGCACCGTCTTCATGTGGACGCTGTTCCTCTACAGCATCGCCACGGGGATCGCGGGGTTCGCCACCTCGGCGCTGTTCCTCATCGTCATGCGCTTCATCGTTGGCCTCGGTCTGGGCGGTGAACTGCCCGTGACCACCACGCTCGTGGCGGAGTTCCTGCCCGCGGGCCAGCGCGGCAGGGGCGTAGTCTGGCTCGAGAGCTTCTGGGCACTCGGTTCGCTCGTCGCGGCGGTGATCGCCTACTTCCTGATTCCTGTCTTCACCTGGCGCATCGGCTTCTTCATTGGCGCCTTGCCCGCCCTCTACATCCTCTATCTGAGGCGCGGCATCCCCGAGTCTCCCCGCTACCTCTGGCAGGTTGGCGCGCGGGACGAGGCGGCGCGCGTCACGCGGATGGTCCGCGGCGAGCACCCGGCTTCAGCCAGTCGCTCGCCAGCCGCGGCGGGAGTGCCCCTGCGCGTCCTCCTCGCCAGGGCCCACCGCCGGACGACGATCTCGCTCTGGCTTCTCTGGCTGATGATGAACTTCGCCTATTACGGCATGTTCCTCTGGCTGCCGTCGGTGCTCGCCTTGCGCGGCATGGGCCTCGTGCACAGCTTCCTCTACGTCCTGCTCGTGACGGTGTGCGAGATCCCCGGCTACCTTTCCGCGGCGTGGCTCGTCGAGCGCTGGGGCAGGCGACCCGTCCTGCTCGTCTACCTGCTGCTCGCCGCCGGTGCGGCTACCGCCTTCGGCCTCGCCCAGACGCCCGGCCAGGTGCTGGGCTTCGGCATGCTGCTCGGCTTCATGAACCTCGGGGCCTGGGGCGCCACCTACGCCTACACGAGCGAGCAGTACCCCACACTCCTCCGGGCACGGGGCAACGGCTTCGCCATGGGGGTGGGACGGATCGGTGGCGTCGCCGGGCCGCTCCTGGTCGGCTATCTCCTGGCAGGCAAGGTGGGCACCACGGGCATCTTCGGGATCTTCGCGGCCGCCCAGCTCGTGGCCCTCGTCGCGTCGGCGCTGGTCGGCCGGGAGACGCGGGGCATGACTCTGGAGGAGATCGCGGACGAGTCTTGACGCACCTTGGGGCGCGTTCCCCTGAAGGCGTAGCGTCAGCGGTGTCGGCGACGTTTCGCCAGGGAGGGATCGTGGGTGCAGAAGGTGTTGTACGACGCGAGTCACGAGCCCGAGCGCATCGGCATCGTCACCTTGAACCATCCCCAGAAGCGCAACGCCCTGTCGACCGAGATGCTCTTGGACCTTGGCGAGGCTCTTGCGTCCGTCGCGGCCGGCGACAAGGTGAACGCCGTCGTGCTGCGCGGCGCCGGCCCGGTGTTCCGTTCCGGCCACGACCTGAGGGAGGTCCGGGAAGGCACCACTCCCGACATGCTCAAGCTGTTCGAGGTGTGCAAAGACGTCTTCCAAACCATGCGTCGCATGCCGCAGGTGGTGATCGCCGAGGTGCACGGCATCGCCACCGCGGCGGGCTGCCAACTGGTTGCTGGCGCAGACCTCGCGGTCGCCTCCATGGCGGCCAAGTTCGCTACGCCCGGCGTCAAGATCGGCCTGTTCTGCACGACGCCCGCCGTCTTCCTGAGCCGCGCCATCCCACGCAAGAAGGCTGCCGAGATGCTGTTCACCGGCGAGTACATGTCGGCGGCGGACGCCCAGCGGTTCGGGCTGGTCAACTGCGTGGTGGCGCCGGGGGAACTCGAGGGCGCGACGCTTGCCCTCGCCCGGCAGGTAGCCGCTTACAGCCTCGAGACGCTCGGCAGGGGCAAACAGGCCTT
>JAJZQO010000128.1 GCA_021847575.1 Bacillota bacterium | reverse complement strand
AAGCTCCAGGATAGGATCGTCGTGCCTCCCGTCATGCCGGATGCCGGCGAGAAGAGCAGCTCGAGCAGGAGCAAGGCGACGATGAACCAGAAGGCCGGCCGCAGCCCCGAGAGCGCGAAGCCGAGCGGCACCCCGGCCACGGCGACGATGCCAAGGATCGCGAGGAACGTGATGGCGATGGCGACGTAGCTGTAGAGGAAGGCCACCGAGAGCACGAGGATCGCGGTGATCAGCAGCTTCACCGCGGGATCGAGCCGGTGGACGAAGGAGTGGCCCGGCAGGTACTGGCCGATCGTGACGTAGCGCAGGAGCTCGAAGTCTTCCTTCATCGCTCTCCCCCCTGCGCCGCCGCCGGACTTGCGGCTTCGCCCCTGCCCTCGATGGCCGCGAGGATGGCCCTGGCCGCCTCGTCCGGCCGCCGCGCGACGATCGTGCCGAGGCCCATCTCGCGCACCCCCCGCAGCACCTGCAGCAGGGGCGGCACCGTGAAGCCGCGGCGCTCCAGAAGCTCCGGCCGGCGGATGACGTCCTCGGTCGCGAAGGCCTCTTTCGTCTCGCCCTCGTCCAGGATCACGATGCGGTCCGCGAGCGCCAGCACCTCGTCGAGGTTGTGCGTCACGAAGACGAGCGAGACGCCCTCCGCCTTGAGCGATCCCAGGACATCGAGCAGGTCCTCGGCCGTCTTCGGGTCGAGGCCGGCCGTCGGCTCGTCCAGCACCAGCACCTGGGGTCTCAGGGCGAGCACCCCGGCCAGGGCCACCTTGCGCTTCTCGCCCCCTGAGAGGGCGAAGATGGGCCGATCCTTGAACGCATCGAAGTCGAGACCGACCTCTTTCATCGCGAGCCGCACGTGGTCGCGCACCTTGTCGATCGGCCACTTCGCGCGGAACGGTCCGAAGGCGATGTCGTCGCCGACGAGCTGCTCGAAGAGCTGGTCCTCGGGATTCTGGAAGAGGAGTCCGACGCGCCGCCTGAGAGCGAGGACGTCCGCGTCGCGGCGCGTCAGGTCGACGCCGGCCGAGACCACCCGGCCGGTCTGCGGCCTGAGCAGGCCGTTCAGGTGCTGCATCAGGGTCGACTTGCCGCTGCCGGTGGCGCCGACGATCGCGACCGCCTCCCCCGCCCGCACCTCGAGGTCGGCCCGCCTGAGGCCGACATGCTCGAGCGGCGTGCCCTGCAGATAGGTGTGCGAGAGTTCCGCGACCTCGATCATGACCGCGCCGCCCGTGCCCCCCGCGGCCACCTCGCGCTCGCCGCCGGCGGCGGCTGCTTCGTCGCCGCCCGCGATCTCGCCCCGCAGCTCGGCGAGGAGTTCCTGCGCCGTGAAGCAGTCCGACGAGATCGAGGGTCTGCGGGCGCCGAGATAGCCCGCGATCTGTGCCACGTCCGGCGCGGAGAGATTGAGCTCCCTGAGTTCCCGGACGCGGGCGAAGATCTCGCGCGGCGTACCCTGCATCACCAGCCGGCCCTGGCCCAGCACGAAGACGTGCTGCGCGTCCAGGACCTCCTCCATGCGGTGGGTCACCGTCAGGATGGTGCCGCCCCGGCTGTGCAGGCTGCGCACCAGAGCGAGCAGCTCCCTGCGACCCGTGGCGTCGAGGGAGCTCGTCGCCTCGTCGAGGATCACCGCCTCCTGCGCCATGGCGAGCGTCGAGGCGATCGCGAGCCTCTGCTTCTGTCCGCCCGAGAGCAGGTGCGGCGGACGCAGGCGCACATCGCCGAGCCCTGTCGCCTCGAGGGCCCGGGTGACCCTCTCCTGGATCTCGCCCGGGGCGACGCCGAGGTTCTCGAGCCCGAAGGCGACGTCGTCCTCGACGGTGGTCGCGACGATCTGGTTGTCGGGGTTCTGGAAGACCATGCCCACCCGCATGCGGATGGGCAGGATGTTCTCCGGCCGGGCTGTATCGAGCCCGTCGACGCGCACCTGCCCGGCCTGGGGCACGAGCAGGCCGTTCAGGTGGCGCGCGAGCGTAGACTTGCCGCTGCCGTTCGCGCCGAGGAGGGCGACGTACATGCCCCGCTCGACCTGCAGGGAGACGTCGCGGAGCACCGGGTCCGCCTGGGTGTATCCGAACGAAACATGGTCGAGGGCGAACATCGGCGAGCCCATCGCGGCATCTCCTTCCCGGCTGGCTTCGAGCGTCCGCAAGCTTTCGGCGGGTACGCGCAAAGAGGCCCTGGAAGCCAAGCGTCCTTCGGACCTTGCGCCGAGTCCTATAGGATTTGCCGCCGCTGCGCGGGCCCCTGCCGCCGCACCTCGCTGCGTTCGGCATTAGCTCCCCCTACGGACTTCGGGCCAGATCTGCCATCTCGACACGGACGGGCCAAATGACTCCTGCACGAGAGACCCCATGCGCTCTTCGCCTGCCCTCCGGGCGCTGGAACGCGCAGCGCGCATCGGGACGCAGGGCCGGCGGCCGTCTGCGCTAGGCGGAAGCTCTCGTGCCAGGCTTCGTCATGCCGGGCGCAGAGTGAGGTCCAGCTCAGTGCCGCCCGTCTGCCCTGCAGCGCACCGGCGATCGCCTGGCACAGCGGCAGGCGACCAGGGCCAGGCTCCGTCCGAGGGGAGAGGGTGCACACGCGCTCCCCGGGCCTGGCAAAAGACGGTGCGCAGCGCTGCCCGGCAGGCCACGTCACCCCGGACGGGCCCTACGAGAGCGGCCCGGCCACGCCCGCCGCCAGGCGCGGATCAGAGGGGTGATCAAGGCGCCCTCCAGGCGTACGCACGGGACGCACCTGCACGGAATGGGTCCGCTCCGCCGCGATAGCGGCCGATCGCCGCCCGCAGCGGGGCCGCCTGTCTGGCCCTAGCTGGCCGGCTTCCCCTTCGGCTCGGCGGCGCTCGCCATGTCCCCGCCAGATGCCTGCGGCCAACGCCGCCAGTGAAAAAGGAGCGCGGGCCAAGGCGCGTCAGACCCGCCTTGGTCGCCTCCTTGTTTTCTGGCGGTAGAGATTGGCCACGTAGAGCAGCACCGCCACGTTGACGGCCAGGCTGATCCAACCGAAGGCCGCGGCCCGGCGGATCGCATCCCAGATCTCGAAGGGGAGAAAAGATGCCGTCTCGATGATGACCAGGGCCTCGGCCCAGACCCGCTCGCTCCAGAGGCCGACGGCCTCGACCGCGAACAGCAGAGCCCAAAGCCCGAGGCCGATGGCAAGCCACAGTCCGACATACACGGCAAGGTGCGGCAGCAGGGACACAAGCCAGTGCACCAAAGCGTCATGCGGGTCTTCCGCGAGTTCATCCGCGAAGAGGAAAGAAACCGGATCGAGCACCCGCCCGCGTTCCATGAAGGCGAGAACTGCTGCAACCGAAATAGCGGCCGCGACGACCGCCTTCTCGACGATGATCAAAAGCAAAGGGAGAGGCTTGCCCAAAAACACGGCACCGCGCACCGAGCGTCCCCCCGCAT
>JAJZQO010000048.1 GCA_021847575.1 Bacillota bacterium | reverse complement strand
AGGACTCTCGAAGTCGCAACTCCGACTCTGCGGAGAGGAATATTCATGGAACACGCTGCGACGTGCGAGAGAGCGAAAAATCAAGGAAAACTTGCGGACCCAACAAACGCTAGGTTTTCTGGAGCGGTCCCCATTCTGCCAATCGTAGGCCCTGGCGCCCTCTTGATCGGCATCGGCGGCGTCCTGCTGCGTCATGCGCGCCAAGGGGCGTAAACGCCGTCTGCTCGGGGCTGCGCTGATCACAATCGGCGCAGCCGTCGTCGCTCTGCCCTTCGTGCTGCCCGCCTACGCCGCCTGGCGCCAGGCCCAGCTCGCGTCTGCCCGGCCCGCCTGGCGCGCGGCCAGAGACACTGCCCGAGCGGGGGGCGCTTCGGCTCTGGCGTCGCCGGCTGCACCGGCTGGCGCTGCCGTCGCCGTGCCCGCCCAGCCCCAGGTCGGCCAGGTAGCCGCATTCCTGCGTGTGCCGAAGATCGATCTCGCCGCAACCGTGCTGCAAGGCACCGCCGACGCCCTGCTCGCGTCGGCGCCGGGGCACGAGCCGCAGAGCGTGATGCCGGGCTCCGTAGGCACTTCGGTGATCGTCGCGCACAACCTGACTTTCTTCCGCCACATCGATCTGCTCCGCCCCGGCGACAGGATCGTCGCAGGCACCGCCCAGGGCGTCTTCACCTTCGAGGTGAGCCATTCGCTCCGGGTTGCGGCCGATTCGCCCCTGCCGAACACCCCCTGGCCGAGCATCGCTCTCGTCGCCTGCTATCCTCTGAATGCCCTCTACTACACCCCTCAAAGGTTCGTCGTGGAGGCGAAGCTCGTTAGCGCCTCGCCCGCGCCCGCCGAAAGCCTCGCGAGCCTTCGCCCGAGCCCGCCGCAGTTCCTGGCGACCTTGCCGTCCGATCTCGCGCAGGTCCCGCTCTGGCTGTCCGACACGCATCTCGAGGTCGGTCAGGCTACGTTCAGCGGTGGTCCGAGCCTGAAGCTGAGCGCTAGCGGTGCGAGCTGGAGCCTCGTGGCGCAGAGCATCCGCATGTTCGCCGCCTCCCTCGCTGCGCTTGCGAGACCCGGCGCATCGCCGCTTGCGGGCTTCGGCCCCGGTCCGGCGCTGGTCGGCTTCGCCGGCCCGGGGCCCTGGCGCGTCGAGCCTGAGGCGCCGCTCGACATCGCGGTCCAGCTGAACCCAAGCGGCGTCCCTGTGGCGGTCAGCGTCTCCACAGCCGCGGCGCGCGTCCGGGGCGATGGCGTCGCAAGGGTCGCGCCCTACAGGGTCGATCTCGCCGTCAACGGAGCGACCCTCCAACTGACGCGGGTGTACAGCCTCTGAAGTCGCTGCGCGGGCGTCGCAGTCGCCAGGGAAGGCACGCAAAGGGCAGGCGCCGCGTCGGGCCCTTGGCGGGGCGCACCCGCGCTAGGGCCCGACGCGGTCGGCTCCCCTGCAGGCTATGCGCCGCTACGCTCGCGCTTCGCGCGACGCGTTGCCCATCTCGACGAAGGCGATCGCCAAAACCATCAGCACGACGTGGTACCAGAAAGAAACGCCCGGCCAGAAAAGATAGCGGCCTATGACCAGCAAGGCCCCCAGCGTGCCGAGGCCGGCGCCCGCCTGGACAAGCCGCCTGCGCGGCGCGGAAGTGGTCGAGAGCAGCCAGGCCGGCACGAGAAAGACAAGGCCGAGCGCGATATGCAGCCAAAGCACGGGGCCCCGGTCGGCGTAGAGCCCAAAGGCGGCTCCCAGCCCCACGAGCAGCGCGCCGAGAAATCCTGCGCGGACGAGCATCTTCAGCATGGCCGAGCGTTCTGCGTCGCTCGCCTGCCTTCCTTCTGCGCGAGGGGCGCCCCTCGCGGGCATCAACCTCCGCCATCGCCCGAGCCAAGGCCTCCGTCGTCCCCGCCGCCCTGGCCGGAAGAGCCCTGGACCGTGCCGGGTTGCACCTGCAGCGTTCCTTGTACCCCATTTGCGCCGAAGAGAGCGAGCTGCCCACCCACGCTCAGCGTGCCACCGGGCCCGCTCAGGATTGCGACGAAGTTTCCGCCTTGCAGCTCCGTGAGCGCTCCAAGGTACAGTGTCCTGTCCGCTGGGGTACCCAGCGCAGCGCTGCTGCCGCTCAGCGCCACGCCACCGCTCGGCAGCGCCTCGCCTTGCAGCACGAGCGTCAAGGATTTGTACGGCCCGCCTTGCACACGCAAGTGGAAGGTCAGCGTGACGCGTCCCTGTGTGTCGGGCCCGGCCTGCGCCACGCTGCCGGTGAACGCCGCGGCGTAAGCTGCTGGCTGGCTGAGCGCCACCGTCTCAGGGGCGCTTGAGCCGCCAGAACCCTTGTCGTTGTTCGCGATCACGTTCCAGCCCGGCCGGAGCGGCCCTGCCGCGGCGAAGCCGGCTCCGCCCAGGGCGATCAGCGCGGCCACGACGGCCCAGCCTGGGCGCGGCGCGACGCGCGGCCGCCCAGCGGGGCGCAAGAGGCGCACAAGTGTGAGCCCGACCACCGCCAGCGAACTCAGCCCATAGATGGCGATGCCCCACGCGGTCCGCGTGTCGCTGCCGTCGCCTAGGCCGTGCAGTGTCGCAAGGAGCCAGACGACGAAGGTGAGATAGTGGAGCCTGCGCCACCAGGCATAGCCGATCTTGGGCCGGAGCCACCCTGTCGCGACCACCGCGAGGCCGAGATAGGCCGCCACGATGCCGAAGGCCATCCACAGCGGCCTGTAGTGGCTCGCTCCGGGTAGCAGCACCTCCCGCACGGTGAACGCCGTGAACGGGTCCAGCCAGACCGAAATGCCGTGGATAGCCGTGAAAACACCGGCAAGAAGCGTCAGGTACTGGTGCAGCTGATCGTTGACGAGTCGCGGCCAGTTGCGCCGCGACTGCCAGCGCTGACTCAGCAGGAGCCCCAGCACCACCGACAGCGTGACGAGCACATAGGCGGTGAACCCGGAGGCGCGGGCGATCAGCCATTGCCACTCCACGTCTTGCGGCTCACCCCGTCCCTTCTGGCCAGAACCCGGCCCGCAACCTGCGACCGTCGCTTGTCACGAAAAGTCCTGCGAGGCCCCGCGCGGCGAGGAACTTCTCCCCCGCCGCGACGCCCATGTTGAAAACCGTGGTGGCGAGGACATCCGCCTCTTCGCAACTCGAGGCGATCACGCTCGCCGTAGCAAGTTCACCCTGAACGGGATAACCCGTCGTCGCGTCAAGCAGGTGGTGACGCTCGACGTCGCCCTGCAGCCAACGCCTGCGCCTGGGACCGGATGTCGCGACGGCGCCACGCTCCAGGAGAATCACCCCGTCCGCGAGTCCCTCGACCCCGACCGGCCACGCGTCGTGGCCTTCGGGCAGCCCGCGCACCGCGAGGTCGCCGCCCGCGTTGACGAGCGCAGTCTCTATGCCCTCGCGTACGAGAGCCTCGAGCGCCGCGTCGACCGCCATGCCCTTGGCGATGCCGCCGGTGTCGAACCCGGCGCCGCAGGGCAGAGTCACGATCCGGCGCCCCGGATCGATGTCGACCGCGCGCCACGCGCCGCCGGGCGTGGGTGCGGCGTCAAGCGGCGGCAAGGGAGCACGTTCGATCTCGCTGAACGTCCTGGTGTAGCCGAGGCGCTCGATCTGCGGCAGGAGAGTGGGGTCGAAGACGCCATCGGTCGTCCGGGCCCAGGCGATCGCCCGCAAAACGACCTGCAGGAGGAGCTCGCTCGCCATGAACGGTTGTCCTGCCGAGCGGTTCAGGGCGGAGAGCTCGCTATCTGGACGAAAGCGGCTGAGAGCACGGTCCCAGCGCTCGAAAAGCCCCATTGCCACCGACACGCCTCGCGCCAACTGCTCCGCCGGCGCATGCACCTCGACCGTCGTGCCCATGGAGCGGAAGCTGACGGAGGCTAGGGCCAGCCTCGCCACGCTAGGACACCGTGCTTTGCGTGAACGGCTGTACGCTTTGGCCACTGCTGAAGCTGAAACCTGGGCTCTGGGACTGGCCAGGAGCCTGCGCGGGCGACAGGCCAGGGGCTGAGGCGCCGTGGGTCGAGCCGCCGCTTCGGCTGGTGACGCCCGTCAGATGGTGCGCCGCCGCCTGCCAAAGCGCCGCAAAAGTCAGCAGAGCGGCCCAGGTGACGACGCGCTTGATGGTGCGCGCCCGGCCCACAGCCGCTTCTTTGCTCATCTCGCGTCGGACAGCGCCAGGCATGGCCAGCGGCTCCGCGTGTTCTTGCATGCCAGCCCTCCCTCGGCACGCATTGTGGCAGAGGGTCCTTAAACAACGCTGAAGCCAAACTTAACGCCGGCTAGGGCCGCCGGGCGGCACCTGCCGAGGTACATGCCCGATCGCAGCCTGGCCGAAAACTGAAAGAACGCCCCCGTCCAAATGCGACCAACCGTGGCCTTTGGCGCACCATGGTCGCTCGGGTCATCTGGCCAAAAACGGCGCCGTGCGGTCTTCCCGCGGCACGGGCAGAGACCCCAGGCGCCCTTCAGTCGCCCGGCGCGGGTTCGCCCGCCGGCGCGAGCCGCAACTGCTGCGGTGTCGCGGTAAACCCAGGCGATGTGAAGTGCACGAGGATCTCCATCGCCGCCATCTCAGGCGCCTCATCGGCCAAGCGACTGAGACGCAGCAGGAGATTCGAGAGCGCTTCCTCGACCTGCTGGTCGTCCTCCTGGCCGATGGCGTGCAGGCAGCGCCGCGCCAGCGCCTGGGCGTCGCGGTCTGTCAGCGGGACGATGCGCTCGAGCGGGGCCGCCCGGTTCCGAGAGGCGGGCTCGATCGCCATGATTGGGCCGAACAGCGGGTCCTGGGCGATGCTGATGCGCGCGCAGAACGTGCCGCTTTCGGCTCCCTCGCGGCCGACGGCAAGACCAAGATGCTGCAGTACGTCGGCAAGGACTTCCGGTTGTTCCAAAGCGGCGCCGGCTGGCACCCTGCCCCGCAGCAGGTCGCGCGCCGCCTCCGTGTCGCAGTTCTCGAGGTCGGGAATGCGTCCGCGCGGCTGGTTCCTGAACCGCGCGTAGCGCACCGCCTGTCCGAGGGCGCGCACGGCCCGTTCCGGGAAGGGGTACACGGGAATGCGCTGGCAGGAAGTGTCGATCCAGCCGAGCGGCGCCTTCCCGTCCATCGGCAGCAGGAAGTTGGCGACGATCGGCTTCGCGGGCCCTCCCTGCTCCTGGGCGACCTCTTCGACCGCCTCGGCTACCTTGCGGGCCACCTCGTCGCTCTGCGACATGCCCACAGGGATGAAGAGGACGATCACCGCGTCGACATCCGGGCTGCGCAGCAGCGCCGGCAGGGCCTTGCGGTAGCCATCCGCCAGGGCCTCGAAGCCGAGGTCGATCGGCGGCAGCGCGAGCTCGAGCCCCTCCTTCGGCAGGCTGTCCACCGTGATCACCGCGCCGCCGGCCGAATTCGTCACCACCGCGATGCGCCCGCCCTGCGGCAGGATCGCCCCGTCGAGCAGCGCGGCAACGTCGAAAAGTTCTTCGAGCGTGTCCGCGCGCACGATGCCGGCCTGCCGGAACAGCCCCTCGAAGACGCGGTCGCGCGGCTCTGCGCCGTACTCCGACACTGCGGCCCCGCCGCGCGTGCGGGCGCTCTTGACGACCAGCACCGGCTTCACGGGCGTGAGCCGGCGGCAGATGCGCGTGAACTTGCGGGGATTGCCGAAGGATTCGAGATAGAGCGCGATCAGCGACGTCTCGGGATCGCTCTCCCAGTATTGCAGCAGGTCGTTGCCGGAGACGTCCGCCTTGTTGCCCATGCTGACGAAGCTCGAGACGCCGACGCCCAAGCGGCTTGCATAGTCCAGGATGGCCACGCCGAGGGCCCCGGATTGGCTCGCGATCGCGAGGTTGCCGCGTCGCGGCATGGTCGGCGCGAAGCTCGCGTTGAGCGGCGAGGCCTGCGACGTCGTGAGGAGGCCGAAGCAGTTCGGGCCGAGAAGCCGGATGCCCGCCTCGCGCAACCGGTGCGCCAGCTCTTGCTGCGCCGACGTCGCGCCCGTGTCCGAGAAGCCGGCGGACAGGATGGCGACGGCGCCGACGTGCGCCTCGATGCACTGGTCGACGATCTGCCGCACCTGTGGCGCCGGTACCGCGAGCAGCGCCAGGTCAACCGCCTCGGGCAGGTCGTCGAGGCGCGGATAGGCCCGCACGCCTGCGACGGCGCGCGCGCTCGGGTTGACCGGGTAGACCGTACCGGAGAAGCCGCTTTCCACGATGTGCCGGAAGACGACGTGCCCGAGATGGCTCGGGTCGCGCGAGGCACCGATCACGGCCACGGTCTGCGGATGCAGGAACGGCCTCAGGGACGCTGCGGTGGCCATCTGCTCGCGCGTGTCGCGCAGGGCGCGACCGCGCTCGGTCTCAGCCAGGGGCAGGACCATGCGGACGGCCGTATAGTCGCCGGGGTCGTAGTGGTGCTGCACCTCGAAGCCGGAATTGCGGAACAGCTGGATCATCTTCTGGTTCTCCTGCAGCACATAGGCCTCGAAGCGGCGCAACCCATACCGCCACGCGACGTCAGCCATCTCCTCGAGCAGGAGCGTGCCGATGCCGTAGCCGTGGAAGCGCTCGTCCACAACGAAGTCGATCTCCGCTCCCTCTTGGTCCGTGCGCATGAAATGGCTGATGCCGATGATCGTGTCGCCCGAGATGAGGAGGAGCGCGTACTTGTCGGGAAGATCGCTCGCCAGCATCTCCGCGATCGTTTTGTCGTCCACCTCACGCACCGCATGGAAGAACCGGTAGTAGAGGGACGTCTGCGAAACTCCCTGGAAGAGATCCTTCAGCATCGCGCGCTCCGCCGGGCTGCCCGTGGCCTCACGCACGTCCGCGACCCGACCGTCCCGCAGGATCACCCGCAAGGTGATCACCTCCGACCATCGCTCTCCCCTATTGTGCGGCTCAGGCGACTCGCTCGCCATAGGCCCCTTGTCGCGATTTCCGCTAGGCCGGCAAGGCCGTTTCGCCAGCATCTCCGCGCACGTTCCAAGCGGCGCGACAAGGCGCTATGATGCCCGTAAGACCCCGGCCGTCCGCAGCGCCTCAAGGCCCGCGAAAGAGGTGCCCGCCCTTTGCCGCACAGCACCGGCCTCATCTACAGCGACGCCTACCAGAGCTACCGCTTCTCGCCGGACCATCCCTTCAACCCCATACGGCTGCTCTGGACCTACGAGCTGATCCAAGAACTGCGGCTGCTCTCCCCGGCTGAACTCGTGGCGCCAAAGCCCGCGAACGACGAAGACCTCCTCAGGGTGCATGCGGCGTCCTACATCGCGGAAGTGCGCCGCCTGTCGCAGGGCGGACAGGTCAACGAGTCGTCGCTCCTCTATGGCCTCGGCACCGAGGACGACCCGGGCTTCCCCGGCATGCACGACGCCGCGGCGCTCGCCGCGGGCGGGTCGCTCGCCGGCGCGCGGGCCCTGGCCGACGGGCATCTCCTGCACGCCTTCAATCTCGGCGGCGGCCTGCACCACGCCTTCGCCGCCCAGGCCGCGGGCTTCTGCATTTACAACGACATCGCGCTCGCCATCCTGGCCCTGCGCGACAGGGGCCTCAGGGTGGCCTACATCGACATCGACGTCCACCACGGCGATGGCGTGCAGGAGATCTTCTACCGCGACCCCCAGGTCCTCACCGTCTCATTCCACGAGAACGGCCGCTACCTCTTCCCCGGCACCGGCGGCGTGCAGGAGCTCGGCGCCGGCAGTGGCCTCGGCGCCACGCTGAACGTGCCGCTCGAGCCATTTACCGACGACGCCTCCTGGCTCGAGATGTTCGAAGCCGTCGTTCCCGCCGCTCTCGCCACTTTCCGACCCGACGTGCTTGTCACCCTGCACGGCTGCGACGGGCATGTCCTGGACCCGCTCGCCGACATGCGCCTGTCGACGCGCTTCTACTGGCGCACCGCGGCCCGCCTGCACGAACTTGCCCACACGTTCGCCGCGGGCCGCTGGCTTGCCCTAGGCGGCGGCGGCTACGAGCTCCTGCGGGTGGTGCCGCGGGCCTGGACGCTCGTCTGGGCGGAGATGCGCGGCACCCCCCTCCCGGAAGACGCCGAGGTGCCCGCCGACTTCAACCGGCGCCACCAGCCGCCTGGCGCGGAGCCCCTGCCCCGCCTCGTCGTGGACCCGCAGGACTTCGTCCCGCCCCTTGACCGCCAGAGCGAGATCGCCGGGCGCAACAGGGCCACACTGGCGCGTCTGCGCCAGATTTCGCCCTTGCTCTGAGGCTTGCCACCAACCGACACGTTGCGACAGCAGGAGTTTGCCTTCGGATTGCGAACCGCTGGGCACATGAGAGGTTGCTGGCAGCGATGGGCGGGAGGTGCCGCCCTTGCCCTGCTGATCCTGTCGAACGCCGCTTCGCCCGTGCATGCGGCGCCTTCCCTGTCGGAACTCGAGAGCGAACTGCACGACGTCCACCTGAACCTGGTCGCCTACACGGCAAAGGCGAACCAGCTGCAGCAGGCGGAGAACCAGACGCAAGGCCAGCTGAACGCGGTGGACGCGCAACTTGCCGCGACGCAGGCCAGCATCTCCGCGACGCAGGCCAGCATCAAGGCGACAAGACAGCGGATGGCCGCCACGTCGCGCCGCCTTCTTGCGACGCGCCGGTCGCTTGGTCGCCAGCAGGGCGGTCTCGACGCCGTGCTGCTCTACACCGAGCAGTACGGACCGCTCGGCTACCTGGCCGTGCTGATGCACGTCGCCAGCTTCGGCGACTTCGTCACGCGCGCGAGCGACGTGATCGAGGTGGCGTCGTTCGAGAGCCTGCTCGTGCACAGCCTGAACCGGGACGCCAACGCCATCCACCGGGACCTGATGCGGCTCGCCCGCAGCCAGGCCGAGCTGGCGCGCCAGAAGGCCTCCCTCGAGCAGCAGCGCGCGCAGCTTGCGTCGGTCGCGGACCAGCGCCGGCAGGTGCTCGCGACGCAGCAGGGGGAGAAGCAGCAGGAACTCAAGATCGCGGCCTCCCTGCAGGCGCAGGGACAAAAACTCTGGGACGCCATCCAGCAGATCAAGGCCGAGCTGGCCGACGGGCAGGTCAGCCAGAGCCAGCTCCTCTCGATCGTCAAGTCGATCGCGTCGGTCTACGGCATCGACCCGCTCCTCATCATGGCGGTGATCCGCGAGGAGAGCGGCGGCAACACGAAGGCCGTCTCGTCGGCTGGGGCCAAGGGACTGATGCAGCTCATGCCCGGGACCGCGTCGGAGCTGGGCGTCAGCGATCCCTTCAACCCAGTCCAGAACGTCCACGGCGGCATCGCTTACCTCTCCTACCTCATCAACCTCTTCAAGGGCAACATCCCGTTCGCGCTGGCCGCCTACAATGCGGGGCCGAACGCCGTGAAGGCCTACGGCGGCATCCCGCCCTATCCCGAGACGCGAAACTACGTCAAGAACATCATGTGGATGTACGAGCACGGCATCTGAGACCGAGGCGACCGCAGCCCGAGACAAGGCTCGAACGGAGGAGTCCAGGTGCGCGTACTGGTGACGGGCGGAGCCGGCTTCATCGGCTCGAACACGGTGGATCGGCTGATCGACGAGGGCCATGACGTCTCGGTGGTCGACAGCCTCGTCACGGGGTTTCGCGAACACGTGCACCCCAAGGCCAGCTTCCACCAGGTGGACATCACCGACGAGGCGGGGCTGGCCGGCGTGTTTGCCGCGGAACGCCCCCAGGCGGTGATCCATCTCGCGGCGCAGATGGACGTGCGCGTATCGACCCGAGAACCGGTCTACGACGCGCGGGTCAACATCCTCGGCAGCCTGAGCGTGATCCAGTGCGCCATCGATGCCGGCACGCGCAAGATCGTCTACGCCTCGAGCGGCGGCGCCATCTACGGCGAACCCGACTACCTGCCGGTGCGCGAGGACCATCCCGTGAGGCCGCTCTCGCAGTACGGCGTGACAAAGCACACGGTGGAGCACTACCTCTTCCTCTACGCGCACCAGCGGGGACTTCGCTACACCTCGCTGCGTTACGCGAACGTCTACGGCCCGCGCCAGAATCCGGCGGGCGAAGCCGGCGTCGTCGCGATCTTCGGACGCAGCATGCTGCTTGGCCAGCCCTGCCGCATCTTTGGCGACGGAGCGCAGACGCGCGACTACGTCTACGTCGGCGACGTGGCCAGGGCGAACGTCATGGCGCTCACGCAGGCGGACGGCGAGGCCCTGCACATCGGCTCCGGCGTCGAGACGAGCGTGAACGAGCTGCACCACAGGCTTGCCGCGGTCTGCGGCGGGGCCGCCCCTGCGCGTCACGAGGCTGAGCGCCCAGGCGAGGTCCTGCGCATCTCCCTCGACCCGTCCCTCGCCGCCGAGCGCCTGGGCTGGGAGCCCCAGGTGCCGCTCGAGGAAGGCCTGGGGCGCACCGTCGCCTACCTGCGCGACCGCATGTCCGAGGGCCGGCTGGCCTGAGGGAACAGCTCCGGGCAAGTTGGCACAGGCCGGCAGGCTTTGCGCCTCCCCGCCTCAGGTCGTCTCCCGCTGGCGCGGCCCCATCAGGGGGCAGCGGTCGCCGCGAAGCCCATCTGTGCCGCCGCGCTGGTCCAGACGCTCAGCCCAGGGGCCGCAGCCATGGCGCGGGCGGCAGCCAGCGCAGCCACCAGGCGTATGGCGGCAGCGTCGAGAAGACGAGGGAGTCACCACCAGCGAGCGTCAGATCGGGGAAGGACCAGCGCCGTCCGCCTGCAGCGGCTATGGTCAGGGTTCCGGCGTCCTGCAGCCATGGCATGTGCAGGCGCAGGGAGGCGTCCCCGCGCGGTCCGGCGCTTGCGCTGAGGTGCTCGTGGCGGCCCGCGAAGCTCAGCCGAGATCCGGCCGGCAGGCCGGTGATCCGCACAGAGTTCCCCCGGTACACGGCGAAACCGGCGAAGGCCGCCGCGTAGCGGATGTGCCGCGCCTGCACCTCGAGGTAGACCTGGAAAGGCGGGGCGATCGCCAGGTCGAGATGATCGCTCGCGTAGAAGAGGCGGGATCCGATCCAGACCTTGGCCAAGTGGCGCCCGTCGGTACGGATCGTGAGAACGTAGGGTCGGTTCCGAGGCAGCCAGCGCTGCGCGGGGGCCGACTCAAACATCAAGGTATGCGCGTCGCGGATATTGCCAAAGGCATAGCCGGCCTCGACCAGGGGTTTGTGCCCGTTCCAGGCCAGGTTCGAGACAACGATGTAGTTGATCATGCCAGTGGC
Source organism: Bacillota bacterium (assembly GCA_021847575.1). Lineage (GTDB taxonomy): Bacteria > Bacillota > Sulfobacillia > JAJZYS01 > JAJYTV01 > JAJZQO01. The sequence goes on along the minus strand of JAJZQO010000048.1, from coordinate 8,111 downwards.
TTTGGTCCACCCGGTCTGCACGGCGACGACCGTCTCCGCCGTCTGGTGCTGTTCCGGATGGACTGTCAGAGGCTCGACCGTCGCCTGCACGTAAGTGTCGGCCGCGAAGACGTGGCGGGTCACCGCAAAGTAGCCGTGGAAGGCGGAGTCCGCACTGTCGTCGACCCCAACAGCGAGCCGCCCCGGGTGCCAGTCCGTAAAGCGCAGGGCGGTGGGGGCGCTGCCGCCGAATGCCCAGTCATGGCTCGCGGGTCGGTGTTCAAACGATGTGTTGGCCAGAGTTCCGCGGTCCACGAGCCTCAGTACGCCGCCGTGGCCGCCGACCCAGCCGAGGGAGTGCCTAAGACCCATGAGGCCAGCCGCCAGCGCCGCCAGGCCGAGCAGCATCCCAGCCAGCCAGAGCCATCGCCGCACATGCCATCATCCTCACAGCCCTATTCCAGGCCGTGCGTCCTATTCCTCCCAGTCCTCCAGGTGGGCGGCGCTGCCTTGGTCGGGCGTGACCTGCCTACAGCCCCCGTCGGCACCCGCGCAAGCCGGCAGCATAGCGACGCGAACAACCGAACAACCGATGTCTGGATCTTTCGAGCCAAACGGGCAACGGTTGACGCTGGCCGCGTCGCGGCCGTACCCTCCACCCGCGAGCCGTGGCCGGAAAGCGCGTTCCGCTACCCATGCGGCATGGCGAGACAAGCTTCCCGGCCGCTCTCTTGCCGCGCACTCCGAGCGCGGGGCTCTGCGCTTGGTGCAAGCGCGAAGCTGGGGCTTGGCTGTGTTGGAACCACGTCATAACGCGGGACGGGGAATGATCCGGTCCGGACCGCATTGCGGCGGTCAGTGCCCGGCTGCGCTGCCGAGCAGCGCGACCACGACCGAGCCGAGCGCGATGAACGGCCCGAACGCGAACGCGTCCCGCGCGGTCGCCCTGCGCGTCACGAGAAGCCCCAGGGCGTAGAAGCCGCCCAGCAGCACGGCGAGCAGGAGTGTCGCGAGCCCCCTCCGCCAGCCGAGCGCGAGGCCGAGGACGCCAAGGTACTTGACGTCGCCGAGCCCGAAACCGCCGCGACCGAGCCAGGCGATGAGGAGTCCGAGGCCAAGCAGCGCGATCAGCCCGTAGAGACCGGCGAGATAGGCGGCCAGCCCGCTTGGCGCGAGGGCGATCAGAGCGAGCAGGGCCGCCGCGAGCAGCAGCCGGTTGGGGATGGCCCTGCGATGCAGGTCGACCGCCGACGCCACGAGTCCGAGCCAAAGCACGAGAAGATCGATCCCCAGGCTGCGGCCACGACTCAGCAGGAGCACGAGCGCCGTCCCCAGGATGGCGAGCACGTCGAACCAGGGACCGACGGCTGGGCCGGCGCCACACGCCTTGCATGCGCCAGCGGCACCATGCCGCAAGATCGGCGCGAAGGTCCGCGCGGGCAACATCGCGCCGCAGCGCCTGCAGCGCCCGGGCGGCCCGCCCTGCTCGGGCGCGAGCATCTCCGCCACCGCCAGGAGGGCGCCGGCGGCCACGACGCCCGCCGCGAGACTGGCCACCGCCAGCACGACGCCCTGCACCGCCCGACCCTCTCCTTCCGGGTCCGGTCTTAGGCGACCTGCACCTGCGCAAGAAGCCAGGCGCCCATGTAGTGCTGCAGGGCCGACTCCCCCTGCCCCAGTTCCTCCTCGATGGCCGCCACCTGGCTGAGGATGGCCGGTGCCGCCTCGGAGTCCGGGGCGAGTTCGAGCGCGCGGTGGAACTGATCGAGTGCGGCGACCTGCATGCCGAGCCTGAGCAGCGCGTACGCCCGCTGCAGGTGAACAATCTGCCGCGACGGTATGCCGAGCGCGAGCGGCGCCAGGTCGCCCGCGACCGCTGCCGCCGTCCGGGGCAGGGCGCGACCCGCAAGTTGCTCGTAGAGCAGGCTGTACTCCTGGGTGGCGCGCTGCGTCGTGAAGAAGGTCAGGGCGCGCTCCCGCGCCGCAACGCCGAGCCGCTCGCGCAATGCCGCGTCCTGCAGCAGGATGATGATGGCGACCGCGAGGCGGGCCGGATCGCGCGAGGGCACCGTGATGCCCGTATCCGCCAGGGCCTCCGACGTGCCGCCCACGTCCGTCGCGACGACCGCAAGGCCGCTCATCATGCCCTCGATCACGGAATACGGGAAGGCCTCGGACACGCTGGACTGGATGAGGATGTCGGCTTCACGGTAGAGATCGGCCGGATTTTCCGAGTGGCCCTCGAACAGGACCGTCTCCTCAAGGCCAAGCTCGCGGCGGAGGTCGAGCATCTGCTTGTGGTAGTCCTCGACCGCGATCGAGCCCCACACCGCGAGCCGGACGTCCGGGAAGTGGGCGTGCACGATCGCCATGGCGCGCAGCAGGGTCTCGATGTCCTTGTTCGGGTCGATGCGCGCGATGCTGAGCAGGCGCGGCGGCCAGTCGTGGCTCCCCTGCGCCGGGGCGAACACCTGCGGCGAGACGCCGTTGTAGACGACGCCGATGCGGTCCGGTGCCGCGCCGAGGAGCTTTTCCCAGCGCGCGTTGAAGGCGCAGACGGGCGCGATGCGGTCGGCATAGTGCAGGTTCGCCTTGACGATCATGCGCACCGTCGCCAGGAGGAAGCGCTTCGAGAAGCGGCTCATGTTGCTGCGCCCGACCGAGAGGTACTGCTCACGCAGGTAGACGCCATGCTCCGTGAGCAGGTACGGCGTGCCGTACTCGATCTTGGCGACGATGCCCGCCATGCCGCAGAACGCGGCGGCCGACGAGTGGACCACGTCCACGTCGGGCAGCGGCGTGTTGAGCACGGTGAAGAAGTGGTAGACCCAGCCGAGGGCCTGTGCCGCCTCGAAGACGGTCGGCTCCGGCCAGACGCCCGCCTCGGCCGCCTCGTGCAAGAAGACGCGGAACGCCTGCCAGACCACCTCGGCCTTGAACGTCTCGCGGTAGTCGAAAACCTGGAAGTGGCGGTGCATGGCCGCAAGCGCGTTGCCCACCACCTCGGGCCGCTCCCCGTCGAGGCGCATCTGCCCGAGCAGGGCAAGGAACTCGGGCAGGAAGTCCCTGGCCACCTCCTCCTCCGTCGTGCGCTGCTTCTGCAGGAAGATCTCCGAGAACGGCATGTGCTCCTTGTGCTCCGACGGGTCCTGCGTCCCCCAAAGCGGCACGGTCACGACGCGGCCGATGCTGGGCGGCAGGTCGAAGCGGCTGCGCACGAACGGGTTCATGGCGACGGCGAACACGGTGAAGTCGACCTGCTCCACGCGGTGGACAAGCATGTCGCACCACGTGCTCACTCCGCCGAGGTGATAGGGGTAGGTACCTTCGGTCGCCAGCATGACGCGCAGCTTGCGAGGCATCCCCCATCCCCCTTTCACGCAAGGTCGCCTATTTGTCTTCGCGTAATGACCGAAAAATGTGTTCCAAAATAGAAGGGTTTCGCGGATAAAGGCATTTGGACCGTGCATGTCGTAGTTTGCCATGGTAAAGATCGTTTTGGCAATGGCATGCAACGCGTCAGGGGAGAGATCATGAGGAGCATGGCCGGCGGAGGCGCCACCGGTTCCCGGGAGCGGGCCGCCCAAGCGCACGATCTGCTCCTGCGTCAGGTGGTCGAAGCGAACGGCGACCTGCAGGACGTGATGGACGTGGCCGCCACGATCGAGTCGCTCGGCTGGAGCGACCGGCGCGTGGAGGACGTGTTCGGGTTGCCCGGCGTGTTCGATCTGGCCGAGGAGATCTACGGGGCCTTCCTCGCCAGCGTGCGCTCCGATCCCATCCCGCCGCGCCAGGATCTGCGCTGGTACCACGTCGTGCGGCTCGTCGCGGGCGACTTCGTCCACGGGCTGCTCTTCGCCCTGCCGATGGTGGTCTCGATCGGGGCCATGATCGTCCTGCACATCAGCATCTGGTCCTACCAGTACTACTCGGTGGCGCAGGCGACGGCGCTCGGCATCGCCACGTTCCTCAGCTTCGTCGTGACCGGCGGCTTCACGCAGGCCATGGCCACGGTCTACTACGTGCTGGTCGGCATGCAGGAGGGCGCGCTCGTCGAGCGCACGCTCTACCAGATCATGCGCTGGGGCACCGGCGCCGCGATCGTCGTAGCCATCGGCATCGTTGCCGTGGACTCGGTCTTCCCCATGTTCCCCTTCTCGCTCGCCTTCTTCATGGTCGGCTACATGGTCATGATGTCGGTGCTCTGGCTGGCCTACGCGGGCCTCTACGTGCTGCGGCGGGAGTACATGCTGACGCTGCTGACGGCAGGGGCCATCCTGATCGCCTACGCCATGTGGCGTCTCGGCCACCAGGTCATCCTGGCGCAGGCCGTCGCCATGGCCGCCGCGACGCTGGGGGCCGTCGGCAGCTGGCTCGTCATGTTCCGCCGCCAGACCCGCAAGTGGCAGCACATCGGGCGCATCGTCAAGACGCGCACCTCGCAGCTCGCCTACGCTGCGTCGAACTACTTCCTCTACGGCGTCCTCTACTTCGCCTTCATCTTTTCGGACCGCCTCGTCGCGTGGACGACCGCGACATCCTTTCTGCCGTACAGCATCTGGTTCCGCGGCCAGTACGAGCTGGGCATGGACTGGGCGCTCTTCTCGCTCATCCTGCCGCTCGGCGCCACGGAGGCCTTCGTCGGTTACCTCATCCGCTGGCTGATGGTTGCGCAGCACCGCTTCACGGAACTGCACGTCGAACAGCTCGCTGTGGCGATGCGCGCCGTGTACCTCAAGTCATTGACAATCTTCGTCGTCGTCGCCGCACTCGGCATGGTCATCGTGCGCATCGGCCTGCAAGTCGCCAGGCAATATCCGATCTTGCGCGGGGCGATCCCGATTCGCGGCATCGAGCCGTTCGTCTTCGCATGGGCCAGCTTCGCCTATGTCTTCCTCGCGCTGGCGCTCTTCAACGTCCTGCTCATGTTCAGCCTCGCCTACCCCCAACTGGCCCTCCGCTCGCTCATGCTGTCGCTCGCCGTCGACATCACCGTCGGGGTCGTCGCGACGCGGGTCTGGGGTGCCTACCAGTATGCCGTCATCGGCCTTCTGGCCGGCGTGATCTGTCTCGTCGTGCTGACCACGGTGGACGTGCTGCGCCTCCTGCCGCGCATCGACTTCATGCTCTACCGCATGTCCTGAGGAGGTCCGGCATGCCCCTCCCCCTCGCGATCGAGCTGCCCGCCCTCCTGCGCCTGCTGGTCGGCGCCGCCGCCATCTTCTATCTTTGGCCCAGCTACGCGATGCAGGTGCCCCAAGGCGTGCCGCGCGGCGACGCCGCGCTCGGCAACGCGGGCCGCATGCTGCTCTGGCTGATCCTGGGCGGCTACATCCTCGCGGTGGTCCACTTCTTCAACGCCGCTGGCCTCATCCTCGTACTGCTCCTGGTCCGCTTCGCGCGCCGACCGTCAGGCGGTCAGCCAGGCGGCGCAGGCGCCGGTCCCCGGCAGCTGGCGCAGGGTCTCCTCCGGGACCTGGACGACCTCGGCAACTGGCCGCAGCGCGCGCTTCTTCGGCTGCGCGCCAAGCACTCCGCACGATCTTGGTACGCCGCCCTGACGCCCTACCGCGTCCTCGCCGGACTCGGACTCCTCGCCGTGCTCGGCGTCTCGATCTGGCTCAGGTTGGACCTCGCCTTGCAGCACGCCGCGCTGCCGTTCAGCGATTCGGACGTGACGCTGTTCTGGTCGAAAGCCGTGAACGAGCAGCTGCTGTTCCCGAACGGCGTCTACCCCTACGGCTACTACCTGACGCTCGCCGCGCTGATGCGCCTCAGCGGGGCGGCGCCGATCGTCGCGGCGAAGTTCTTCACGCCCTTGCTCGGCATCCTGATGGTGGTCTCCGTAGGCTACGTCGCCTACCGCATCTCGGGCAGCGTGGTGCCGGCCATTGTCGCCGTCCTGGTCTACGGCACCCTGCCGCACCTGCTGCCCTACAGCTATCTGCGGCAGGTGGGCATCGACGAGCAGGAGCTCGGCACGGCGCTCGTCCTGCCGGTGCTCTGGTTCACCTACATGTCCTGGCTGCGCCCTGATGGCTGGTACCGCGGCACGGCGCTCGCCCTGCTCACCGTCGCCGCCCTGACGCATCCCGTCGGCGCCCTGGACGCCGCCGCCGCCGCCATCGCCGGCACGCTGGCGGCCTGGCTCACGTCGGGCGTGCGCTGGCCCACTCTGTCCTGGTACCTCCGGTGGACGCCCGCCGCGGTGCTCGTCTCCCTCCTGCCGATCGCCATACCGCTCGCGGCCGGTCTGCATCTCGACACGGCCGGCAGTGCTTTCGCGCTCAGCGTCAACCTGCAAGCGGCGCCGCCCATCGACCCCGTCGCGCAGCTCGCCCTGGCGGTCGCCGTGGCACTGTTCCTGGTGCGGCTGCTGCGGCTCGCGGGGGATCGCGGCACGCGCGAGCAGCTTGGCGCCGCGCTCGCCGCGCTGCTTGCGCTCGCGCTCGCCCTCGCCATCCAGGAGGCACCGATCTTCGGCATCCACTCGGCGGTACTCGTCTCGCGTTCGGGTGAGTTCGCCGCTCTGACCGAGGCGCTCTGCCTGGGGCTCGGCCTCGCGGCCGCGGGGGAATTCCTCGCGCTCATCCGTCCAGCCCTTGGCATCTGGAGCAGCCTGGCACTCGCCCTGGGCCTGACCGCGGCCGCCTGGAGCGCCGTTCCGCCCGCGCCGTTCAACGCGTTCGCGTCCGCCCGCTGGCTGCCGGACGACTTCGTCGCGGCCTACGCCCGGATCGCCGCCGCGCAGCCGCCGGGAACCTGGCTTGCCGTCTCGGACGACAGCGGCTTCGACTACGCCTACGGCCAGGGACTCTTCATGACCGCCCAGGACTTCTCCTCGCATGTGGGCACCCAGGGCAGCTGGCCTGTCTACCATTTCCCTGGGCGGCCAGCGGCGCCGCTGGCCGCGCGCACCGTCTTCCTGTTCGTCGACCGGCGCATCGTCGTCGCCCCAGCCTACCGGCCCGTCGTGCTGCCGAGGCGCCGCAGGGCGCAAAGGTTGATCAGGCGCTGGCTCACCGCCTGGCAGGCAGGACACGGCCCGCTTGCGGTCTACTTCCGCGGGCCCGACCTGACCGTCTACGAACTCACCTCCCCCTCCCCGCCTTAGGCGATTGCGCAGAACGCCTGAGCCGACAGCCAAAGGAGGACCAAGATGCCCCTGCCGCTCGAAATCGTGATCGGGACCTTCGCGCGCCTCATCCTCGGCGGGATCGTGGTGCTCTACATCTGGCCCCGCTATGCGTTCGGACCTGTGCCGGAGGCATCGCGCAGCGACGCCGCCGTCGGCTATGCCGCGCGGATGCTGCTTGCGCTGATCGTCGCCGGCTACGCCCTGGCGGCGACGCATCTCTACAGCTGGCTCACGCTCGTGCTGGCCCTCGCGGCGCTTGCCTTCCTGCGCGACAGGACGGAGCGCAGCCAGTACGAACTCGGACGCGGCAGGCGCTTCGCCGCGAGCCTGCTTACGGAGCTGGACCGCCTTGGCAGTTGGCCGACGCGCTTGCGCGAGAGCCGGCAGGCCCCGCGCCGCCGCCGCGCAGGCGCGCGCCCCCGCATCCATGCAGTCGAGCTGGCGGGGGCGGCGCTCCTGCTCGTGGTGCTCGGCGTGTCGGCCTATCTCAGGCTCGCCTCGCCCCTCCAGCACGCCGGCATCCCCTTCTCCGATTCCGACGTGGTGCTCTACTGGGTGCAGTCGATCGAGCAGCAGGTCCTGTTCCCCAGCGGCATCTATCCGGAGGGCTTCCACATCGTCGTCGCGGACCTGATGCGACTCACGGCGGCCAACCCGATCGCGACCGTCAAGTTCTTCGGCCCCTTGGTCGGCGTCGCCATGGTGGCATCGGTCGCCTACGCGACCTACCGCCTGACGGGCCGCATCGGGCCGGCGGTCGTGGCGGTGCTCGTCTACGGTACGCTGCCGCACTTCCTGCCCTACGAGCACCTCAGGCAGGTCGGCACGGACTCGCAGGAGTTCGGCAACATGCTGGTCCTGCCGACCCTGTGGTTCGTCTACGCATCGTGGCAGAACGGCAGCCGCTTCTACCGCGGGACGGCGGTCTCGCTGCTCGCGGTCGCCGGCCTGACCCATCCGGTCGTGGCCTTGAACGTGGGCATCGCGGCCGTGG
>JAJZQO010000127.1 GCA_021847575.1 Bacillota bacterium | reverse complement strand
GGCGATCAGGGTCTGGTACGCGAGGCGCAGGTGATGCTCCTCCCTGGGAGGTTTGACGCCAGCCATCAGCAGCGTCACGACGAAGAGGAAGAGCACCATCACGGCCCCCGCGTAGACCAGCACCTCGACGACCGCGAGAAACTCCGCGTGCAGAAGCAGGAACAGCACGCCGAGCGCAAGCATGGTGAGCACGAGGGACAAGGCAGTGTGTACCGGGTTGCGCGTCGCCACGACGCCGACGGCGCCTGCGACGGCCAGCACGGCTGCGATCCAGAAGACGACAGTGCTCAGCATCGGAAGACCCCCTTGAGAAGGCCAGGGCACAGCGCCCCCCCGGCCCCCTTAGCGTGCAACGGCCACCCAGACGGCGGTCGCGAGCGTGTTCAGCAGGGCCACCGGCAGAAGCACCTTCCAGCCGAAGGCCATGAGGCGGTCGTAGCGCAGCCTGGGCAGCGTCGCGCGCAGCCAGATGAAGAAGTACATGAAAGCCGCGACCTTGATCAGGAACCAGATCTCGGGCGGGAGCCACGGTCCGTGCCAGCCGCCGAGAAAGAGCGTCGTGGCCAGGCCGGAAACCGTGATCATGTTGATGTACTCCGCCATCATGTACATGGCCCACTTGAGGCCCGTATATTCCGTGTGATATCCCGCAACCAGCTCGTTCTCCGCCTCGGGCAAGTCGAACGGCGTGCGGTTCGTCTCTGCGACCATCGTGATGACGTAGATGATGAAGCCGAGAATCTGCGGCACGATGAACCAGAGGTGGTACTGCCTTGCGATGATCGTGTTGAGGTCCGCCGAGCCGGCAGCGAGCAGAACACCGGTGACGGCGAGACCCATGGCGAGCTCGTAGGAGATGATCTGCGCCGTGGAGCGCAGGCCGCCGAGGAGGCTGTACTTGTTCGACGACGCCCAGCCGCCGAGGATCAGGCCGTAAACGCCCAGCGACGTGATCGCGAAGATGAACAGGATGCCGATGTTCGGCCCGCCGATCTCCATGGACACCGTCTGGCCGAAGATGTGGATCGGGGGGCCCCAAGGTATCACGGCAAATGCGATGATGGCCGCCGTCAGGGAGATGAACGGCGCCATGAGGTAGACCAGGCGGTCCGCCGCCGTAGGGATGATCTCCTCTTTGAACACCAGCTTCAGCCCGTCCGCCACGAACTGCATAACGCCGGCCGGCCCCAGGCGGTTCGGCCCGGGCCGGAACTGGAACCGGGCGAGCACCTTGCGCTCGACCCAGGTCATCACGCCGAACGCTGCAAGGAGCAGCGTGGCCGTGATGATGCCCTTGACCAGGATGAGAATGACTGTCAGCATCCTACTCCGCCCTCCCAGCGAGCTCCGCCTGCGGCACGAGCGAGCGCAGGAACGGATCGGGCGTCACGCCCTTGTGGTAGATGCTTGCCCGTACGGTCCCCGGCTCGCCGCCCTCGTAGCCACCCTGCGGCACGCTGCCGCCTTCGCGGCGATGCGCCTCGAACAGCGCCGGGAGCTCCAGGCGAAGCGCGGCTTCGGTCTCCTCCCGGCCCCAGGCGAGCCCGGCAAGATCCGCCATGAGCTGCCAGTCGTCGTGGACGCCGCTCGGTCTGGTCGCGCCGGAGTAGTAGCGCTGGGCGCGTCCCTCCATGTTGACGAAGTGTCCGTCGGACTCCGCCCACGCGGCCAGCGGCAGCACGACATCCGCGCGCTCTGTGAGTCGTCCAGGTACCGCCTGGGCGACCGCCAGGAACGGCAGCTGCGCGAGCGCCCCCTCGAGAAGCGCCTGGTCGGGGAAGTCCTCGATGTCCTGCGCCATGATGAAGAGGCCGTCCAGCTGTCCCTGCGCGGCCGCGTCGAGCATCGCGCGAGTGTCCAGGCCGCCCTCGCCTGGCACGAGGCCGACGGCCTCGGCTCCGAACGAGTTCGCGAGACCCCCGACGACCATCGTGTACGTTTCGCCGGAGCGCGCCTTGATCGCGGACTCGATCGCCTCAGCGACATCATGGCCGCGGCCACTCCAAAGCATGAGCACCTTCCTGGCCTTGAGGAACGCCTCGCCGATCTCGCCTTCGCCCTGGGCGATCTGGCGAAGCGCCTGCGCGACGTCCGCCGCCTCGACGTCCTCGTGCGGCATGTCGAGCATGCCGGCCCGCGGCGAGACGCTGACGATCCGCAGCCCGCGCCGCTGGAAGTGCCGCAGGCGCAAGGTCAGGACCGGCGCCTCCTCGATCATTTCGGCGTCGAGCGCCAGGACGAAGTCGGCGTCGTTGACGTCGTCGATACGCCCGACCGGGCCGGGCGCGATCGCGGTCGTCAGCGGCAGGACGCGATGGTCCACGTTTTCCGTGCGAAGCTTCTCCCTGATCCAGCGCCGCATGAGGTACTGTGCCTCGAGCGAGCTACGGCCGCCGCCGAGCGCACCCACGCGCCCCTGCATCCCCTGCTCGAGGGCGGCAAGCGCCTCGGACCACGCAACAGGCACGAGCGTCTCGCCACGCCGGACCATCGGCGTCTCGATGCGGGGACCCTCATGGACGAAGCCGTAACCGAACCGTCCGCGGTCGCACAGCCAGCCCCAGTCGATCTCCTCGTTGTCGCGCGACAGGATGCGCTTTACTTCGCCATGGCGCAACGACAGCCGGATGTTGCAGCCGACAGGGCAGTGCGGGCAGACCGATTCCACCTCGTCCAGGTCCCACGGCCTGGCCTTGAAGCGGAACGGCCGGGAAGTCAGGGCGCCGACGGGGCAGATCTCGATGGTGTTGCCCGAGAAGATCGAATCGAAGGTGCGGCTTTCCGCCACGTCGACGACGGCGTGCCCGCCGCGGTCGTGCAGTGTCAGCACCGGGTCGCCGGCGACATCCTGCATGAACCTGACGCAGCGCATGCACTGGATACAGCGCTCCTGGTCGAGCTCGACGATCGGACCGAGCGGACGCGCCTTGTCGAGGTGGCGCTTTTGGTCGGCGAAGCGGGTCAGGTTCGGCCCGTAACGGATCGAGTTGTCCTGCAGCTCGCACTCGCCGCCCTTGTCGCAGATCGGGCAGTCGAGCGGGTGGTTCGCCAGAAGGAACTCGAGCACACCGGCGTGCGACTTGCGCACTTCGTCGGTGTCGGTATGCACCACCATGCCCTCCGCCACCGGTGTGGCGCACGCCGGCTGGAGCTTCGGCATCTTCTCGATGCGCACGAGGCACATGCGGCAGGCCGCCACAGGGTCCATGCGCGGGTGGTAGCAGAAGACGGGGATTTCGATGCCCGCCTGCTTGGCCGCGTCCAGGATCAAGGTCCCGGGTTCGACCTCGACCTCCCGGCCGTCGATGGTCAGGGTAATCAACGCACTACCTCCCCCATTGGGCAACTGCCCTTGGTGATGTGCGCCTCGTATTCGTCGTGGAACAGCCTGAGGCCAGAGCCGAGAGCGCCGATCGCCGCGTCGCCGAGCGGGCAGAATGTCTGGCCGTCGATGTTGCTGCACAAATCGGCCAGCGTCTCGATATCCC
>JAJZQO010000047.1 GCA_021847575.1 Bacillota bacterium | reverse complement strand
CCCGGCCGGGCCAGATCTCGCAGGCCTACCTCGGCCGGATCGCACAGGTCCTCGCGTGGGCGCAGGCGAGTGGCATCTGGGTGCTCCTGGACCTGCACCAGGATCGCTACGCCGCCGGGCTCTACCCGGGGGAGTCCGACGGCATGCCCAAGTGGATGGTCGACACGTTCGGGCTGCCGAGCGCTCCGATCCTGTTCGGCGTGACGAATCCCGCGGTCCAGGGGGCCTTCACCGCGTTCTGGGACAATCGCCAGGTGGACGGGACCCACCTCTGGCAGGCCTACATGGCGGGGCTCACGGCCCTGGCGGCGCGCTTCGGCCGCAGTCCGGCGCTGGCCGGCTACGACGTCATGAACGAGCCGAACCCGGGGCTCTATGTGGGCAGGGACTTCGTCAGGTGCTACCTCCTGCCGTTCTACGGCGAGGCCGTGCGGGCGATCCGCAGACTGGACCCGAGTCATCCGATCTTCCTCGAGCCGGACGTCGTCTCGATGGCGACCCTGAGGCTCTCCTGGCCGCAGCGTGCCTTCCTGCGCAGCGGCGTCGTCTTCGAACCGCACGAGTACCTGCCGAGCGGCAAGTTCCTCGCGCCGCACGGCGCCGTGACCAGGGCGGTGACTCGCGAGCTCCTCGGGCAGATGTACGAGGACGCGAGCCAAGCGGCCGCAAGTCTCTCTCTGCCCTGGCTCGTCGGCGAGTTCGGCGGGCCGGACACGGCGGCCGGCGACACCGAGATACGCACGGAAATGCAGCTCCAGGATCGCTATGGCGTCGGCAGCGCCTTGTGGCTCTGGCAGATCAGGGCGGGAACGTATCCCTGGCAACTGGTCGGGCCGGACGGACGACCGATCGACCGGTCACGGCTCGCCCTCGTCGCGTCGCCGCATCCGCTGACGGTGGGGGGGAGGCTGCTCGCGATGCGCTTCGACCCCCAAGGAGCATTCAGCATGCAACTGGCGGCGACACCCGGCGCCGGCCCGACGGTGGTGGTGGCCTCCTCGCTGACCTATCCGCAGGGGATCGTCGTCAAGTCGTCCGTGCCCTGGACGGTGACCACCCAGATGGACGCGGTGCCGGGCGCCAGCCTGACGCTCTGGCGCGTGACGCTGAGCCCCGCGAGTGGGCCGGTTAGCGTGAGCATCCTGTCTCGCAGCCCGGCTACGGCGACGCCCTAACCGGGCGGAACGAAGAGGCGCAAGGGAAGCGAGGCGAGGTTCTTCGGCGTCGGCGCGGGCGTCTGGCCGGCGGCTTTGGCGAGCAGCCAGCTGAGATCGTCGATGTAGAGATGGGGGGCAGCTTCCAGTTCGCTTTGGACGGCGACGTCCCAGGTGAGGTTTGCCTTAAACTCCCGGGTCATGTAGCTGCGCACGACCTTTGTGGCCTGTGCGGGGGTGATGCCGGCCCGCACGTGCGGCGTGCGCTGGACTTGTTGGTCGCTGCGGGCTGCGTTCCGCAGCCGCTCGCGAGGATTGCGCCTGCAGCGATGAGTGCGAACAACATCACCCGTCGGTTCGACGTGGCGTTCATCATGGAATCCCCCCTCCACAGACCAAGTCTTAGCGCGAACAGGATCTGATGGCGCGCGGGACGCGGGGCGAAATCGTCGGTTCCGCTTAGGGCCAATGAGGGTCGCACGGTACCATCGCGCAGAGCCGACGTGAACTGGGTCTCAACGCCTCACGGGTGGCAGACGCATGTCTATTTAGCCGGTGCGCTGAGCACGAGCATGTCGCGTCCCATATCCCCGAAGGTGCCGATGCCGCGTTGCGACGGTAGTTTCCCAATTGCAGTACCAATCCTGCAAGGCACCAGACCCGGCCGCGCCATCCAGGATGCTAGCCGAGAGGAGCTCCAAGTGGCGTAGAGCCACGACAGCCCAGTCATGCCGCACGCGAGCATGACAGCAGATCCGGAGCCAGTGCATACAGACCACCCGGCTCTTGGCCAGTTCGAGGAACCTGGATCCGGACGAGCAATCTTCCATGGACGGCAGGAGCCGCGAAAAGATTGGCGAAAGTCTACGCAACGTCGATTGTCGACATGCGACAGTCGACGGGGGTGAGACTTGAGGAGGGAGATGGGTGGGAGGAGCTTCGTGGTTGCGAAAGGGTCTGATGGCAGGGGCGACGGTTGGGCTGTTGCTGGGGGCGAGCGGGTGCGGTAGCGCGGCGACCTCCGCGTCGGCCGCTAGCAAGGCCACATCGTCGGGCCCGCGGTGGGGCGGAGTGGACAACGTTGCGTTTGGCGAGGACGCCACTACGTTGGACCCGCAGGTGTGCTACGACTCAGTCTGTTGGGGCGCAATGGACATGATGTTTGACCGCCTCTACGACTACTACAGGAACACCAACAACCTGTATCCGGAAGGTGCGGTGGCGATGCCGACCGTCACCAACGGCGGCAAGACCTACACCATCCATTTGCGCCAGAAGATGAAGTTCTGGAACGGGCAGCCCGTGACGGCGAAGGACGTCGTGTACTCCTTCGACCGCATCCTCAACCCTAAGACGCAGTCCCCGGTGATGGGCTTCTGGAGCGGCGTGGTGGGTGCCAGCAAGGGTGGTAGCGGGACGGTCGCCGGCATCAAGGCGATCGGGGACTACACCGTGCAGATCGACCTGACAGCCCCAGACCGGGCCTTCATCTATGTCCTCGCTATGCCGCAGGCCTCCATCATTCCCTACGGAGCCGCATCGAACCCCAACTTCGCCCGCCACCCCATGGGATCCGGTCCATTCGAGTTCGTGTCGTGGACGCCTGGCCAGTCCATGATCTTCAAGCGCAACCCGAACTACTGGGATTGGCCGAAGCCGTATCTCAGCGAGGTCTACTTCCACCTCGACGTGAACGACAGCGTGGCCTACCTGGACTTCCAGAAGGGTACGATCCAGGACATGGGCGACGGCATTCCCCAGCCCGACTTCCTGAGCGTGGTCCACAATCCCAAGTACAAGCCGCTGCTTCAGGTGCGCAACCTCGAGTCCACGTACTTCATCTCGCTCAACACGCAGATGAGGCCGTTCAACAACGTCCTGGTGCGCCGCGCGGTGATGTACGCCCTCAACCGCAAGTACCTGCTGCTCCTGATGCACAACCAGGGCCAGATCGCCAACGAGATGATTCCGCCCGGTGTGTCCGGCTACAAGGCGCTGCCGAACTTCAAACAGAACGACAAGCTGGCGAAGCAACTCCTGGCGAAGGCGGGCTACCCGCAGGGCTTCTCGACGACGATGTACAGCTGGAACACCTCGCCGTGGACCCAGTTGGACGCCGCCATCGCGCAGCAACTGCAGGCGGTCGGCATCCACGTGACGATCAAGGCTATTGCCGAGAACGCGTTCTTCGGGCTGGCTTCGACGCCCAAAACCGCGCCGATGGCCCTCAACTTCTGGATCGCGGACTTCCCTGAAGCGTCCGACTTCTTCAATGCGCTCCTGAGCTGCGCCTCGGCGGTGAAGGGCGGCCAGAACTACGCGTTCTACTGCAATCCGACCGTCGACAAGTACGTGCAGGAAGCGGAGGCCGCTCCGGCCGGCGCCAACAACCCCACGGCGGTGAAGTACTACACCCTCGCCGACCAGCAGGTCATGAAGGACATGCCGGACGTGATGCTCTTCCACACGACGTACACGCAGATCCATGGCCCGGCTTTCGGAGAGTTCTTCCCGAACCCCGTCTGGGGCGAGATCTACACCGACTACTGGTTCAAGAGCGGTGCCAAGACCCCGCCTCCAAGGAAGCAGTAGCGCCAATCGGCTTGGGAGGGAGCTCTCGTTGGGCTCCCTCCCAGCCACCGTCTGCCAGACCTCACGGAAGGAAGTTGCTCTATGCGCACCGACCGACTGCGTGTGGGTATTGTCGGCGTCGGGACCTGGGCCAACATGGCGCACCTGCCGGCCTTTGCGGCCAAGGCGAACTGCGTATTGGCGGCCGTGGCCGACCAGGACGCACAGCGGGCGGAAGCCGCGTGTCGCAGGTTCGGCATTGCGCATCGGTACCGCACGCTTGATGAACTCCTGGCCAGGGAGGACGTCGATCTCATCGACGTCTGCACCGGCACGGCCGGTCACTATGCACTCAGCATGCAGGCCATTGAGGCGGGCAAGCACGTGCTCTGCGAGAAACCACTCGGGCGGGATCTGGACGAGGCATACGGCCTCGCGGCGGCCGCCAAGCGCCGCTCGCTCCTTACGGCGGTCGGGTTCACCTTCCGCCACTCGCCCGCTGTCCAGCGGTTCAAGGCGCTCATCGATGACGGATACGTCGGAAGGATCTACCACGTCCAAGGGTTCGAACAAAACTCTTTGTACCACGATCCGACCCAACCCCGCCCCGCGGGTTGGTGGGGGCAGGGCGACGCGGGGGCTCTCGGCGGCTATGCGTCCCATCTGGTCGACCTGGTCCGGTGGACGGTCGGCGACTTCGAAGAAGTGGTCGGCGACATGCAAACCTTCATTCCCGAGCGGGCCGTCAATGGCGGCGGCATGGGCCGCAGCGAGTGCGACGACTCGACCATGTTCCTCGCCAAGCTCGCGGGAGGCGTCCAAGGCGTCTTCCAGGCGAGCTGGCTTGCGGCCGGCAGACCACCGGGCGTCGAGATCCGCGTCTTCGGCGACCGGGGTGGCTTGAAGCTCCATCTCACGGAACACCCGGACGGGGACGAGACCCTGCTGGGCGCTGACATCGCAGAGGGCATCTATCGGCCCGTCGCAGGCATCGAACCTGCGCAGTGGCCGATGGAGGAGTGGCCGCAGTTCTACTTCTCGCGTCTTGTCAGCAACTTCGCTGATGCAGTCCTGGCTGGCGGTACCGCCGAGGGCAGCTTCGAGGACGGCTGGCGCTGCCAGCAGGTGCTCGACGCGGTGGCGCTGGCGTCGCGCGAGCGCCGCTGGGTGCGCACCGAGGAGGTCTCCCCGGTTCCTGCGCACTAGCTCGATCTCGGTCTGACGGGGGGTGTGCGCCATCGAGCCGGTGCTGCAGGTCCAAGGTGTTTCCATCGAGATTCCGACGCGCCATGGGACCGTGCACGCCGCGCGCGACGTGGACTTCGCACTGGGTCGCGGCGAGCGCTTGGGCATTGTCGGCGAGTCGGGTTCCGGCAAGACCATCACGGCTCTTGGCATCATGCGGCTGCTTTTACCTCCGGCGCATGTGACGTCCGGTCGGATCCTGTTCGAGGGACGCGATGTGACCACCATGCATCCGAAGGACGTCAACCGCTGGCGGGGCAACGAGGTCGGCATGATCTTCCAGGACCCCCTGACGTCGCTGAACCCCTTTCTGCGCATCGGGATCCAGGTGGCTGAGGTGCTCGAGATCCACCGTGGTCTGAGCAGGGCACAGGCCATGGCGGAAGCCGAGCAGTTGCTGCGCCGCGTCCAGATCTCGGACGCCCGCCGCAGGCTCTCCGAATACCCGCACCAGCTTTCAGGCGGAATGCGGCAGCGCGTCGTGATCGCCATCGCGATGGCGACGAGACCGAAGATGATCATCGCGGACGAGCCGACGACCGCGCTCGACGTCACGGCGCAGGCGAACGTGCTGGACCTCCTGCGAGACCTCACGGAAGCCGAGCGGACATCGGTCGTGCTGATCACGCACGACCTCTCGGTGATCGCGGACTTCTGCGAGCGCGTCCTCGTGATGTACGCAGGCCGGATCGTCGAGGAGGGCAGTGTCGACGAGGTGATCAGCGAGCCTCGCCACCCATACACGCAGGCGCTCCTGAACTCCATTCCCAGGCTGCAGGGCGCAGTGGGCCGACTGCCGTCGATTCCGGGTGCGCCGCCAGACCTTACGCGCGAACTGCAAGGTTGCCCCTTCGCACCGCGCTGCCCTGTCGCCTACGATCGCTGCCGGACTGAGGTGCCGGAGCTGCTCGAAATCGGGCCAGGGCGCAGGGCCGCCTGCCATCTCGCACAGCCGATTCCATCGAACATCACGCTGGAGGGGGACCTGGCGGAATGAGCGTCGCCCGAGAGCAGGTCCTCGAAGTGCGGGATCTCAAGGTTCACTTTCCGATCCGCGGCAGCTTCGGACGAACAACCGGCATCGTGCGGGCGGTGGACGGCGTCTCGATCGAGCTCGGACGCGGCGAGACACTGGGCATCGCGGGCGAGAGCGGCTGCGGCAAGTCCACCCTGGCACGCGCGATGCTCCGCATCGTCGAGCCGACGGCCGGTCGCATCGTCGTGGGCGGTGAAGACGTCACCGCCGCGCGCGGGCCCGCTCTGCGCCATCTCCTGAAGGTCATGCAGATGGTCTTCCAGGACCCGAATGACTCCCTGAACCCCCGGGTCAAGGTGGGGGCGGCGATCGAAGAGGCGTTGATCGTGGCCCACGTGGCGCCGCAGGACCGCCCGCACCGCGTGCAGGAGATCCTGCGCACCGTCGGCCTGCCGTACGCGTTCGCGCGGCGCTACCCGCACGAGCTCTCGGGCGGACAGCGGCAGAGAGTCGGCATAGCCCGGGCGTTGGCGGTCGGGCCGCAGCTATTGGTTTGCGACGAGCCTGTCTCCGCGCTCGACGTGTCGGTTCGGGCACAGATCATCAACCTCTTCCAGGACCTGCAGGACCAGCTTGGACTTGGCTACGTCTTCATCTCGCATGACCTTGCGGTGCTGCGCCAGATGAGCCACCGCGTCGCGGTCATGTATCTCGGCCGCGTCGTGGAGCAGGCGCCGAACCAGGTGCTGTACGCCCAACCTTTGCATCCCTACACGCAGGCCTTGCTCGGGTCCGTCCCGCTGCCGAGCCCGAAAGCGAACCGCGCTCGCCAGCGCATCCACCTGGTCGGCGAGGTGCCAAGCCCGTCCTCACCGCCGCCCGGGTGCCCCTTCCATCCCCGCTGCCCCATCGCGCAGGATGTCTGCAGGAACGAGGTTCCGCCACTTCGGGTCATCGCATCGGGGCACCACGTGGCCTGCCACTTCGCGCAGGCGAATGTTTGGGCGGGAGGTGAACGCGTTGGCCAGGCCTGAGGTGGAACAGGCGATCCTGGATGCCGAGGAGCTGGCCGCCGTGCGGCAGGTCTCGACCTGGCGCACACTCCTCGAGTCCCTGCTGCACAACGTGCCGGCCATGCTCAGCGTGGTGTTCCTGCTCATCCTCGTCGCCGTGGCGATCCTCGCGCCCTACGTGGCACCGCACAATCCCTTGCAGGGGTTCGTCCAAGGCCTGACGTCCCAGGGGGCGCCGGTACCGCCAGGGAAGACGTTTCTCCTCGGCACCGACGAGAACGGCCGCGACATCTTGAGCCGCATGATCTATGGCGCTCGGGTGTCCCTGACGATCGGCATCGTGGCGAATGGCATCGCCATTGTGATCGGCGTCATGGTCGGGATGGTCGCCGGGTACTTCGGCGGCTGGATCGACACCCTTCTGATGCGCGTCACGGACGTAGTGATGGCCTTCCCGATCTTGCTCTTGGCTATCGCACTCATTGCCGTGACAGGACCCTCCATCACAAACATCATTCTCGTGATTGCCCTGATCTATTGGGTCAACATGGCACGTGTCGTCCACGGTATGGTGCTGTCGCTCAAGGAACGGGAGTTTGTCACCGCGACGCGAACGCTGGGGGTGGGGCCCTGGCGCATCCTGTTCCGGCACATCCTGCCACACCTGTCGTCGGCGATCATTGTCTACGGGTCCCTCGGAGTGGCCACGACAGTGCTGCTCGAGGCGTCGCTTAGCTACATCGGCATCGGCGTTCCCGTGCCGATGCCGTCCTGGGGGAACATGATCGCCGAGGGGCAGGCAACCTACCAGGTCGCACCGTGGCTGCTGATCTATCCAGGCATCGCACTCGTGCTCACGGTCCTGGCGTTCAACCTGATCGGCGACTGGCTGCGCGACGCGCTCGACCCGATGCAGGAGGGCAAGTAGATGTGGAAGTACCTCGGCAAGCGCCTCGGCTGGACGGTGGTGGTAATCTGGGGCGTCATGACCCTGACATTTCTCATCGCCTACGCCGTGCCGGGCGACCCGGCACGCCTGATCGCGGGCCCTGGCGCCTCGGCGGCAACGGTCGCTAGCATCCACCGCCAGCTCGGCCTCGACCAGCCGATCTGGACGCAATATCTCGAATACTGTTGGCGCCTTTTGCAAGGGAACTTTGGCATCTCGTTCCTGCGCAAGGTGCCCGTGCTGCCTGCCATCCTGCAGCGTGCACCCGTCACTGCGATGGTCGCCGTAGGCGGCGTGATCTTCGAACTCCTGATCGGCATCCCGATCGGTGTGCTTGCCGCCCTTCGCCCTGGCTCGGTGTGGGACCGGGTCGCGACCATCTTCGCGCTGCTCGGGCTTTCGGCGCCAAGCTTCTGGCTTGGGCTGTTTCTGCTCTATTACCTAGCCTTTGTCAACTCCTGGTTCCCGCTCGGCGGGGTGGGTAGCCCGCTGATCTACTACCTGGTGCTACCTTGCCTGACGGTCGGTCTCAACGGCGCCGCGTGGTATTCCCGGATGCTGCGCTCGACGATGCTGGATATCCTGCAGGCGCCCTACATGCAGATGGCCCGCGCCAAGGGCGTACCGGGCTGGCTTCTGCTGCGGCGCCATGTCCTGCCGAATGTCATTATCCCGATCATCACCATGGTCGGCATGGACTTCGGTTACTTCCTCGGCGGTGTGCTGATCATCGAAGTCGTATTCGGCCTGCCAGGCATCGGCCAGCAGGCGTGGCAGGCGATCCAGGTGCTAGACATTCCCATGATCATGGGAACGGTCATCTTCGCCGCGATGGCCATCGTGGTGATGAACGTCCTCGTCGACATCTCCTATGTTTTGTTCGATCCACGGGTCAGGGTGGGTTAGCGACATGGAACTGCGCACGAATGCCGAAGACCTCCTCCGCACCTGCCTCGTCGGCGAGATCCCGCCGACGGAGGTGGACCGCCAGCCTTACGCTCCCGGCACACTGGTCGACCCGTTCCTACTCCCTGGCATGGGTGGCGTCACGCTCGTGCGGATCGGTGAGCGGGCGTTTGGCTGGGCCGCGGATCACCTCGAGCCCGGCGCCAAGGTGCACCACCCTGAGGAGCGGGCCAACAACGCCCTGCAGTTCCTGGCCTGCGTCGGCAATCGCGCTCAGGTCCTAAGCGGTCTGGCGGTGGGCGCGAGGGGCTTCGTCACGGGCAAGCACGCCAACGTCATGGTCGACTTCCCGCGCGACGTGCTCGAGCGGCTGGCGGTCGGGGACCGCATCGCCGTCGAGGCCGTGGGCGTCGGCCTCAGGTTCCTCGATCATCCCGATGTGGTGGCGAAGAATTTGGCGCCCTCGGCGCTGGGATTGCTCGGTGCGTCGACGCTGCCGGACGGCAGCCTCGGTGTTCCGGTGCGCAAGGTCATTCCGCGCGAGGCCATGGGGGCCGGTGTCGGCATGCACTCGGACTACGCCAACTGCGACCTGATGTTCCGTTCCTTCGAGGATGCACGTCGCCTTGGTCTGACCGACCTGTTGCTGGGGGATGTCGTGGCCCTCGAGGACCAGGACCATCGCTTCGGTCGTGGCTACCGCCAGGGCGCCTGGACCATCGCGACCGTAACCACGGGCATGTGCCAGTCGTTCGGCCACGGGCCAGGTGCGACCACCCTGCTCACGGGTCCGCCCGGCACCATCACGCCGCTTCAGGGGACCGCCGCGAACTTCGAACTGCTCGCCGCCGCGTTGGCGCAGGAAGGACATCCGGCATGGCTTTGACCACGAACGAGGATCAGCTGGTTGCCATGGTGCTTTCGGGATGGGTGACGCACCCGGAGCTCGATGCGAGCCCGTTCCAGGTCGGGGCCGACGGACGGCCGTACCTGCCGTTCGGCGCCGGGGGCGTGCTCTATGGCTATGGTCCCGGCGCGCGAGCGTTCGTCGGGTCCGCGGACCATCCTGAACCCGGTGCCACGATCAAGGCCAGGGACGAGAGAAGCCAGGCGGCGCTCGCGGCCTTCGCCTGCCTTGGCAACGAGGCCTGGGTGGCATTCGAGGACGGGCGGGCGACCGGGGTGGTCGTGGGCCTGCGCGGCGAGGGACAGGGCTTGTTCGTGCATTTCCAGCGAAGGGACCTCAGGCGGATCTCGCCGGGTCAGCGCATCAGCGTCCGCTGCTGTGGCAGCGGTCTGCAAGTGACAGGGTTCGCGGATATCGCGGTGCACCACCTGTCGCAAGGGATCCTTTCCAAGCTCGCCGACGTCCGCGACGGGCAACTCGTGGCATCTGTCCGCGCTCGCATCCCGTCCTACCTGCTCGGCAATGGTGTCGGCCGACCGGCCGCCACCTGGGAGACCGATCTGCAGTCCGACGACCCCGAGGCCCTGAGGCGGCACGGCTGCGACGAGCTGCGCATTGGCGACGTGGTGGCCATGGACGACTGGGAGGCCGTGACGATGCAGGGGTACGCACCGGGAGCGACTACCATCGGCGTCGTCGTCCACGGTGACAGCCCCCTACCGGGTCACGGCCCCGGGATCCTTCCCGTCCTCTCGGGACCGGCCGCCCGCCTCGTGGCCGTGCTCGATCCCGTGCGGCCGCACCTCTTCGATGACCTCGCCCCGTAGGGGAGATTTGCCCGCCCTGCACCAGTGCCGCGAGTGGAGACCATGAGCGTTCGGAGGTGGATCGATGGCTTCCCTTCCCAAGGTTCTGATCTACGCCGCGCACAGCGCTCCCGCCTACGCCGAGGCGCTGCGCAGGCTTGGCAGTCCCGCGCAGCTTCTGGTCGCGCAGGATCCCGACGAGGCCAGGCGTCTCGCACCGCAGGCGGACGTGCTGTTCTCGTGGCGATTTCCCCAGGACGCGTACGCCCTAGCGCACCGGCTGCGCTGGGTGCAGTCGATGGGAGCGGGGGTCGAGGACATCGTGGCGGCCGAGGAGTTGAGGCGGGACGTTCTCGTGACGCGGGTCGTGGACCAGTTCGGCGGCATGATCGCGGAGTACGTGTTCTCCGAGCTCCTAGCGCGGGTGCGGCAGCACCCGCAGCTTCGCGCCCAGCAGGCCGAGAGCCGCTGGCAGCACATCGAGGTCGGGACGCTTGAGGGCAGCCGGATCGGGGTCGCGGGTCTCGGCTCGATCGGCAGGGAGATCGTGCGCAAGGCGCGTGCGTTCGACATGCAGGTCTCAGGCCTCAGCCGGACGGGAGAGAGCGACGTCGAGGTCGACCGGCTCTTTGGCCCCGAAGGCTGGCCCGACTTCGTAGGCGACCTCGACGTGCTGGTCCTGGCGCTCCCGCTGACCCCCGACACCAGGGAGGTCGTCAGCGAAAAGGTCCTCGCCGCGATGCGCCCGACCAGCGTCCTGGTCAACATCGGGCGCGGCGCCACCGTGGACCAGGCCGCCCTGGTCCACGCCTTGCAGGCGGGAAGGCTCGGTGGGGCGATCCTGGATGTTTTCCGGGAGGAGCCGCTGCCAGAGCAAAGCCCCCTTTGGACATTACCCGGCGTGATCGTCACGCCGCACGTGTCCGGCCCGAGCATCGCCGGGCGGGTGGCGGGCCTCTTCCACGAGAACCTCTCGCGCTTCAACGCCGGCAAGGCGCTGAGGGGCCTGGTGGACAGGCGTGCGGGATATTGAGCGGGCACATTCCGAGGTTCGGGAGGCGCAATACGTTATGCCAGAGGTAGCCAAGCGACAGTACTTATCCTTGCCGGACACGGTAACCGAGCAACTTAGGGCAGCCATCATCAATGGAGACGTCCTGCCGGGCCAGCGCCTGCTGGAGGCGGCGCTGGCGGAGGAGTTCGACGTGAGCCGCTCGATCATTCGCGCGGCCATCGCCCGGCTCGAGACCGAGCGGCTCGTCGAGGTGCGGGCGCGGCGCGGCGCGGTGGTCATCCAGATGTCGCGGGAGGAGAGCATGGAGGTTTGCGAGGCGCGCGCGTTGCTCGAAGGGTTCGCGGCGCAGGCCGCGGTCCAGAAGCTCACGCCCGAGGACCTCGCCGAGATGCGCTCCTGCGCGCACGACATGGGCGACGCGCTCGGGGCCAAGGACATGATGTCCCTGGTTCGGCTCGACAACACATTCCACCGCAAGATCGCCGTGTGCACCGACAATCGTCGTGTCTTCGGACTCTGGGAGAGCCTGGACGCGCAGCTTGGGGCGCTGCTCAGCTCGACCACCGACGTGCGGCGGCTGACACCGGAGATTGTGCGCCAGCGCCATCTCCACGTAGTGGAGGCGATCGAGACGCGCGACGTGCAACTTGTGGAGATGGTACTGCGCAGGCACTACGTCCACATCTGGCCGGATTAGGAGGTACCCGATGAACGATGTGATGAGGCGGGCACTCGACCTCGCCCAGGGCCTCGGCGCCGAGTATGCGGACGTCCGGTACGTCCAGTCTCGTGACGAACGTCTTACGGTGCGCAACGGTGTGCCCGAAGATCCCGTGTCCGGCAACCAGCGGGGCTACGGCGTGCGTGTTCTGGTCGGCGGCGCATGGGGCTTCGCGAGCCAGGCGTCGGACGACGTCCAAGGCGCCGAAGGCACGGTGCGCCGAGCGATCGCCGGCGCGCGGGCCGCGGCCGCGGTGGTGCGCGCCCCGGTGCGTCTCGCGCCGAGCCCGCCCGCCCGGGGCGTTTATCACACCGCCTACGATCGCGACCCGTTCGAGATACCGACGTCCGAGAAGTTCAAGCTTCTCGAGGAGACGAACGCGCGGATCGCCGCGTCGGCCGAGGTCAAGTCGGCGCTCGCCATGATGGAGTTCAAACGCGAGGAGCGCCATTTTGCCTCGACCGAGGGATCCGACATCGTTCAGGAATTCACCGACGCAGGGGCCACCCTGGCGGCGTACGCCGTGCGCAACGGCGAGGTCCAGCGGCGAACCTATCCGAACTCTGAGATCGGCGACTCCGCGCATCGGGGCTACGAATACATCGAGGAACTTGATCTGCCCGCCAACGGCGAGCGCATCGGCCGCGAAGCGGTGGAGCTTCTCTCGGCGCCGAGCTGTCCCTCGCGGCGCTGGGATCTCATCGTCGGGCCGCGGCAGCTCGCGCTCCTGATCCACGAGTCGTGCGGGCATGCGGTGGAGGCGGACCGGGTGATGGGCTGGGAGACCTCTTTCACCGGCACGAGCTTCCTGGACGTCTCCGAGCTGGGCGAGTTCCGCTACGGCTCCGAGGCCGTGAACATCGTGGCCGACCCGACGGTGCCAGGGGCCTTCGGCAGCTTCTGGTTCGACGACGAGGGCGTACAGGCGCGCAAGGTGCAGATCGTCAAGAATGGCCTGCTGGTCGGTCTCCTCACCTCCCGCGAGACGGCCTCGATCCTGGGTGGGACCAGCGCCGGGGCCATGCGGGCCGACGGCTGGTCCTACCCGCCGCTGATCTTCCAGACCAACATCAACCTGGAACCTGGTGAGCGGTCCATCGAGGAAATCATCGCCGATACGGAAGACGGCCTCCTGGTCGACATGAACCGCTCCTGGAGCATCGACGACAGGCGCCGCAACTTCCGCTTCGGCACCGAAGTCGGCTATGAGATCAAGCATGGAAAGATCGGGCGGCTTCTGAAGGACTGCTCGTTCAGCGGCATCGCGCCGGCGTTCTGGCAGTCCTGCGACGCCGTCGCCGACGCGACGCACTGGCACGTGCACGGCCTCCCTTGTGGCAAGGGGGAGCCCAAGCAGTGGGGTTTCGTCGGCCATGGCTGCTCCTACGCCCGGTTCCGCAACGTCCGCATCGGGGAGGGAGAGGCATGAAGCCAGGCATCGACGCACCTGCGGCGGGGCTCTTCGGCCCGACTGCGCTCTTCGGGCTACTGGACGCGATCGTCGAGGCGGCAGGAGCGGACGAGGCGGAGGCCTCGGCGCTGGTCGAGTGCGAGCGCTACAGCCGCTTTGCGCACGAACGTCTGCACCAGACCCTTGACCGCGAGAACGTGACGGTGACGCTGCGCCTCATCCACGACGGACGGCTCGGCAAGGTGCAGGCCCAACCGGACCTGCCGCCGCAGGAGATCGTGCGCATGGCGCGGGCGGCGGCGGTCGGCCCTCCTCTGCCGTCCGGCTTCCATTTCGCCGGCGTCGAGGACGGCGGCGTCGAGGTCCATGCCCCCGTCCCGCCGTTCTTCTATCCGGCGACCGCGGAACTGACGCCCCTGGCCAAGGCCGGTGCCATCGCGAGCGCCGTGACGCTCGCGGAGGAGCGGGGCGCGAGGATGTACGGCAGCGTCCACTCGACCCTCTACGAACTGGCGCTTGCGACCAGTCGCGGCAGGAGAGCCTACGTACCCCTCAGCGAGGCGGGATGGAATCTCGTATCCACATGGCGAAGTCTCTCCGGGCTCGGGTTCCGGCTGAGCCGCGATGTGGGCCGGCTGGACCCGGAGGAGATCGCCCGCGAATCGCTCGACCGCTCGTCGCCTGGCGCCCTCCTGGGACGTGAGCCGGGGCAGACCGTGCGCCTGACCGAAGACCGCCTGCCCGTGGTGCTCTGCGGTTACGCCCTGGCCGAGGCGGTCTCGTTCCTGAACCATCTCGGCTTCGACGGTCGGTCGGCCGTGGACGGCGCGAGCCCGCTCGATTCCCACGCAGGAGATTCCCTCGGATCGCGTCGGGTCCAGATCTACGATGACGCCCCCGGAGCAGATGGCCTGCCCATCCCGTTCGACCAGGAGGGCATGCCCAAGCGACAGGTGAGCCTGATCGCCGGCGGGGCACCGCAATGCGTGCTGCATGACTTGCGCTCCGCCGTAGAAAGCGGCGCGACATCGACGGGACACGCGCACGTCTCGCGGTTGCCGTTCGCAAGTCCTGTGGCGGCCAACCTGCGCCTCGAACCAGGCGACGCGACAGAAGAGGCGCTCGTGGCGGGCATCGCCCACGGCGTCTACGTGACGAGTTTTCATTATGTGCGGCTCGTCGATCCGCAGGCCGGTGTGATCACGGGCATGACGCGCCATGGCACCTACCAGATCGAGGACGGCCGCATCACGCGGCCGATGGGCAACGTCCGCTTCACGGAGTCGGTCTACGAAATGCTGCGCAATGCGGAGGAGATCGGCCAGAGACTCTACGCGCAGCCGATGCTCAATGTTTTCAACAGCTGCATCCTGGCTCCCAGCGCGCGCCTATCATCCTTCAAGTTCGACCTGGTGGACGCGTAGCGAAAGGGCCCCCGGCAATCGACCGATGGGAGGGTGGCCCATGAACGGGGCACAGGTGCGCTGGGGCATCATCGGCACCGGCAATATCGCCCGGGCGTCCTTTCTGCCAGGCCTGCGCGAGGCGGGAGGCGGTGTGGCGGCCGTGGTCGGCAGCCGCGAGGGAATCCGGGCCGAGAAGTTCGCGGGGCAACACGGCGTTGAGCGCGGCGTCGAAGGTTACGAGCGTGTGCTCGAAGATCGTGGCATCGACGCCGTGTACATCACGCTGCCGAACGCGCTCCACGCCGCGTGGACCATGCGGGCCTTGGCCGCCGGCAAGACCGTGCTCGCGGAGAAGCCGCTTTGTGTCAGCCCCGAAGAGACACAAGCGGTGCTCGCCGCGGCTGCGACAGCGTCGGGCCGGCTCTGGGAGGCGTTCGTCTTCCCGTTCCAGCCCCAGTTCGAACGGATCGCCGAGCTCCTGCGGGATGGCGCTGTGGGGGAGATCCGCGAGATCCAATCGAGCTTCCACTTCCAGGTGCGCAGCCCCGCCAACATCCGCTGGTCGCGGGAACTCGCGGGCGGCGCCCTGAACGATGTGGGCTGCTACCCCGTCCAGCTCGCGACCCTGCTCTTCCAGAGCGAGGTGGCCCGGGCGGAGGCGTCCGCGAGCTGGAGCCCGGGCGGCGTCGACGAGGCGATGCAGGGCTTCCTCGCCTACCAGGGCGGCCAAGCCTTGCTGTTCAGCTGTGGCATGTCCCGGCCGTACGACACCTTCACGCGCATCGTCGGCGGCGAGGGCGAGATCCGGGTCAGGAACCCCTACCACCCTCAGCCCGGCGATCCTGTACAGCTGCGCAGAGGGAGCATGGTCACGAAGGAGCGGCCGACGCGCGACGAGCACTCGTTCGCGGCCGCCATCCGGCACATCCACGCCGTACTGCGGTCCGAGGCGGAGCCGAGGTATCTGGCCCAGGAGACGGCGATGCAGACCGCCCTGGCGCTCGAAGCGCTCCGTGGCGCCGCGCAACGAGGCCTCTAGAGCACAAGGGAGGATGGGAACGATGGCCGACAAGATCCGGGTTGCCGTCGTCGGTGCCGGCAGATGGTCTCGTGACGCGCATCTGCCGGGGTACTACCGCTCGCCGCTGGCCGAGCTCGTGGCCATTTGCGATGTGGACCGCGAGAAGGCCGAGGAGAGGGCCCGTCAGTTCGAGATTCCAGAGGTCCTGACAGACTACCATGACCTTCTGCACCGGACGGACATCGACGTGATCGACGTTTGTACGCGCGAGGAACACGAGCCTCTGGTTTTCGATGTGATCAACGCGGGCAAGCACTGCCTCGTCGAGAAGCCGGTCGCCCACCGGGCCGAGGATGTGCGCCGGGCGCAGGCGATCGCGGAGTCCAAGGGCCTTAAGACGAAGGTGGGGCTCACGTTCCGCTACGCGCCCGCAATGCAGTACATGTACCAGCTCGTGCAGGACGGATTCATCGGACGTCCCCTCGTCTTCAACGGCTACGAGCAGAACAGCCAGTGGCTCGATCCCGACAATCCGGCGGACAAGCGCATCCACAAGACGCCACCCGACAACGACGCGGTCGGGGGCTGGTCGCCGAAGCCGGAGGAGATCACGGTGCACTCGCTGGAGGGGTACGGCGCGCCCATCATCGACATCAGCATGATGCTCACGGGCAGCCAAGTCACGGAGGTGGTGGGCAGGCTCAAGAACCTGATCCCGATGCGGCGGCGCACCAACCTCGACACGCAGCGCGAGCCGATCAACATGGACGACGCCGACATCTACATCTGCGAGTTCGCCAACGGCGCCTTCGGCTCGATCCAGACGAGCTACGTGACCGTAGGCAACTACCCGGGCATCGAGGCGCGCATCTATGGCGAGAAGGGCGCGCTGATTTGCCGCCTGGTGGACGAGTTTGGCGAGTGCGAGACGCTGCATGCCGCGCGGCCGGACGCGGTCGAGTTCCAGCGCATGGAGATCCCCGAGAAGTTCTTCCCGCACGGCTACCGGCCCGGCGAACCGTGGCCCTCGCTTTTCTACGCGAACCTTGTCCACAACTTCATGGAGGAAGTGGCGGGGATCCGAAGCGAGAACCAGGGCAACTTCGCGCAAAGCGCCAAGGTGCAGGAGATCATCAACGCCGTCGAGGCGTCGCACCGCACGCGCAGCTGGGTGCAGCTGGGCAATCAAGAGGCGTAGCGAAGGAGACGAATGCCCATGCCGGAACGTAACCTGGCCGCCGCGGTTTCCTGGCGGACTTTTCCTGTCGGCTCCGGCGCGGCGTCCGCCACCGTGCCCCTGATGGTGGGCACGCTCGGCAGCGGGGGCAAGGTGGCGCTGGTCGCCGCGGGAGTACACGGCGACGAGGGACCGTGGGGGGCCCTCGCCATCTCGAAGCTGCTCACTCGCGTGCGGGCCGACCGTCTGATCGGCACGATCCGCGTCCTCCCGGTCGCGAATCCGCTGGCGATGCAGCAAAGCGCCCGCTGTGCGCCGCTCGACCAGCTCGACCTCAACCGCTGCTTTCCGGGCAACCCGGCTGGCAGCCACACCGAAATGCTGGCGGCCACCATCACGCGCCATGCGCTCGAAGGGGCGGACCTGGTGATCGACCTGCACGGCGGCGGCAGCTGGGCCGTCAACGCCTTCGCCTTCCGCTTCGAGGGTAGTGAGCCGATCGCGGCCGCGATCGGCGCCCCCTTGATCGTGGACCACGGCTACCGGAACCTGGGGCAGGTCTCGCTCACGACGCAGGCCAGGGCGCGCGGAGCGCAGGTCGGGGCCGTGGAGATGGGCGGGCACTCGCAGGCGGAAGGAGCGTGGGCTCTGCGCATCGCCCAGGGGGTGGAGCGCGCCCTGGTCTATGCCGGTGTTCTGGCACCAGACCCCGAACTCCCGGCGGCGCCGGCCTCGATCCATGTCCAGCCGCCACAGGTGCTGCGTCCGAAACAAGGCGGCATCTTCCACCCGGTTGTGGGCGCCGAGGCCGTCGGCACGATCGTTTCCGAAGGCACCGTGCTCGGGGAGCTGCGCCACCCCGTCACGGACGAGACGCTGGAGGTCTTCACGGCTCCCTGGGGGCGGACGGCGCTCATGCTGCTGCGCCCGATGCTCTGCGTGCTCGAGGCCGGCGCGATGACGTACGTCGTGGCGGAGGCAGATGTCTAGGTTCCCCGGAGTCCTTTCGTAGCAAACAAGGAGGTGTGTCGGGGAGCGGCTCGCCAAAGGGATTGCGCGGCGGCCGATCCCCGTAACCATGGCTGACGTCCTGCTGATGGGTCCTGGGCCGAGTCCGGTGTCGGAACGCGTGCGCGCGGCGCTGGCCCGTCCGCTCTTCGGTCACCTCGACCCCAGGTTTCTTGCGGAGCTCGACGCGATCGCGGAGGATCTACGTCTCGCGTTCGGCAGTTCGGCGCCCTTGACGTTCCCGGTGAGCGGTACCGGTTCCGCTGCGATGGAGACGGCGGTGATGAACCTCGTCTGGCCCGGACGCAAGGTGCTCGTGCTTGAGAACGGCGTCTTCGCCGAGCGGATCTCGGAGATGGTGCGCAGGGCGGGCGGCGAGCTCCGGAGCGTCGCTTTCCCGTACGGCACTCCGATCGATCCCGACGCTGCGGGCAAGGCGATGCGGGAGTTCGGCCCGGAGGTCGTGGCGGTGGTGCACGCGGAGACGTCCACGGGCGTGCGCAACGACGTCGCGCCGATCGCGCGTCACAGCCGGGAGGCGGGGGCGCAGCTGATCGTCGACACGGTCACGTCGCTCGGCGGCATGCCGGTGCAGATGGACGAATGGGGCGCCAGTATCGTCTACAGCGGCAGCCAGAAGTGCCTCGGCGCGCCGCCAGGACTGGGACCCATCTCTGCGGCGCCGTCTGCCTTGGGCGTCCGGCCGGCGGGTGTGCCGGTCGTCTCCTGGTATCTCGATCTCGGCCTCATCGCGAAGTATGTCGGCAGCGAACGGCTCTACCACCACACGGCGCCGATCAGCATGGTCTTCGCTCTACGGGAGGCCCTGCGCGCCTTGCGGGAGGAGGGCCTGCCGGCGCGGTTTCTGCGCCATCGCAAGGCGAGCGCGGCCTTGCGCGCCGGCCTCCTTTCCTACGGTCTGCGCTCCCTGGTGGCGGATGGAGCGGAGCTGCCGTCGCTCAGCGTCGTCTCGACACCGGCGGATCTGCCCGAAGCGGAGCTGCGCGGGGAACTCCTGGACGAGCATGACGTCGAGATTGCGGGCGGACTGGGACCATGGAAGGGCAAGGCATGGCGCATCGGCACGATGGGTGATGGAGCGGACCTTGCCAAGGTGCAGAGGACACTCGAGGCGATCGGGGCCGTCCTGCAACGGCGTGGTGTGGCTGCGGATTCCAAGGATGCGCTTGCGATCGCCGAGGCGCGCTGGCGGGAGCAGGACTGAGCGCCGATTACGAACCAATGGGAGAGGACCACATGACCGAGCGAACCCGGATCTTTGCGCCGCTCATCACGCCCCGTGATGCTGCGGG
>JAJZQO010000126.1 GCA_021847575.1 Bacillota bacterium | reverse complement strand
GGTAGCCTTTCCCTCGCAGCGGGGTCGCACGACCTTTTCGAACCAGAGGTCGAGGGCGTAGTGGAGATAGACATTGGCAAGCACTGGGGATGCTGGTCCCCCTTATGTGCAGCGGAACGTTATGCGAAGTAAACGCCTGAAGGCCGCGCCGGGCGGCCGCCTACGTCGGATACACTTCGCATAATCCGCGTGTCGCGTCAGAGTCTGGTCAGCCAGGTGAGCAGTGCGTCGTCCTCGCTCCAGTCTGGGAAGTCGTCCGAGACGAGGGTAGGATAGGCGTGCTCAAGCGCCCGTCGCTTGAGTTCGGTGTCGGCGCGCGCGTAGATCTCTGTCGTCGCCAAGTCGACATGTCCCAAGAGGTCGCGGATGTAGATCAGGTTGACGCCCGCCTGGAGCAGGTGCATGGCCTTGGTGTGGCGCAACACATGTGGCGAGACGCGGTCGGGGAGCCCGGGAACGCTTTCTCGGGCCTTGGCGACGTAGCGGTCCAGGATGAACGCCACGCCGCGCCGCGTAAGTGGCTGGCGTTGACGATTTGCGAACACGGGATCATCCTGCCGCCCGTTGTCTCCGAGCCGCCATTCAGCCCAGTAGCGATGCAACAGCGCAACAGTGCCGCCCATCAAGGGTACATGCCGTGTCTTGCGGCCCTTCCCCGTCAGCGTGCAGGTGGCGGGTGCCTCCAGCCGGACGTCGCGCACACGCAGGTCGACGATTTCTTGGACGCGCGCGCCGGTGTCATAGAGGACGGAGAGCAAGGTGGCATCGCGTCGGCCCTGCCGAGTTGCGCGGTTGGGTTGAGCCAGTATCGCCTGCAGGGCGTCTGGGGTCAGATACGGAATGGCGGGCTGTGCCGTCCGCTTTGTGGGAATGGCCAGGATGCGCTGATACGGCCACAGTCCAGCTGGATCTTGGCCTTGGAGGTAGCGGTAGAACCCGTGCAGGCACGCAAGTCGCTGGTTGCGCGTGGCCACGCTGTTGTGCCGCACGGTTTCGAGCCAATCGAGGAACGCCACGATCAAGCCATCATCGATGTCGCGGAGCGTCAGTCGCTCGATGGCCAGTCCTCGCGTCCCTTGGCAAAACTCCAGGAGCAGCTTGAAGGTGTCACGATACGAGTGCAGCGTGTGGGCGCTGACGTTCTTCTGCCCCGGTAGATAACTTCCGAGATAGGCCGAGAGCGCCTGAGCGAAATCAGTCGGCTTCATCGGGATTCCCCGTTCAGGGCGGGCACCACGTGGCCTACCGCCTGCTCCATGCGAAACGTGATGTCGGGGTAGCAGTCGGCGGTCAACCGCAAGTAGTAGGCCGTATCCGCGAACGCATAGTGTCCGAGGTAGGTCTTCAGCAAGGGCAAGTAGGCGGTGAGGTCCTTGCCCTCGCGCACCCAGCGCTGCAGGCAGTGCACCGCAAAGGTGTGGCGGAAGTCATGCACCCGTGGTCCCCGCCCCCAGCCACCATGGGACATTCCAGCTCGCCACAGGAAGCGCCGAAAGTTCTTGTAGATGTTGCCCACGGAAACTGGTCGGCCCTCCGCCTGCCAGAGGAGCCTGTCCGCAGGATCGACGTGCGGGTGAACCTGCTGGACGTAGACGGTCAAGCGCTCGCGAAGCGCATCCGAGAGAGGCACCAAGCGGTCCTTGTGTCCCTTGGCGTTTCGGATCGTCAGAATCCCCGCGGCCACATCGACGTCTTCCATGCGCAGGTGCAGGGCCTCA
Organism: Bacillota bacterium; assembly: GCA_021847575.1. GTDB lineage: Bacteria > Bacillota > Sulfobacillia > JAJZYS01 > JAJYTV01 > JAJZQO01. The sequence goes on along the minus strand of JAJZQO010000126.1, from coordinate 1,862 downwards.
GACACCCGTAGACCGCACCCGTACAGAAGACGGAAGATCAGCGACATGGTCTGCTGGCGGTACGGCACAGCGCTGCAGTGTCCACACGCATCCACTTGGGCAAAGAAGGCCTGGAGCTCGGTCACGCTGTAGATGTGGGGCACGTAGCGCGGCCCTTTCGGCACCGTCCGGGTGGGGGTTACGTACGCCGCCAACTCTAGACGCGACATGTACAGCGCCAACTGCCGCACAAGATCAACGCGTCCCCGCCACGTGGCGTGGGCCTCGTGAGAGCGCTTGGCGTTCCAGGCGTCGACCAGCGCTCGATCCAGCTGGGGGGCGACGCATCCGAAGGCGTCGGCAAACTCGGCAAAGCGGTGCAGCATCCGGCTCTCGGTGTCGTAGCGTAGGCCGAGGGCGCGCTTGTACCGAACGAAGCCGGTGATGGTCTCACCCAACGGTCCAGGAAAGTCGGCGCTCACTGGTTCAGCACCTGGTCGGGGTCGCCCGCGCACTCGCGCAAACGAGAGACGTCGATCTTGAGGTAGACACCGGTCGATTCGGGATCCGCGTGCCCGAGAACGTCCGCGATCACCGACAGAGGGGTACCCTGAGCCAGCAGGACGCTGGCCAGCGTGTGGCGCAACGCATGAAAGCCGCGCCTGCGCTTGGGCGGCAGCGAAACGCGGGCGAGCTGCCTATACTTCTCAATGATTTGGTGAAGGTGGTCATCATCGGCGAAGGGGACGATCGGCGCCAGGTGTCGGAGAAAGACGTAGGGAGAATCCACGGCCGGCCGGCCGTGCTGCAGGTAGTCGATGATGGCCCAGCCCACGTCCGGCAGGAGCGGCAAGCTCAGTCGCTGCCCCGTCTTTGAGGCCACGAACTCGATGCGGCGTTCCGCCCAGTGCAGGTGCTGTAGCTGCAGATGCTTGATGTCCATCGAGCGCGGGCCCAGGCGCGCGGCCAACAGGATCATCGCGTAATCGCGCTTGCCTGCAGGGTTGCCGCGGTCCACGGCCTGCAGGATCTGGGCCACCTGCTCAGCTGTCCAGGCAGAAGGGATGCGCGCCTGCTTTGTGACGCGTACGCTGGGCAACTGAGCGGCCAAGTCCGTTCCGTGCTGTCCCGTGGCGTGCAGATAGCGCAAGAACGAGCGCAATCCGCAGAGCTGCAGCTCAACCGTCTTCGCCTGATAGCCCAGCCACGTCTCCACGTAGGCCGAACAATGCTGGGCCGTGAGCTGGCCGCAATCGGTGATCGCCTGGGATTCCGCGAAGCTCAGGAACTTCTCGGCGATCTTGCGGTAGTGCGTCCGCGTCACCGAGGAATGCTCGCGCTGCTCGCAGGCACGGACGTATCCCGCGAGTGTCTCCTGAAACCCCGCCGTATGCAGCAAGTTGCGCTGCTTGTAATAGCGCCGCAGGACGGTGCCGTGCTGCTGGAAGTCACCGAGCATCCGGACCACGCGACCAATGTTGACCTGGCTTTGCGTCAGGGCGCCGGACGCCTCCAAGGCCAGATAGTCGCAACGTGTCTCCAGAAACTGCACCCCGAGCTGCTCAGTGAAGCAAGCACTGCCCTGCTGCTCAAGAAAGCCCCCTATGCGCCTCCAGACCTGATGGTACTGACGGATGCTCCCGTCCCTGTAGCCCAGCCGCCGTAACTCAGTTTCGAGGTCCGCCGTCAACGCTGCAAACGACCGCGGTTCCATCGGATCCCCTCCACAGCGCAATGGTGAGATCGGTGGAGCGATCTCCCATCTCACTGTGAACTCCGCGTTATGCGAAGTGTATCCGACACAGGCGCCCGCCCGGCGCGGCCTTCAGGCGTTTACTTCGCATAACGTTCCGCTGCACATAAGGCGGCCCGTTGTCGCCGGT
>JAJZQO010000125.1 GCA_021847575.1 Bacillota bacterium | reverse complement strand
CGCCACACCGGGCGGCAGAGCTGGTGGACGATGACGCCGTGCTGGATCGCCTCGCAGCGGCGGCGAAACTCCAGCAGCCCCGCGCGGATGGAGGAGTAGTTCACCTGGGTGAGATCTCCCGTGAGCTGCTCGTAGGTCACGCCCATGGCCGCGGCCACGGCGCGAAACTGCTGGCGCATGAACTCGGCGTAGGAGCCGCCCACGTCGGCCGGTTGCGAGAACTTCACGTCCTCGCCCGGTTCGAGGATCTGCAGGGTGCCCGGCTCCAGCCCCGCCAGCGCCACGCCCGAGGCATCGGCCGGCCCTTCGCCCATCAGGGCATCCTCCGGCTGGTCGCGGGTGACGAAGCCGGCGAACATGGCGGCGGTCTTCTTGCGCACCAGTTCCGCGTCGTCGTACTGATCCAGCTCGTTGAGCTTCACCAAGGCCCGCGCGAGCCAGGGCTCGCCGCGGATCTGCCCGGGACGCAAGGGCCGGAACAGATGCACGATCTCGGCGGCGGGCACGCGCACGGTCTCCATGCCGCTGCCACCGGACATGGGCGCGAGCAGTCCGTCCTCCGGGTGCGAGCGGTACAGGTGGTAGGCCACACGCCGCCCGAGCCGGTCGAACTCGATGCCGGCGCGGATCACGTTGCCGTTGTCGGCCAGCCGGCTGAGCGTCACGGGCAGGTGCTCGGGCTCCAGCACCTGGATCTGGAGCGCCACCGCCAGTCCGTCATCCGGCCGCCGGTAGCGCAGCCGCACCAGCGCCTCGCCGCCTTCGAGCATGGCGCGGCAGGCCAGGGCCTGCAGGCCGTAAAAGTCGGTCAGCCCCTGGGCATCGGCCTCCTCGGACCAGTCGCGCCAGAGGGCCTGGATCGTCTCGCGAAGGCCCGGGTCTTCGACCAGCGACTGCGGCTTGATACCGGTACCGATGGCGTTGGCCACGAAGGCCTCGATGCCGGCGGCCGCCCAGGCGTTGCGGCGCACCAGGTCACGGCTCTTGGCGCGCAGCTCCGTCTGAGTCGTGAGCAGCGCGGCCACCGCGCCGGGGTTGCCCGGCATCCAGGCGAGCGCGCGTCGCCCGGCGCCCACGCCGTCGTAGGTGGGGGTCGCGCCGAAGGCGAGCTTGAGGCGGCTCCAGAAGCCCATCACAAAACCTCCGGGAGAGGTTTTGGACGCGCGCCAGCGCGCCCGTCAGGGGGCAAAACAGGGATGTTTTGCATCACAGCCCCTTGCCCGTGGTCACCCGGATCTGGCGCAGCTTGGGTCGCCCCGCCTCGCGGGCGAGCGCCGCGTCCACCTCGCGCAGGGCCGCGCGCAGCTCATCCACCGAGCGGTACTCCACCGTCTTGTCGCCGAAGGTGACGCGCCGCTCGCCACGCGCCAATGCCCGCTCCAGCGCCTCGCGATCGGCCGCCGTGTAGGCCATGGTCAGACGCCCGCCAATGCGGCCAACTCGAGGACCAGCTCGGTCTGGGCCGTGTTGCCGTTCTTGAAGGCGATGCGCACGAAGCGACCGATGGGCCGGCCCTGGACGGTGAAGTAATCGCTGCCGCCGTTGGGTTCGTACCAGGCGACATTCGCATCCGGATGGATGCCCGCCGCGGGCAACCAACGCACGCCGTCGATCGAGCTCTGGATCTCCATGGCTTCGTTGCGCGAGGCGGCCCCCGCCTTGCGGGCGACGACCAGCGTGTAGGGATGCCCGACGCCGAGGTCGACCGGGTCGGTGGTCACGGAGGCTGCACGTGCCAGCGCGCCGATCGTGAAGACCTCGACTCGGGAGGCGGCCACCGCGCCGACTCCGTCGGCGGCGAGCAGTCGCCCGAACGCGTCGCAGGCGATCGGCCGTCGCTCGTCGAGACCGGTCTCCGGGTTGTGAAAAATGCCTTCGATCACGCTCATGTTCAGCTCATCCAGCGACTCTTGACGACGGACCGGCGCCGGACGCGTCGGCCCGAAACGACGACGCCCCCGGAGTCGGGGGCGTCTTCTGCGGTTACGGTGTGTTCGTCCTGCTCGGGCGGTGCGGCGATGCCCAGTTGTCTTTCCAGCTCGCGCCAGTGGCGCTCCTCGAAGCGATCGAGACCGCTCGCCGCGGCGGCGGCGCGGGCGTACACGTAGCAGTCCAGCGCCTCGTTGCGCTCGCGCAGCTTCTGCCACTCCCGCACCGGAAAGCCGTTGCGGTCACGGCGGGTGATCAGCTGCTCGGCGCAGAGCTGCTGGATGTACTCGGCGTCGACCTTGGGCAAATGGACGAAGCCCGCCGGGTAGATCGGCGTGGTGCCGTCGTCGGCCACATCCGCGCTCTTGCGCAGGTTGTTGTAGAACTCGAGCTTGGCGAGCCCCACCGCCACCGAGTACACCTTGATGCCCCGGCGCAGCTTCTTGCCGCCCTGCGAGACATCGACGGCGGTGGGCGTGCCGATCAGGGCCGCGCCGCGCGGCACCCCCTTGATCGCCATCAGTCGACTGTCCCGGCAGGCGCGCACGAAGGCGTAGGCCTCCTGGGTGGCGAAGCCGGTGTCGAGCGCGAAGCGCGCCAGCGGAACCTGGTTGCCGGATTCGTGCGTCCAGGTCTCGTCGATCAGCTCGGACAGCCGCTTCCACACCGCATCCCGCGCGGTGTCGCCCATCAGCACGCGGTGCTCGACGAGCCAGGACGCCTTGCCGCGCCCGAAGGCCCAGATCGAGGTCTCGATGCGATCCTTCTGCACGTCGGCACCGCCCACCAGCAGCAGGCCGCCCATGGGGACCGTGCCGATGCGGTAGTCCTCCCGCCGCTCGATCAGGCGCTGCCAGTCGGGCGCTTCGCCTTCCTCGACCCAAGTCTCGCCGAGCTCGGTGTTCTTGAAGGTCTTGATCGCGGCGGCCGAGCCGGACTCCTTCCTGACCGCACTCTCCCACGCGCTCGCGATGTCGCGCCACGAACGCCAGCCCACCGGGCTGTAGAGCGACGAGAGATGGAAGCCCGCCGTCTTGACGCCGTTCTCCGGCGCCATCGCGCGCCACTCGCCGTGCTCCAGCATCCAGGTCTTGTGATGCTCGGCGATGGGCGTATCGCAGGACTCGCACACATAGGCCGCCGTCTCCGGCCGGCCCCTCTCCCAACGCAGCTGCTCGAAGCGCAGCCACTGGCGGTGGGAGCAGTGCGGGCACGGCACGAAGTAGCGGCGCTGGTCGGATGCCTCGTACTCGCGCTCGACGGCGCTCGCCCCGGCGATGGTCGGCGTCGAGACGATGAAGATCTTGCGCCGCGCGAAGGTGCGCGTGCGCGCCTCGGCGAGCGAGATCGCATCGCCTTCGCCCTCGACGTCGAGCGGGTAGCCGTCCACTTCGTCGAGGAAGAGATACCGCACCGGCATCGAGCGCAGGCCCACGGCGCTATTCGCGCCGGTCATCACCAGCACGCCGCCGCGGAACTCCTTGGCGAGGATGGTGTTGCCCGAGTCGCGCGAGCGTGCCGGGGCGATCAGCTCGGAGAGCACCGGCGACTCTTCGATCAGCGGGTCGATGCGCTGCTTGGAGTTGCGCTTGGCCATCTCCACGGTGGGCCAGACCGCCATCATCGGCCCAGGCGCGTGGTGGATGACGTAGCCGATCCAGTT
>JAJZQO010000124.1 GCA_021847575.1 Bacillota bacterium | reverse complement strand
GCGCAGGTAGCGCATGCCGCCGCCCTCGAAGCGCTGGGGCTTGAAAGACTCCGAGCCGCTGGTGATGGAGCCGTCGCGCCCGAGCAGAGCCCAGCCGGTTCGTGTGCCGAGGTCGAGGCTCAGGATGGCCGTGCCCGGTCCCCGATTCCGACCGTCGATGCCGGGCAGGCCCCTTCGGGTCGGGGGAGAGGACACCACGTGTTCCTCTCCCCCCGAAGGGGGGAGGGAGTTTTCGCCAACTTGGAAATCGCCGCAAACCCAGCAAACACGCGGGTTTTGCGAAGTTGGCAAGTTGGCAGCGTTGCCAACTTGCCAATCTGCCGACAACTCCGTAACGCGTTGATCGGCATGGGATTCAAGTTGGCAGGCGTTTGCCAACTTGCCAACGTCTCTGAAAATCGGGGGGAAGTTGGCAACGGTTTTGCCAACTTGTCGGTACGTGTTCATGCGGGCTCCTGAGTATCATCGAGGTCGTCTTGGTAAACCCACACCTCGGGGTTCTCGACCGGCAGCGCGGCCCCCGATTGCGGGCATTTGAAGTGGGTGGGCAGCACCGGCAGTTCGCGCAGCGTCACTTCGCCGGTGTCCGGATCGGGCTCGCCTGCCGGCAGACGCAGCACCATGCCTTCGACGCACAGGTAGCCGAACTTGGTGCGGGCGGGCGGCAGGCCGTAGTCCTGCGCGTTGCGGAAGTACTTGATGTAGCCCTGGGTCGAGAGTGCGGAGAGGCGCTCGCGGATGGTGCGCTCGCCGCCGAGCCCCGCCTTGCCCTCGAAGCTTTCCGCGAACTGGTTGGCTGTGTAGCAGCGCCCCTGGGCCGCCTCGTCGAACAAGATCTGCAGGATGGCGTCGCGCTTGCGCCGCCGCTCCGAATCGAGGCGCTCGCCGTAGTCCCTCATCACCAGCCGCTCGTTGGCATCCACCTCGCGCCACTCGCCGTGGATCTTGTCCACGTGCATCGACGGGATGGCCGCGCCGTTGCGCAGCTCGAAGATCAGCTGGCGCGTGGTGCGCGTCTCGTCGGGACGAAACAGCAGCATGCCGGTGGTGTAGTAGCCCCGCAGACTGCCGGCACCCGCCAAGGCCTGGAACGGGTCCTCCTCGAACTGCTTCTTGCCGAGCTTCTTGGTGTGGTGGGCGAGGATGACTCCGGCGTCCGGGTTCACTGCCTGGCGAATGCGCTCCACCCGCTGCGACAGGAAGAACAGCATCGCGCCGTTGTCGTTCTCGCCCCCTGCGTCGCCGCCGTCGAACACATTGCGGATCGGATCGATGGCGATGATGTCGGGCGGCTCGCCGACGAAGGCGTTCGCGATCGCCGGGATCACCTGCGCCAGACCCGCGTCATCGAGCACCAGGCGCAATTGGGGGGTGGCGACGAAGTTGGCGCGTGCCGAACCCAGGCGACTGGGCGGCAGGCGTATCTCCTTCACGCGCTCGCGCAGGTAGTGGTACTGAACCTCGGCCTGCAGGTAGAACACGCGTAGCGGACGCGGCGGCGTCATGGCGAGGAAGGTCGCGCCCGCCGCCATGTGCGTGAGCCAGGCCAGCAGGAAATCGCTTTTGCCCACCTTGGGCGCGCCGCCGAAGACCAGCAGGCCGCCGGGCGTGAGCACGCGCGGTGCGACGAGATCCGGCGGCAGCGGCGAGTCGTCGTCCAGCAGCATGCCCAGGGTGAAGGTCGGGAGCACCGGCGCCGCGGCCTTGACGACCCTGCGCTCGCCGCCGCGAATGAACGCGGCGCAGTCGAAGCCTTCGGCCACGGCGTCGGCTGCATCCCACTTGTCGGGCTTGTCGGTGAGCGGCACGAGGATGGCGACCGACGCCGCGCCCGCCGACACGCAGGCACGGGCGGCGTTCTCCGCGTAGTGCCAGCCCGGGGCGTCACGGTCCGGCCAGATGATCACGTGCTTGCCGGAGAGCGGCGTCCAGTCGGTCTTCTCTACCGGCGCCCGGGCGCCGTTCATTGCGGTGGTGGCCGCAATGCCACAGGCGATCAGCGCATCGGCGCATTTCTCGCCCTCGACCAGCACCACGTCCTGCAACTTTGAGATTGCCGGCAGGTTGTAGATCGGACGCGGATCGGGCGCCCGCCACATCCGGGCGCGCACGTCCCACGGGCGGTACTCCTTGCCGGTGGGCGGGTCGTAGCGGTAGACGCAGGCGATGAGCCGGCCGTCCGCCGTGAGGTAATCCCACTTCGCGGTGTAAGGGCCGAGATCGTCGATCGCGGCGCTGCGGACATCCCTTGGCTTCGGCCCACGACCGATGGGTGGCGCGAGCCCGAGCCATCGGCGGATCTCGTCCGCGAGCCGGGGAAAGTCGTGCCGCGCGCAAAGGCCGCGCGAGCACGCCCACAGATCGATGACGTCACCGCCTTCGTCGGAGGCGAAGTCCTTCCACAGACCGCGCCGCTCGCCCTCGAGTTCGACCACCAGGCTCTTGCCCCGGTTGCCGTCGACGTCGCCGACATAGAATTTGCCGCTGCGGATGCGGCCCTGCGGGAACAGGTAGAGCAAGACCGCCTCCAGGCGATCGAGCAGACCCCTGCGCAGTGCATCGGTATCGGATGACGCATGCGTCTCCTGATCAGATGCGTCGTTGTAATCGAGCCAGACGATGTTTTCCGCCATCAAGCCGGTCTCCAGCAGCGGTCCTGCCACGGACACGACTTGCACTCGAAGTGGGTCGGTGTGGTGGCGTGCCGGGGCAGCAGCTCGCCGGCCTCGGTGGCGGCGATGACGCGCACGGCCCGATCCGACATGCGCTGCGCGAGCCCGCCGTCGAACGGCACGAGCTCGAACCAGATCTCCTCGCTGTCCTTGTTGATGGCGGTGAACAGCGCGGGATTGCTCACGATGCCCGGAACGGCGCTTTCCATGTAGGCCTGGTAGACGGTGATCTGGGCGGCATAGACGGGTTTCACCCGCGCTACCCCGTGCTTGACGGTCTCGCGCCAGGACCTGTCGTTCATCGTCTTGCATTCCCACAGCGCGGGGTAGGCAAGATCGATCGCGCCGGGGCCGGCGGCCAGGATGCCGTCGACATGCCCCTGGATGCGGCCGGAGGCTGCAGAGAAGCCGAACTGCCCGCCGTCGGCCTTGCGCGTGTAGAGCTCGAAGCCGGCCAGGCGCAGCCAGCGGATCGCCAGCTCCTCGAGGGCATGCCCGACCTCGAACACGCGCAGCACCCGCCCGGGTAGCTCGCGGCCGGGATCGACCGGGGCCTGGGCGTATTCGTACTGCAGGGCGCGCTCGCAGGCGACGCCGAGCCGTGACGCGCCGAGATAACGGCGCCGCGTTTGCGAGACACGTTCACGCGCCAGCGCCTCGTCGATGAAGGCGCCGATGCGTTCGTGGAACTTGGGACGGCTGTTGTAGTCGAGCATGGCCACCCCTCAGAAAGGCACGTCGTCGGGCGTGAGCTCACGCAGGTTGTCGAAGTAGGCGGTGAGCACCACGTCGACCAGTTGCAGGACCTCTGCGCGGCTATAGGCCGAGAGCGGCCGGTCCATGCCGATGGTGGCGACGTATTCGCCGAGGTGGGGCAGCACGGCCTCCATCGCGGCCTTCTCGTTATGGGTGGGATCGATCACGATTCCGTCTCCCGCTTTCAGTCGTTG
>JAJZQO010000046.1 GCA_021847575.1 Bacillota bacterium | reverse complement strand
TGAGCGTGATCTCGTTGCCTTCGCGGTCGTAGCCGATGGGGTCGTAGATGGACACTTCGCTCCTGCGCCGCTTGATCACCCGAAGGTGCATGAGGATTTCGTTTTCGATACACCTAGCCGCGTAGGTGGCCAGTCTTGTGCCGCGCTCCGGATTGAACGTGTCGATGCCCTTGATCAGTCCCACAGTGCCGATCGAGATGAGGTCGTCCGTATCCTCGCCCGTGTTGTCGAACTTCTTGACGATGTGCGCCACAAGACGAAGGTTGCGCTCGATGAGCATCTGCCGGGCTCTCACGTCACCCCCGCGCAACGACTTGAGGGCCATCGCCTCCTCGGCCTCGGAGAGCGGCTGCGGAAAGGCGTTCCCCGAAAGGTAGCCAACAAGCAGCCATACTCCGCGCAGCAGCGGCATTACGATCAGCGCGACAACATCGAAGTCCATGCGTCACCACCCCTGCCGTACGCGTGCCTTACCAGACTATGCGGACGGTGTCAGGATGTGTCGCCAAGCCACGCTCATTTTCAGGCCAAGGATGTCGGTACGCGTCCCCCCGCAAGTCGGGTCTCCTCGAACTGCGCCGCCTGGTAGCTCAGCATATCCGTCACGCCGGGGAAGCGTTCGTCACCCCGCTTCTCCGTGACGCACAGGCACCCACCGGCCTCGCGCAGGATGCCGCGCCGCAGCATGCACTGGATTGCCTTGCGCACCGCGGGGCGGGGGTCTTCTCGGATTTCAGGCGCCAAAGCCACCCCGCCGCCCAGGTCCCGCACAAGCTCGGCTGCCAGCTGCACCACCTCGTCGCGGGTGATCCCGCCTTCGCGCTTCACCAGAACGGCAGCCACCACTTGGCTCACGGTCACTGGCCGCGCGGCAACCAACTTGCGGCGCAGGTCAGGCCCCGGCCCGGCCTCCAGCAGCCTCACCAGAAGCCGGAGTCTACCAGGATTGAACGGGTCATAGCTCAACGCCGAGAGCACCACGTTCTCGGCGTGCGGCACGAGGCGCACCAGTGACTCCCGCAGACGCGAAAGCTCGCCGTTCTCCGTGTAGCGCCCCTCGGGCGTCAGGTAGAGCGTCCCGCCGTCGTCGAGGATATCCGCAAGCGCGTCGATTTGTCCCTCGATGCGCCCACGCACGTCGGCGCGAACTTCTGCCCGATACGGCGCCTTGAGCGTGGTGAACGGCAGCACCGTCTGCGCCGCCTGGAGGAACCCGGCCCGCCAGGCGTCCCGCAGGCGGGCACTTCCCGGGATGCCGAGTGTCAGGAGGGTGTCGGCGGTGAAGACGTCACGGAACTGCAGGTTCCCGTGCCACAGCCAGACCGCATATGCGAGCCCCACGAAGGGCCGGGAGCGCGGCATGTTCTCGATGGGGCGCACGCCGAGGTGGCTCAGGATCTTGCCGAGGTGCACCCCTGCTAGCACGGGGCGGAGGAAGTCTGGAGCCCGGGTCGCGAGGAATCCCGGCTCGAAAAGGCGCTCCGATCCCGCCGAGTAAACAGGCTGGGAGAGGCGTCCCTGCCACTGCAGGCAGACCGGCAGAACCATTCCCTCGAGATCGTGGGCGTGGTTCGCGACGACGAGCGTCGCACCGCGATCGCGTGGCAGCCTGCCTTCTATGCGAACGCGGTAGGCGATGCGCACGTAGATGAAAAGCAGCAGCGAGACGCCGAGGCGCAGGCCGATGTCCGCGAACGAAGCACGTCGAGCGGTTCGCACGAAGAGAACGACGATGGCGCCGAGAAGTGTCACACCGCCAGTGACTAGGAAGAGTTCGCGATAGCCCATGGCGGGGGTCAGGGCCCGGGCCAGCAAGACACCCCCGGCGGCGGGCGCGAGCACCGCAGGCAGATTCGAAGCGATGCCCCAGATGCCGAGGTCGCGTGCCACGTTGCTGAGGTCCGGGATCGCATCCAGCGCCAGTGCCCAGTCCACCGACAGGTAGGCACCATAGCCGACGCCGTATAGGATGGCGAAGAGAAAGATCCAGTGCATGTTGCTGTAAAGGCCGAAGCCTCCCGCGGCAATGGCCATCGGGATGGTCGCGAGGAAGACGATGCCTGGGCGGTCGGAGCGGTCGGAGAAGTTGCCGAGCACGATCGACGAGAGCACCGCGCCAAGCATCGCGAGGCCGGCGATCAGTGCCGTGGAGCCCTTCGGGCTCTGCACATGCAGGACGTCCTGGAAGAAGTAGAGGATGAACGTCATGAGCAGGGTCTGGCCAAACATCACGAAGAAGCGTGCGAGGAAGACGAGGAAGAAATCGCGCCTGTCGCGCACCTTCGCCCGCACCACGGGAACGGGCGCAAGTGTCTCCTCGCCGCGTGCCGCGCCCGCGCTATAGCTGCCGCCCAGGACCGCCACCAGTGCCATGACGCAATAGACCGCAGCAGGCGGGAAGATCCCCGCGATCGCCAGTCCACCGATCGTTCCGAGCAGGCTTGCAACGCCCATATACCCAGACGCGAGACCCCAGCTCTCCTTCGGGACGATATCCGGCATCATGGCCTGGTAGGCTGCACCCGCGACGTTCTGGCCGAGGATGGCCACGAGAAAGCCCCCTGCCAGGCTGAGCACGCTCCCGGCGGAAAGCATCCCGAGGAGACCGAGCACGTTCACGAGCGTGCCCCAGAGCAGCATGGACCTTCGCTGGCCGCCCCTGCGATGAATGCGGTCCGAGATGGCTCCCGCCATCGGCGGCAGCACCATCGCGACAAGGGATCCCACGACCGCGAGCTGCGCCAGGGTCGTGGTATGCGCATGGAACGCCAAGCGGTCGAGAGCGGCCGGAATCACGATCGTGAGCAGACTCGCGGATTCGAAGTTGAGCGAGAACCAATAGGCGGAAAGCGCTACCTGGCGCCGTACGGGCAAACCCTCGGAAACCGCCGGGCGCGACACGCGACCACCCCAGCCGCAGCCGATGATTGCAGGCCAAGCGCGATGCTTGACGTTGCGGCAATTTTAGACCTGGACGCTCCTGCCGTCAACGCCAGCCTGTCCCACAAGCGTCATTCCGGGGCGGGCATCCTCTCCACGCTTCCGCCGAGCAGCGCAGCCAGGCGGTCAAGCTCGAGCGGTGTGCCGATGGCCGTCAGGCGGTCGCCGCGCAGTAGACGGGTGTCGCCTCGGGGCAGGATGCGCTGGCCCTCGCGCTCGAGCCCGATGAGCAATACTTCGCGCGGCAGATCGAGGGTGCGCAGCGTCCGCCCGTCCACCGTGTCCGAGCGGACCCGCAAGGCGCGCAGTTCCGCGCCGCCGACGCCACCCGAGAGCATCTCCAGGACGAATGGCGTCCTGGCCATCGCCTCGAGCACGATGATCGGCGCGGAGTCGGGCAGGAAGCAACCGATGCCCTCCCCGCGCAGCTCTTCCCGATCCTCGGGAAGTGCGATCGCGACGGTGCGCGGCACATCGTAGCGCCTCTGCGCTACGCGACAGAGGCGCTTGTTGAACTCGCTGTCGGCTGACAGCGCGAGCAGCGCGGCAGCGCTTTCGGCGTCCGCCCCCCTGAGGAGCGCGTCCACATCGCCCCCCATGTCGGCCTGGATCACGCGCACTCCGGTCGGGGCCTGCTCGGCGTTCCCCAGCCAGCGCACCTGCTCGCCGCGGGCCTGCAGGTGGGCCGCGGCGAGCGAAGACCAGGTCGAACCGCCCTGGACGATCACGCCCGAACGCTGCGGAGGCGGCCCAGGCATGAGACGCTGGCCCAGCGCTGGCCAGAGCAGCGACGAGACGATGCTCATGAGCACGATCGCGATCATCGTAGTGGAATCGATCGCGTGCGCCTCGAGTGCCACAGTGGCTCCCGCGATGGTGACCGTCAGCCTGGTGGACAGCAGCAGTGCTCCCGCGATGGCGCTGCGCCACGGCATGATGAGCCGCAGGAGGGCGCTGGGGATGAGCGAGGCCGCGCTCGCCACGACGAACAGGAGCAGGGCGAGGCTGATGCTATGGGGGTTTGTGAGAAAGCCGCGAAGGTTGAGGCTCGAACCGACCTGGATGAAGAAGATCGGTACGAAGAAGCCATAGCCGATGCCGTCCAGGGTGCGACGCACCTCGTCGGATTCGCGCCCTGCGATGGCCGCGGCGATCACCCCCGCGAGGAAGCTTCCGAGCACCGCCTGGATCCCGACGAGCCGCGACAGCGCAAGGAACAGCACGATGAGGCCGAACGAGCCGCGCACGCCCACCTGGGCCACCTGGCTCTCGGTGCGGCGCCAGAGCACCCGCAAGTGCGGCGCGAGCCGCAGCAGCACGGCCGCGAGCAGGAAGATGCCGACGCCAAGCAGCAAACGGAGAACCGCTCCCGCCTGCAGCGAGATGTCGACTGTGACAAGCAGCATGCTGAGGAAGTCGAGCAGGATGGCGCACGTGAGAATGGCCTGACCGAAGGCCGATTGCGTAAGGCCGCGTTCCTTGAGCACCGGCACGACCACCGTCAGCGCGGTAGAACCTACGATGAACCCGGTGACGAGGCCGCTCGGGAGGACGCCGAGTCGCTGCAGGAACAGCACCCCGCCCAGCGACAGCGCCAGGACACCCAGGTAGATGGCGAGGGCGACCACTGTAGGCCTGCGCTCGCGGCCACCCGTGAAAATACCCAGATCCAGTTCCATGCCCGACAGAAACATCAGGTAGGAAAGTCCGAAGAGCGACAGGAAGGACAGCAGGCTGTTCGACGTGATGACAGCGAAACCCGAGCGGCCAAAGATCATACCCGCCACGAGCTCCCCGACCACGACAGGTATCTGCAGGCGCAGGCGACTCAGGCCCAGCGGCACCGCTACGGCCAGAAGAAGCACCAGCACGAAAGGGTACCACTCGTGACCTGTCATGCAGCCCCCTCCCCATTTGCCCTATTATAGGCTACCGCCTCGCAGCCACCTGCCATTGAGCGGAGGAGATGCGTGCACTAGCATTAGCAGCATGGACACGGAAAGGACTGCCCTTGTCGATCCACGCGCCCTGCCGATCGCCCTCGGTTACCTGCCGGTCGCGTTCGCGTTCGGACTCTCCGCCGTCGCTCTCCACCTACCTGGCTGGTTCGCCATCGGCCTCTCGCTGCTCGTCTACGCCGGGGCGAGCCAGTTCGCCGCCTTGCACCTGCTGCAGGTCGGCACGCCGTGGCTCGCCGCGGTCGTTTCGATCTGGCTGATCAATCTGCGCATGGCGCTCGAGGGGCTCTCGTTCTTCCGCCGTGTGGACTGGGGACGGCGCCTTCCCTATCTCGCACTCCTGCTCACCGACGAGACGTTCGTCGCCGCAAGTCTTGGCGACCCGATCGGGCCTGCGGCTTACAGGCGGCTCGTCTGGCTACCCTACGCCACCTGGGTGCTCGGCACCGCCTTTGGCGTCGCAGCCGGTGGCCTGCTGCCGGCGCTGCTCAGGCACGCCTTCGGCATCGCGATCGACGCGCTGTTCGTCAGCCTCCTGGTCGAAGCCGTGCAGGCCGACCGCAAGACGCTATGGGCCGCCACCGCCGGTGCCGTCGGCGCCTTCCTGGGCAGTCGCCTTGGGGGTTGGTCGCTGGTCGCGGGCATGCTGCTCGGTGCCGCCGCCTATTTCGCCGCCTCCTTGCGCCCAGGCGGTCAGGCATGAGCGGCTGGGCGCTCCTCGCCTTCATCCTGGCCGTGGCGCTCGGCACGGCGCTGACCCGTTTCCTGCCAGCCCTCTACGCCCACCATGCGGCCGATCCTCGCGTCGCGCGACTCCTCCAGGGCGTGCCGGCAGCGGCACTGGGCGCTCTCCTCGTCACGAGCTTCGAGACGGCCCTGCCGCCCCACTACCTCGTCACCACGCTCATCGCCCTGGCCCTCGCGGCGGTGCTCGCGTGGCGGCCCGGCGGGGTGCTCTGGCCCGTTCTCGGCGCCGTCATGGTAGCGGCCCTCGGGCTTTCCCTGCACATCGGCTAGCCGCCACGGCACCAGCACTGACGGCTCCGCGCGGCGGCAGGCAGGGTGCTGGCTGCGTGGCAAAGCGGCCGACAGCGAAGTCCGCCGGGAGAATCTCCGGCCGTCCGATCTCAGTGACTCGCAATGACGCGGATCCGGTCGCCCGTAGCCAGCCGACGCACCCGCTGCTCCCTTGCGCGAAGACACCGAAAGAGACGCCCGTCGCTCAGCAGCACCTTTGCTTGGGCGGGCTGAGCCGTGCGTTGGCCGGCGACAACCTCGTTCCCCCCGATTGAAGGCAGCGCCTTACGGATGCGCCTTCTCGGCGGCGAGTTGCTGCGCGTATGTGTAGCTGAAGATGTGTCCGCCGTTCGGCAGACCGTAAAAGTAGAGGTAGCCCACCTTGGCGGGATGCAGCACCGCCTCGATCGAGGGCATGCCCGGGTTGCAGATCGGACCGGGAGGCAGGCCCTTGACGTAGTACGTGTTGTACGGCGACGGGAAGCTCTCGTCCTTGAGGCTGACCTGCTGGAGCGGACGTCTGAGGGCGTAGGCCACCGTCGGGTCGGACTGCATCGGCATGCCGCGGCGCAGACGGTTCAGGAAGACGGCGGCGATGACCGGCCGTTCACGCTCGAGCTTCGCCTCGCGCTCAACGAGGGATGCGAGCGTCATCACGGCGTTGACGTCCAGGTGCTGCTTCGCAGCCGCCTTGCGCATTGCGGGCGTGAACTCGCGCTCCCACTGCGCGAACAGAATGTCGGCCACGCCTGTGGCACTTGTGCCATAAGGGATCTCGTAGGTGGAAGGAAACGCGTACCCCTCCAGGCGGTAGCGCACATGGCTGGCCCGAGGTATGAAGGGGTTCGCGAAGGAGGTGGCCGCCGCCACGAACGCCTGCGTCCGTGCGATGCCCCTGCGCTCAAGCAGGAAGGCGATATCCGAAACGGTATAGCCCTCAGGAATCGTCAGGCGCCGCGTCGCCACCTGTCCCGAGACCAACTGGTGCAGGATCTCTGCCGCGCTCCGCCGGCCTGACAGGAGGTAGACACCCGCCTGGATGTCCTGCGCGACATGGGTCTGATCCGCGTAGAGGCGCAGGTATAAAGCGCTTCGGATGATGCCGAGCCGCTGCAGGTGCTCCGCCACGCCAGCCAGAGAGGTCCCGTCCTGGACGTGCACCAGGACGGGCGGGGCCTTGGGCGACACCGGCGCGCCGCCAGTGCTCCAGAAGATCCCGGCCCAGCCCAGCCCGACGATCAGGACGAGCGCAACGAGAAGGCCCAGGAGCCTTCCTGGGCCGATCCTCCGTACGATGTGGGACCAAGGCATCGCCTTATCACCGCCTGGCAAGGGATCAGCGGCCCGCGGGCCTACTTGTCCTCACCCTCGTCATCGTCGTCAAGACCGTCCTCCTCGTCCAGGAGTTCCTCCCAGGCGGTCGCGACGCGCTCGAACTCTGCCTCGTCGTCGATGTCGACGAGCACCTCGTTGCCTTCGTCATCCTCTTCCATGCGCAGAATCACGGCCTCGTCGGCCTCTTCCGCGTCGCCATCCTCGGCGGGGACCAGTATGGCGTATTCGTTCTCGTCCACCTCGATCACGTCGAGGAGGGCGAACTGGTGCTCCTTGCCGTCCTCGTCGACGAGGGTGATGACCTCATCCTCGCTGATGTGCTCGTGTTCTGCGTCGTGGTCGTGCCCAACGTGCAGGTGTTCGCCCTTGTGCTCGTGCTCCGGATGATCAGCCATGCTCTACTTCCTTTCTATCGGCTAGCTTGCAGGCCCTCGCCACTGGTCTAGGTAGCTTTGTAGGATCCATTGTGCCGCCTGCTGGTCGATGATGCGGCGCCTGCGCGCGCGGGAAAGGTCCGCCGCGATCAGCATGCGCTCGGCCCCCTTGGTGGTCAGGCGCTCATCCCACAGTATCACCGGCAGGCCGGTGCGGGAAGCCAGGTTTTCGGCGAGCTGCCTGGCCGCCTGTGCCCGTTCGCCCTCGCTGCCGTCCATGTTCCGCGGCAGCCCGACGACGATGCGCTCGGCACCTAGGCTCTTCGCCAGTTCGCTCAGTTCGCCTGCGTCGGCCTCCTCCCCCGTGGCGCTGAGCGTGGCAACGCCCCTCGCCAGCATACCAAGTTCATCCGAAACCGCCACGCCGATGCGACGTGTCCCGGGATCGACGCCCATCACGCGGCCCAAGGCTACTCGCCGAGGTAACCGCGCACCAGCTCCTCGAGCAGTTCGTCACGCTCGACCTGACGGATGAGGTTACGCGCATTACGGTGTGCGGTGATGTAGGCGGGGTCGCCCGAAAGCAGGTAGCCGACGATCTGCACGACGGGGTTGTAGCCCTTCTCGCGCAACGCGGCATGCACGGTGCGCAGCACCTGGGCAGCGTCTGGACCCTCCGGCCGCACGTCGAACATGCGCGTCCTGTCGTCCGACATAGCCTTACCTCCCACCGTCCGACCGCTTCAGGCCAGGGCCTTCCTCGCGGCTTCGATACCTTCCGCCAGCGCGACCGGCGCAAGCTCCGGGTTCTTAGCCCCTCCCTGGGCAAGGTCCGGTCGTCCGCCACCCCGGCCTCCCACGGCCTTGGCCATGCGGCCCAGGATGTCCCCCGCCCGCACGCCGCGCTGCACGAGGTCAGGGCTGACGGCACAGAGCAGATGCAGGTTTCCGTCCAGGCGCGAGGCTAGGCATAGGATACCTCGTTTGCCCTGTGACCGCCACATGTCCGCCACCTCGCGCAGACCACCGAGATCCGCTGCGTCCACCTCTCCCGCGAGGACCCCCGCGCCGCCGATCGTCTCTTCGCTCCGCTGAAGCGCGGCGAGCGCCCCGCCGAGACCGCTGCGGCGCAGTCGGGCGATCTCCTCGCCCCGCCGCGCAACCTCCTCGCTCAGTTCGAGGGCGCGGCTGCCGAGTCCGTCGGGTGTCGTGCGCAGGCGTTCGCATGCCTCCACCTGCAGCGCTTCGACCTCCTGCCAGCGTCCCAGGGCGCCGAGACCCGTCAGGGCGACGATGCGCCGGATGCCGGACCCAACCGACGTCTCCTCCACGATCTTGAACGGACCGACCTCGCCCGTGCGCTGCACGTGCGTGCCGCCGCAAAGCTCGCGCGAAAACCCCTCCACCACGACCATGCGCACCGTGTCGCCGTACTTCTCCTCGAACAGCGCCATCGCCCCGAGGCTGCGCGCCTCCGCGGGCGTCGTCTCGGTCGTGGCGACAGGAATGTCGTTGCAGATCTCCTCTGTCACGCGCCGCTCGACCGCCTGAATCTCCTCAAGCCGCATGGCCTCGTGGTGCAGGAAGTCGAAACGCAGGCGCTCGGGTTCGACGACAGATCCGGCCTGGCGCACGTGCGGTCCAAGAACCTCGCGCAGGGCGGCGTGCAGGAGGTGCGTCGCGGTGTGGTTGCGCATCGTCGCGCGCCGCCGCTGCGCGTCCACCGTCGCCCGCCAGGTCTCGCCGACGGCGATCCCACCCTGGATCACCTCGCCCAGGTGCAGCACGCGCCCGCCTGGCAGTTTGCGCGTGTCAGACACCTCCACGCGGCCAGACGGTCCGACCAGCAAGCCGCGGTCCCCGACCTGGCCGCCGCCCTCGCCATAGAACGGCGTGCGGCTTAGTACGATGCCAACCTGCTTGCCCTCGCCCGCCTTCTGCAGACGTTCCTCTCCCACGAAGAGGGCCTGCACCTCGCCCTCATCGTCCAGCCGCTGATACCCCGTGAATTCGCTCGCCGCGAGATCGCTCGTCCTGGCCGCGACCGCGGCGAGTTCCCCTTCGCGCTGGCCGCGCGCGGCGCGTGCCCGCTCACGCTGCCTGCCGAGCTCCCTGTCGAAGCCGGCCCGATCAAGCGCAAGTCCTTCCTGCGCGACGATCTCCTCCGTCAGCTCGATGGGGAAGCCGTAGGTGTCATAGAGCAGGAACGCCGCGGTACCCGGGAATACGCCGCCCTCTGCGGCCTTCATGTGCTGCTCGAGGATCCTGCCGCCGTCTTCGAGAGTCTGCGCGAAGCGCTCCTCCTCCGCCGCAAGCGCCACGCGGACGCTCTCCTGGCGCTCGGCGAGCTCGGGGTACGCGTCGCCGAGCGAGGCGATCAGCGCGGGCAGGAGGGAGGGCAGGAATGGGCTCTTGAGCCCGAGGCCGCGACCCATGCGCACAGCCCTGCGGATCACCCTCCTCAAGACGTAGCCGCGGCCCTCGTTGTCCGGCAGCACGCCGTCGACGATCAGGAATGCCGCGGCGCGCAGGTGGTCCGCGATGACGCGGAACGGGAAGCCCGCTTCGCCGCGGTCGTACGTCTTGCCGCTCATGCGCGAGATCTCGCTGATGATCCCCTGGAACAGGTCCGTGTCCCAGTTGCTCGGCACGCCCTGCAGCACCGACACGACCCGCTCAAGCCCCATGCCCGTGTCGATCGAGGGGCGCGGCAGGGGTGTCAGGTTGCCTTCCTTGTCGCGGTCGAACTGCATGAACACGAGGTTCCAGATCTCGAGGTAGCGGTCGCAGCCGCACGTGACGAAGTCGCACTGGGGGCCGCAGGCGTACTCCGCGCCGCGGTCGTAGAAAATCTCGGCTGTCGGCCCGCACGGCCCCGTGTCCCCCATGGACCAGAAGTTGTCCTTCTCGCCGAAGCGCCCGATCCGGTCCGGGCCGACGCCGGCCACCTCCTGCCAGAGGGCGAACGCCTCGTCGTCCTGCTCGTACACCGAGTAGTAGAGTCTCTCGCGGGCAATGCCCAGCCGCTCGATGAGGAGCTCGCAGGCGAACTCCATGGCCTCACGCTTGAAGTAGTCGCCGAAGCTGAAGTTCCCGAGCATCTCGAAAAAAGTGTGGTGACGCAAGGTGCGGCCGACCTGGTCCAGATCGTTGTGCTTGCCGCTGACCCTCATACAGCGCTGGGCCGTCGTGGCGCGCTTGTATGGGCGCTGCTCCCGGCCCAGGAAGACGTCCTTGAACTGGACCATGCCTGCGTTCGTGAAGAGCAGCGTCGGGTCGCCGTGCGGGACGAGGGAGGCGCTCTCCACGACGGCGTGGCCACGCTCCTTGAAGAACTCGATGAAAGCGGCGCGGACTTCCGCGGACAACAAGGCGGTTTCCTCCTCGGACAATTTGCTCCCAGTATAGCGCCTGGTGGCCCTGCGCGGTTAGCGCAGGGGTCTCGGCAGGAGAATGCGCCGGGCAACCAGCCGGATGGTCGCGACCAAGATGCCCGTGACCGGCGCCGCCAGCAGAAGGCCCGGCACCCCAGCCAGGTCCCCGCCGATGAACAGCGCCGCTACGATCAGCACCGGGTGCAATCCCATCTGCTCGCCAACGAGCCACGGTGCGAGGAAGTTGCCTTCGGTCTCGTGGATGAGGAGGAACGAGAGCGCCACCCAGCCCGCAGTGGCGAGCGAGCGTCCAGAGGCGATGGCCACGGCGGGCAGCGCGCCAAGCAGCGGGCCGACGAACGGCACCATGTCGGTCAGGCCCGCGACCAGCCCGACCGTAACGCCGTAGCCGAGCCCGAACGCGGTCATGACGGAGAACGCCATTACGCCGACGACTGCGGCCACCACGAACTGTCCGCGCAGATAGCCGGAGAGGACGCGATCCACAGCCCCGAGCCACGCCTCGGCCTCGCCCTGGAAGCTCGGCGGCAGCAGGCCCAGCGCTCCCCTGCGGATGTTCGGCGCGTCGCGCAGGAAATAGTAGCCGATCCATGGCGCCACGCCGAGTGCGATCAGCAGCGGGGCAGCGCCGAGCAGCCCGTGCGCCAGACCCGCCAGCCCTCCCACGACACGTTGTTCCACCGCGGCGATGAACGCGTCGCCGGCCCGCCGATAGCTGTCGGGCCAGGCACCGCTGCGCGACATGCGGTCGTAGTCCTGCAGGAGCATGTCGAGGCCGCGGCCGATGTGCGGCAGCTGGCGCAGCAGGTGGTCGGACTCTCTACCGAGTTCGGGCACAACCCAGACGCCGATGAGCACGATCAGCACGAGCGCGAGGACGAAGACGCCCTGCACCGCCCGGTGCCGCGACATGCCGCGCGCGACCAAGTAACGCACCGGGCCGCTCAGGACGTAGGCCAGGGCGCCTGCCAGGATGATCGGCAGGAGGAAGCCGCGGCCGACCCACAGAACAGCCGCGGCAGCCATGGCCGCCGCGGCAGCGAACCAGAGCGTTCTAGCGCGTCGCGCGCGCAATTAAGTGCCGGCCCTCCTCCGCCGCGTTCGACGCGGCGTGCATCCCGATGCGCATCCAGCGCCGCCGCTGGCCGCGCCGCTGCATCCACATCACGACGCCTGCCGCGAGCAGTCCGCCTGTGACGAGACCCCGCATGTACGTCCGCACCGCACTCAACCCCCTTCCTCCGGGTCCACCACGGGAATGAGATCGCCCTCCTCGCCGATGAGAAAGACCTGGCTGCCCGCCGTCGTGGCCTGCCACTCGATACAGCAGTCCCAGCAGTAGAACTGGTCCGGACCCACCTGGCCGGTGGCCCGGCTGCCGCAGCTAGGGCAGACCATGGCTGGACCTCGCGGTAGCGACGCGGCTGGCGGGCACAAGCTCACGCCCATGCACGATGTCGTGCCAGAGGCCGCGCGAGATGACATAGAGCGGTGCCTCCAGCCCTTCAGCCAGAACCAGGTCATAGACGCGCCACCTGCCCTGGCGATCGAGCAGGGGGCTCTCCCTGAGGAAGGCGCCGCTCTCCCGGGTGGCCGCTCCGGCCACGAGATGGTCTCCGACGCGCCGGAGCACGCTGTACACGCCACGCTCGGTGCGCAAGCTCCTGATGCGCCCTTCGCCGAAGCCGATGTCGCGCACCCGTCCGACGCGCCGGCCATGTTCATCGCGCACGCCGCGGCCGATCAGTTCCCGTGCGAGCAACGGCGTCACCCCCGTTGCAAAGTTTCCGCAGACGGGGGTGACGTGATACAGCCGTGGCGCTCATTGCGGACAAAATGTGTTTCAGGGAAAACGCCTGGTTGCCAGCCGGGACTGGCCGCAAAGACTAGCAGCGCTACGCGATGATGCCTCCGCCAAGGCACTCGTCCCCAGCGTAGAATACCGCCGACTGGCCGGGGGCGATCGCAGTCTGGGGCTCCAGGAAGTGCACCTCGGCTTCGCCGTTGCCCTGTGGCACAACCTCGGCGGGCACTTCGCGCCCGTGGGCGCGGATGCGCACGCTGCAGTCGAACGGTTCTGTCGGCCACAGCCCCGAAACGAACCGCGCGTCCTCGACCAGGCAACGCGTGCCTTCGAGTTCCTCGCGATGACCGATCACGACCGTGTTCTCGCCTGGTCTCAGTTCGAGTACGTAGTACGGCTTCTCCGCAGCCAGGCCGATGCCGCGGCGCTGTCCGACGGTGAAGTGAGCGAGCGGCGGGCTTTCGCCAAGATCGTGTCCGAAGCGGTCGACAAAGCGCCCGGGTGGGCTCTGCCCGCCAACGAGCGTTCTGTAGTCGCCGCCGGTGACGAAGCAGATCTCCTGCGAGTCGGGCTTGTTCCACGTGCCCAAGCCGAGCGAGCGGGCGATCTCGCGGATTTCGGACTTGTGGTGCCCGCCGACCGGAAAGAGCACATGCCGCAGTTCATCCTGGCCCAGGCCCCAGAGCACATAGGTCTGATCCTTCTGCGGGTCGGCCGCGCGCATGAGGTGCAGCCCGGACGGCCCGCCCTGTACCTGCGCGTAGTGCCCTGTCGCGAGGTGGTCGGCGCCGAGCGCGGCCGCCCGCCTCAGCAGCTCCGAAAACTTCACCTCGCGGTTGCAGGCGACGCAGGGGTTCGGCGTGCGCCCGCGCAGGTATTCCGCCTTGAAGTTCTCGACCACGCGCTCCTGGAAGTGCTCGCGCAGGTTCAGCACATAGTGCGCAATGCCGAGCTGCGCGCAGACGCCGCGCGCGTCCTCGACGGCGCCGATCGAGCAGCAGCCGCCGTGGTGCGCCATCTCGGCCCCCGTCATCTCGGGCCAGATCTCCATCGTCACGCCGATGACCTCGTATCCCGCGCGCACGAGCAGCGCGGCCGCCACCGACGAGTCTACGCCACCACTCATCGCACAGACGACCCTGCCCTTGTTACCACGATCAGCCATGCGACACCACCAGCTCGCGCTGCCGCTCGACGATGTGGCGCAGGATGCGAACCGTTTCGTCGATCTCCTGGGTCGTGTTCTCGCGGCCGACGGTGAGGCGCAGTCCCTCGCGGGCTGCTTCGGGTCCCAGGCCGATGGCCGTAAGCACGTGCGATGCCTCGAGCGAACCGGAGCTGCAGGCGGAGCCCATCGACGCGCAGACGCCTTGCAGGTCGAGATTGAGGACCAGCACCTCGCCGTCGATGCCCTTGAAGCGAACCAGAAGGTGGCCTGGCAGGCAGCGGTCTGGGTCCCCCAGCCGCTCGGCGCCGCTCACGTCTGCGAGGCCTCGCCAAAGCCGGTCGCGCAGGGCCCCGATCCGCTCGCGGCGCGCCCGGAGTTCGTCCTTGGCGAGCCTGGCCGCGGCGCCGAAGCCGACGATGGCAGCGACGTTCTCCGTGCCCGCCCTCCGGCCGCGCTCCTGTCCACCGCCGAGCACCTGCGCATCGATCGCGACGCCGCGCCTGAGGTAGAGGGCTCCGATGCCCTTGGGGCCGTAGAACTTGTGGGCCGTCAAGGTCAGCGCGTCAAGGTCCGTCTCCCGCACGTCGACCGGAATCTGGCCCGCCGCCTGCACCGCGTCGCTGTGCACGAGGGCCCCGAGGGCGTGCGCCGCTTCGGCGATCTCGCGCACAGGCTCGAGCGTGCCGAGCTCGTTGTTCGCCGCCATGACGGACACGAGTGCCGTGTCGGTATCCACGGCGGCCCGCACCGCCTCAGCGGCGACGCGCCCCAGCGCATCCGGTGCCACGATTCGGACCGGTGCTCCCCGCCGCGCCGCTGCCTCGCAGGCGTGCAGCACGGCATGGTGCTCGATCGCGGACGTGACAATGCCCTGCCGCCCGTCGGGGCGCGCGGCGGGCAGTCCCGCCACCGCCAGATTGTCCGCCTCGGTGCCGCCGGAAGTGAAGACGATCTCGCTCGGCTCTGCGCCGATCAGCGCCGCCACCTCGGCGCGCGCCTGATCTACTGCGCGGCGCGCCCTCTGTCCGGCCGCGTGGACGGAGGAGGCGTTGCCGAACTGGTCGCGAAGAAAGGGCAGCATCGCCTCGAGCACGCGCTCGTCCAGCGGCGTGGTCGCGGCGTGGTCAAGATAGATCAAGACTCTCCCCCCGCATGGCTCAAATGTCGTAGAGAGGAACGGCGGCGCGCCCGACCGCTTGGGCCTGGTCGCGCAGATCCGCGAGCGTGCGTGCGTCCAGGAAGGCATCCACCGCCTGTTTGAGTTCGGCCCAGAGGGCGTGCTCGAGGCAGAAGCCGTGCAAGTGCGCAGCTCCTGCGGGGCAGCCGCACTGTTCGACCGCAAAGGGCCCATCGACAGCCTCGACGATCTCCAGCAAGGTGATCGACGATGCCGGGCGCGCCAGCACGTAGCCGCCTTGCGCGCCGCGGGCGCTAAGAACCAGGGCGGCGCGTCGCAAGGGCGTGATCAACTGCTCGAGGTAGTGCTCGGGCAACCCCCTTCGCTCGGCGATCTCCTTGGCGGCGAGCGGACCCGCACCCTCGTCCAGGGCCAGGGCAAGCATCGCCTGCATGCCGTAGCGCGCACGCGTCGAAATGCGCATGCCGAGCCTCCAATTCCGATGAAATCGCTTGTATTTAGGCTAGCATCGGGCCCGCGAACCTGTCAAACGGAGGTGCAGGGCATGCAGATCGTCGGCGCGATCCACGGCCACTCACGCTATTCGGACGGACGCGGTACGGTGGCCGAGATCCGGGACTCGGCTTCCGCTGCGGGCCTCGACTTCCTGATCCTGACCGACCACGACACGCTGGGGCCGCTTGCCGAGGTCGGCGAGGGTTTTCACCGGCAGACGCTCTCGCTCTTCGGCTGCGAGGTGAGCCCCCCGACGAACCATCTTCTTGTTCTGGGCGCCACGCGCTGCCCTGACCGCGCGCTGGCGCCGCAAGCGTACCTCGACGACGCCTCGGCCCAGGGAGCGCTGACCTTTCTCGCCCACCCGCACGACCGCGGCGTGCCTCTCGCTCGCCTGCCGTCCTACCAATGGGACGCCTGGCCGATCGAAGGCTACACCGGCATCGAGGTCTGGAACCAGCTCTCCGACTGGTCGGGCCACTTGCGCGGCCTCGGCTCGGCGATTCGCGCCCTCTTGCGGCCGGGCGAGCACCTGCACGGGCCCGAAGCGGAGACGCTGCGCCTCTGGGACGAGGTCGGCAGGAGCCGTCCCGTCACGGGCATCGCCGGCATCGATGTGCACGACGTGCAGATCGGGCGCAGTCCCTTTTTGGTCCATGTCTTCCGCTACGCGTACGCCATGCGCACCCTGCTCTGCTACGTAGATGTCGCGGATTGGGGCCAGGACGTCGAGCGGTCGAAGTCCTGGCTGTTCGAGGCGCTCGCGAAGGGCAGTCTGCACTTCGCGAACCGCGAACTCGCCGACGCGCGCGGCCTGGGCTTCGCAGGGGTCCGGCGCGACGGCCCGCCCGCGCGAATGGGCGAGGAAGTCTTGGCAGGCGAGGTGGTCGAACTCAGGCTCGCTTCGCCCGAGCGCGCCGAACTCAGCATCCTGCGCGATGGCGAGCCGGTGGCGAAGACCTTCGGGACCGAGTTGTCGCTGCCTGCGGCAGGGCCCGGCGTCTACCGCGCGGAGCTCCGTCTCAGGCTCGGCAGGCGCCTTCTGCCCTGGGCCTTCACGAACCCGATCTACCTTCGCTGAGCGGCAACGCCTCAAGTCACCCGAACGAAGCTGGCAGGGCCGATCCGCACCTCGGCCGCGGCACCGCACGCGCCTGCCCGCAACGCAAGGGCGAAAGGACCGGGCGGATGCTGTCCGGCCCCATCCCCGCCGCCCGCGCAAAACACGAGATCGCCGCCCGCAAGGGCGATACGCCGGGCCGGGCCGTAGCGTGCGTGTTCGATCGGCTCGGACGAAAGGGCGAACGCCTTCTCGTACCAGTGCGCAACCCTGCCCGGATCGCGCGCCCGGATCGCGAGCTCGGCGACCTGGGCGCCGTCGGGCCGGTCGTGCGGCGCCGAGCCGGGATCGTCCCAGGCGATCAGCATCGGCGGGATGCCACCGTCCTCAGGGCCCCGGGGAAACGCGAGCTGCCAGCGCAGGCTTGTGCCGTCGGGGCGCACGCGCACCCCGGGGGTGGGCCCTGTGCAGGCGATGCCACGCAGCCTCAGTCCGTCCAGCGTGGCCCGCATGTCGGATGTGCGCAGAGCGACGCGCCAGAGCCCCTCTCCCCGCGCGAAACCCGCCAGCACAGCCAGGCCAAACGGGCTCCGACGCGCGATGGCCTCGTCCTCGACGCCGAGGAACTCGAGGTATGCCCGTGAGAGCGGCACGAGAACGTTGTGGGTGCCCCACCGGGCGTGCCGACCTCCCGCCGCGGCTTCGAGCCCAAGGGCACGAAGGCCTTCGGCTGCGGCGGCGGGGTCGCGGACGAGCGCGACGATGTGGTCTAGAGCGATGCTATCTGTCACCCGGCTCCTCCCCTTCGCGCCCGCCCGCCGGCTTGGGCCGCACCCGCTCCCGCAGGGCCTGCCAGCGCTCCAGCAGTTGGGCCTCGCGGCCGTGCGGCAAGGGCTGGTAGTAGCGGCGGCCCTGCAGCCCTTCAGGCAGGTAGGCCTGCGTCACGACACCCTCCGGGTCGTCGTGGGCGTAGCGGTAGCCCTTGCCGTAGCCCATCGACCGCATCATGCCAGTCACCGCGTTGCGCAGGTGCAATGGCACCGGCGCGGCGGGAAGCCTGCGGACATCCTCCGCCGCCGCGTCATAGGCCCTCAGGCCGGAGTTGCTCTTGGGCGCCAGGGCAAGGTAGATCACGGCCTCGGCGAGGGGCAGCCGCGCCTCCGGCAGGCCGATGGCCTGCGTCGCCTGGAAGGCCGCCATTGCGATGCCCAGTGCCGAGGGATCGGCGAGGCCGACGTCTTCCGCCGCGGAGATCACGATGCGGCGCGCGACGAAGAGGGGATCCTCTCCCGCCTCGATCAGCCGCGCGAGCCAGTAGACGGCCGCGTCCGCGTCCGATCCGCGCACGCTCTTGATGAGGGCCGAGGCGAGATCGTAGTGGAGATCCCCCTGCCTGTCGTGGCGCAGGGCGGGATGGAGCAGGGCCTCGCGTATCGCTTCAGGACCGATGGCACGCCGCCCCTCCCCGTCCGGCGGCGTCGCGCTCGCGGCAAGCTCGAGCGCGTTGAGTGCGGTGCGGGCGTCCCCCCCGGCATAGCCCACAAGTTCGTCGTAACCCCTGTCGTCGAGGAGCGGCGAGAGGCGGCCGAGTCCCCGTTCGGAGTCGCGGACGGCGCGCTCGAGCACGGTGCGCATCGCCTGTGGCCCGAGCGGCTTGAGCACCACCACCTGGCAGCGCGACAGGAGCGCGTTGTTGATCGATAGGCTCGGGTTCTCGGTGGTGGCGCCGATCAGACGCACCGTGCCGGCCTCGACGTGGGGCAGGATGGCGTCCTGCTGGCTGCGGCTGAACCGGTGCAGCTCATCGATGAAGAGGACTGTGCGCACTCCGTCCTCAAGCAGCCGCTGCCTGGCCGCCGCGACCTCCGCCCTCAGCTCCGCGACACCCGCAGTCACTGCGGACAGCGCGACAAATCGGGCCCGAACGGCGTCGGCGATCAGACGTGCGAGCGTCGTCTTGCCGCTACCCGGCGGACCCCAGACGATCAGCGAGGGCAACTCGCCCTGCGCGATTGCCCTGCGCAGCACGCTGCCCTCGCCGACGACGTCCTCCTGTCCCTCGAACTCCTGGAACGAAGCGGGTCGCATGCGCGCGGCCAGAGGCATGGCGGCACGCGCACGCGCAGGATCCTCGAAGAGGCCCGGCCCGCCGCTTCCCCCAGTTCCTCTGCCCGACATCGCCTCAGACCTCCGGGAGCTCGCGTCGAATCTCCGCCTGCTTCTTCTCGAGTTCCGCGCGCAGCTCGTCGCTGTCCGCGGCACCGTCGAGGTTGATCGCCACGTTCCTCGCCGCGACGTCCGCGGCGGCGGTGGCGAACACGACCGCGCTCTCCCAGTCCGAGCGAGCCGAGTTCGGCACGACGGCCTCGGTCTGGCGGATCAGGCCGGCGAGCCGAATCACGAGGTCCATGGTGGCCAGCGGCGAGAGCGCCGCTCCCTTAAGCGCCTGTGCGATGCGCTCCTTGCGGCCCGCGGCGTCCTTGGGTTCGCGATAGGCGGCCATCACCACCTCGAACGATGCGGCGTCGAGATCCGCCTGGTGCAGGAACTCCCGGCGCAGCGCGGCCACAGGGCCGAGGATCTCCTGCGCCCCAGGCTTCTCCTTCTTCGCGGCGAGCCCGGCGCACATCTCCGCGACCGCGGCCGACATCGCGCCGGCATAGCACGCGGCCGCGCCGCCGCCGGGAACTGCGGTCGGCGCCGCGAGCTGTTCTAGGAATCGATCCATGCGCCTACCTCCTCTGTGATGCGGCCGTCCTTCGCCACCAGGCGTCCGGCCGCATAGACCGCATGAACGGGGTTCATGCCGAAACTGTACATCAGGATGCGGTAGTCCGCGTCATCCAACAACGCGAAATCGGCGCGCATGCCTGGCGCGATCTGGCCACGGGAGCTTTCGAGGCCGAGCGCGAGGCTGGCGCCGCGCGTCGCGGCGAGCAGAGCCTCGGCTGGCGTAAAGCCCGCCCTGTGCATGGCAAGGGCCATCGCCATCGGCATGGAGAAGGTCGGGCTCGAGCCCGGGTTGTGGTCCGTCGCGAGGGCGCTGACGACGCCCGCCTCGCGTTGGCGCGCGGCCGCGAGCGACTGCTCGTGCAGGAAGAAGGCGGTGCCCGGAAGGTTCACGGCGACGACCGACTTGTCCGCCATGGCCCTGAGTCCCTCGTCGGTCGCGGCCAGCAGGTGGTCGGCGCAGAGGGCGCCGAGGGCCGCCGCCAGTTCTGCGCCGTCGCTGGGCTGAAGCTCGTCGGCGTGCAGGCGGATGGCGAGGCCCGCCGCCCGGGCGGCCTCGAGGTGGCGGCGTGTGGCTTCCGGCGAAAACACGCCCTGCTCGCAGAAGACGTCGACCGCGTCGGCGAGTTCGCGCCTGGTCACCTCGGCAAGGAGCCCGTCCATTTCCGCGAGGTGGGCCTCGCGATCCTCGACGCCAATGGGCCAGGCGTGCAAGCCGAGGAATGTGCGGTAGATCTCGACCGGCGCACGCCTGCGCACCTGGGCGAGCACGCGCAGGAGGCGCAGCTCCCGGTCTGGCGTCAGGCCGTACCCCGTCTTGACCTCCACGGTCGTCGTGCCGTAGGAGACGGCCAAAGCGATGCGCCGGCGCGTCTCACGCTTGAGAGTCTCGTCGTCCA
>JAJZQO010000123.1 GCA_021847575.1 Bacillota bacterium | reverse complement strand
CGAGCACGCGGGCCTTGCCGCTTTGCAGGGTGTCTTCAGCCCGAGCGGCCTCCTGCGCGAGGATGCTCTCAAGGAGCGGCGCAAGGCCATGCGCATTCTGAGATCCCTGGACTGGGGCCAGGGCACGGTGATCGACGCGCTTTAGGGGAGAGCGGAGGCGGGCCTGGCCCGGGAGCCGGGGAGGAGGGCACCCGTGATGGGAACCCTTCGTCACTGGCCGGTCAGGTTGCCACTCGGCATCGGCCTCAGCTTCCTCGTCCGACAACCCCGGTCGATGCTGCCGCAGCGGGACAACGTGGTGGCGCTGTAGGCGGCGAACGCCCTCGTCGGGCGCGTCGCCGCTACGCCCGGTCTGTTGTGGCTCGCCTCTGCCCTCGTCTTAGGCGTGCGGGAGGTTCGGCGCGAGCGCCAGGTCTGAAATCGGGGCACGCGAGGAGTGGATCGTCGTGCGGACGGGCAGTGGCCCCTACCCGCAGGTTCTGCCGGCGGGGGACGAGGCACTGCTCTGCGCGTTCGACGGCGGCATCGACCCGCAGGTGAACGCGAGGGTGCAGGCGTACGCGGCGGCGGTGCGGGCGGCCGCTATCGCCGGCGTTGTCGGGGTCGTACCGGGCTACCACTCGGTCCTTGTCAGCTACGACCCCCGGCGCCTGGATGGCGACGAACTCGCGCGGATCCTCGGGGATCTCGGAGAGGCGGAGCCCAGGCCTGAGCCCGCAAGGCATCACGACATCCCGGTCTGCTACGGCGGCGATTATGGCCCGGACCTGGGCGAGGTCGCGGCGGCGACCGGCCTCACGGTCGATGAGGTGGTGGCCCTGCACGCGGGTGAGCTCTACCGGGTCTACTGTCTGGGCTTCTCGCCTGGTTTCCCCTATCTCGCGTCGCTGCCCCCGCGGCTAAGGCTGCCGCGACGCGCGGCACCGAGGCTTGAAGTGGCGCAGGGCTCGGTGGCCATCGCCGGCTTGCAGACCGGCATCTATCCCTTTCAGAGCTCTGGCGGTTGGCACCTGATCGGCCGGACACCCGTACGCGTCTTTTCCTGGCTGGAGCCAGTGTCGGCCCTGACTCGGCCCGGCGACACCGTCTCGTTCCACCCGATCGACGCAGGGACATTCGCGAGGCTCGAGCGTGAACTGGACCCTGCGGGCGGTGCGAGCGGTGGCTAGGCTCGCCGTCCGGCGCGGGGGCATGCTGACCACGGTCCAGGATCTCGGCCGGCAGGGCTACGGCCATCTCGGCGTGCCCCAGCAGGGCGCCGTGGACAGCTACGCCTTGCGCTGGGCCTTGCGGCTCGCGGGCTGCGACCTCGGGGACGCGGCGCTCGAGATCACCCTGCTCGGCCCCGAGCTCGAGGTGCTCGACGCCTGCTTCGCCGGCCTCGCCGGGGCCGAGCTCGGGGCCAGCCTGAACGGCGAGCCGTGGCCAGCGGGCGAGAGTCGCGAGCTCGCTCCCAGCGACGTCATCTCGTTCGCAGGCCCGCGGCAGGGGTTTCGCGCCTACCTCGGCTTCGCGGGCGGCGTCAGCGGCGAAAGGGTGCTCCACAGCCGCGCGACGGACCTGCAGTCCCGGGTGGGAGGCCAGGGCGGGCGGGCTCTTTGGGCGGGAGACCTGCTCGAGGTGGGCGGCGGCGGTGGCGAGCGCGTGGAGGCGCCGGTGGCGACGTCCCTCCAACGCGACACGGTGCGTTTCGTGCCCGGCCCGCGCGACGGACTTTTCCCGGACGGCGCCCTGAAGAGCCTCACCTCGGGGCCATATCGGGTCACGACGGAATCGAACCGCGTCGGCATGCGGCTCGCGGGGCCGGAGGTGCCGGGGGCCCCTGGCGACATTCCGTCCGAGGGCACGCCGCTTGGCGCGATCGAAATCCTGCCGAGCGGCCAGCCGATCATCCTCCTGCAGGGCAGGGGGTCGGTCGGGGGATATCCCGTGCCGGCGACCGTGATTTCCGCCGACATCCCTGTGCTGGCGCAGCTCAGGCCCGGGCAGGACCTGCGCTTCGCGCAGGTGGACATGGCGGCTGCCCGCGCGGCCCGGCGTGAGATCGAGGAGCGCCTGCTCCTGCCGCTGCTGGCGTCGCCTTGAGGCGAGACTCCTCAGCTCAGCATGGCATCGTCGCCGTGGCCCTCGCTGAGAATGATCTCGCCGGCCTCCTCGAGGTGGCGCGCCAGGGCGACGATGCGCTGCTGGGCGGCCTCGAGGTCGCGCAGGCGCGTCGGCGGCAGGAGGGCGAGGTCCTCGCGCACCACCTCGGCCATGCGCTGGGACATGTTGCGGAAGAAGAGCTGCGCGATCTCGTCCGAGGCCGTCCTGAGGGCCAGCACGATGTCCTTCTGGTCCACCTCGCGGATGATGCGCTGCAGGTCCCGGCCCTGCACGCTGCGGAAGTCCTCGAACAGGAACATCCGCCGGCGGATCTCGTCGGCGAGCTCGGGGTCCGAGCCTTCCATGGACCCGAGGATGCCGCGCTCGGTGGAGCGGTCCACGCGCGTCAGGAGCTGGACCACGGCGTCGATGCCGCCCGTCCGGGCGAGGTCCGCGCCGAAGAGCGCCTCGATCTTGCGCTCGAGGATGGCCGCGACCGAGGCGACGAGCTGGGGGTTCGTGCTCTCCATCATCGCGACGCGGCTGGCGACGTCCCCCTGCTGCTCCGGCGTGAGGTTCTTCAGGATCAGGGCGGCCGCGGCAGGATCCAAAAACGACAGGACGAGCGCGATCGTCTGCGGGTGCTCGCCCTGCAGCAGCATCAGGAGCTGCACGGGGTCGAGGCCCTGCAGGAACGCGAAGGGGCGCGGCGCCACGCTCTCCGCGACGCGCGCGAGCATCTCCCTGGCCCGCTGCAGGCCGAACGCGCGCTCCAGCACCGCCTGGGCGAACCCCGTACCCATCGTCAGCGTTGTGCGGGATTCCTGCAGATCGTGGAACTCGCGCAGCACCTCGAGGCGTTCCTCCCCAGGGAGCGGCTGCGCTTGGGCGATCTCGAGCGTCACCCGCTCGACTTCCTCCTCGTCGAGGTGCTCGTACACCTTCGCCGCGAGTTCGGGGCCGAGCGCGGCCATCACCACGGCCACCTTGCGCGCCGCGTCTAGCACGCGGGCCCCGCCAGCGATATCGGGAACCTGCCGTTCGGCCGAGGCAGTCTGTGGAACATGGCGTCAGACGGCTTCATCACGAGGCCTCCTTGTGCGGTGCCATGTCTTTGTGGCTTCCTGGCATGAGATATACGGCGAGCTCCTCGCGCAGGATGCGCGGGTTCTGACCGTTGGCGATCCCGACCATGCCCTGGAGCAGCATCTCCTGGTCCTCGCGCTCCTGGCGCTCCAGGTGCTCGAGATGGAAGCCGAGCGGCAGCCAGAAGAGATTGGCCGACGCGATGCCCCAGAGGGTCGCGAGAAAGGCCGTGGCAATCGACGGCGCGAGGCGCTGCACGTCGCTCAGGTGGCTGAGGACGGAGACGAGGCCGACCACCGTGCCGATGATGCCGAGCGTCGGAGCGAAGCCTCCCGCCGTCTGGAAGAACTCGGCGAGCGCGCGGGAGCGCCGCTCCTCGATCTCGATCCTGCGCTCGACCATCCGGCGCAGGGCCGCTTCGTCCAGACCGTCGACGATCTTCTGCACGCCGTCCCTGAGAAAGGCCG